>NZ_JANZKM010000012.1:0-97996 GCF_025642935.1 Curtobacterium sp. RIT-PI-V
ATCGCCCACGCGCACATGCCCGGCCTGCTCCGCCTCGGCCCGGTCGTCGTGTACGCGCAGGACGGTGCGCAAGATCTGGCCGCCGCGTTCGCCTCGGCAGCAGCCGCCGCGGGGTCGTCGATCACCGTCGTCGACTCGCTCGACGACCTGTTCGCCGCCGTCGACGTCGTGGACGTGGTGACGCCGACCTTCGCCCACGCCGAGGTCGTGCGCGCCGCACTCGCCGCCGGCAAGGACGTCGTGTCGGAGAAGCCGCTCGCCCGGACCGACGCCGACGCTGCCGACCTGGTGGCCCGTGCGCAGGACGCTGGCCGACAGCTCTTCCCGGCCCACGTGGTGCGCTTCTTCCCCGCGTACGTGCGCCTGCACGACGCCGTCACCACGGGCCTCCTGGGCGACCTGGCGGTCCTGCGGTTCGTGCGCTCCGGGGCCTTCCCGATCCGCACCGCGTGGTTCGCCGACCGGGCACTGTCCGGCGGCATCGTGATGGACCAGATGATCCACGACCTCGACATCGCGCGCTGGGTCGCCGGACCCGTCACCACGGTGTCGGCGGTCGGCGTCCGTGCCGGCACCGAGGCCGAGCCGGTGGAGGCGGCGCACGTCCTGCTCACGCACGAGTCCGGTGCGATCAGCCACGTCGCCGGGATCTGGGGACCGCAGCACCTCGCGTTCTCGACCGAGTACTCGGTGACGGGCACACGCGGCAGCCTGGCGCACCGGTCGCTCGACGAACAGGACTACGTCGCCGACCTCGCGGTGCCCGACGCCGCGGACGGCTTCCTGCCCGAGGTCGACCCCGCCGACGACCCGTACGGACTCGAACTGGCCGAGTTCCTCGGAGCGTTCGCCGGCGGTGCCGCTCCACGGGTGACGGCGGCGGACGGCGCCGAGGCGGTCCGGATCGCGAACGCGGCACTCGAGTCGATGGACACGGGGCAGCCGGTGTCCCTGATGACGGGGGCTCGCGCATGAGCGCCCTGAAGATCGCCGTGATGTCGTTCGCCCACACCCATGCGATCGGCTACCTCAGCGCCCTCGCCGCGATGCCCGGGGTCGAGGTCCGGGGTGCCGACCCGGACGGCGTCAGCACGGGCGAGACGGTCATCGAGCTGCGCGGCCGCGACCTGGCCGACGAGCTCGGGGTCGCCTACGCGGAGACGTACGACGAGCTGCTCGCCTGGGCCCCGGACGCCGTCGTCGTCACGAGCGAGAACGCCCGGCACCGCGAACTCGTCGAGGCCGCGGCCGCCGCCGGTGCGCACGTCCTGTGCGAGAAGCCGCTCGCGACCACGTGGGCGGACGGCCTCGCGATCCGCGACGCCGTCGACGCGGCGGGCGTCATGCTCATGGTGGCGTTCCCGGTGCGGTTCACCTCGGCGTTCGACAAGCTCCGAGCGGCGCACGACTCCGGTGCGCTCGGACAGCTGTTCTCGGTCCGCGGCGCGAACAACGGCATGCTCCCCCTGACCCGGTCGTGGTTCACCGAGCCGGAGCTGTCCGGCGGTGGCGCGATCGTCGACCACGTCGTGCACATCGCGGACCTGCTCGAGGGCCTGATGGGGTCGGCGCCCGTCACCGTCACGGCCGTGGCGAACCGCACGCTGCACGCGGCCCGGGCACGGGCGGAGACCGCCGGACTCGTCACGATCACGTACGCGAACGGCGTCGTCGCCGCGATCGACTGCTCGTGGAGCAAGCCGGACACCTCGGCGGTGTGGGGTGGACTGACGCTCGACGTCGCCGGGACGGGCGGCACGGTGTCGCTCGACTTCTTCGGTGCGGCTGCGCGCGGGATCGTCGCGGAGACCGGGCTGCCGATCGAGTCCCGTTACGGCGCCGACCCCGACGCCGTGATGCTCCGGACGTTCGTCGACGCCGTCCGGTCGGGCGTGCAACCGCAGCCGGACGTGCACGTCGGGCTGCGGACGTTGTCGATCGTGCTCGCCGCGCAGGAGTCGGTGGCGTCGGGCCGCACCGTGTCGGTAGCCAGCGAGTAGCGACACGACACGCGGGAATGGCCCGCGACCGGCGCTGCTTGACGACCCCATGACCTCGTCAGCAGAGCGCCGCGGGTGGCTCGGTGTCACGTCCGTCGCACTCGGGTCCTTCGTCCTCGTGCTCTCCGAGTTCCTGCCGATCGGACTCCTGCCCGCCATCGCCGCCGACCTCGACGTCGGGATCGGCACGGCCGGGCTCATGGTCGTCGCCACGGGGCTCGTCGGTGCCGTCGCGGCACCGGTCGTCACGGTCCTGACCTCGCGGGTGGACCGCCGTGTCGTGCTCGTCTCGCTGACCGTGCTGCTCGTGGTGGCGGACGGCCTCGCAGCGATCGCCCCGTCGTTCGGTGTGCTGCTCGTGGCGCGCATGCTCCTGGGCGTCGGCATCGGCGGGTTCTGGGCGATCGGCGCCGGCATCGCCGGTCGACTGGTCCGGCCGGCCGCCACGATCCGGGCGACCTCGCTCATCACCGCCGGCGTCTCGGTCGCGACGGTCGTGAGCCTGCCGCTCGGTGCCCTCGTCTCGTCGCTCGCCACCTGGCGGCTCGCGTTCGTCATCGGTGGTGTGCTCGGTCTGGTCGCACTCGTCCTGCAGCTCGCGATGCTGCCGCGCATCCCCGCGCAGCAGCAGGTCCGGTTCGCGACGCTCGGCTCGCTGCTCCGCGTCCCCCGCGCCCGTGTCGGTCTGATCGCCGCCGCGTTCCTGTTCGCCGCACAGTTCGCCGCGTACACGTACATCGCGCCGTACCTGCAGGACCTGGTCGGGGTCGGCCCGGACACCGTCACGCTCGCGCTGCTGGTGTTCGGCGTCGCGGGAATCGTGGGGAACTTCGCCGCCGGCTTCACCCTCGGGCGGAGCGTGCTCGGGACGATCAGCGTGTCGAAGGTCGCCCTCGCGGCCGCCGTGGTCCTGCTTCCCCTGCTCGCGCACTCGGTCGTCGGGGTGTTCGTGCTGCTCGTGGTGTGGGGGCTGGTCTGGGGCGCGTTGCCGCTCGGCATGCAGACGTGGATGTCCACGGCGTCACCCGCCGGGTCCGAGACCGGGCTCGCGCTGTTCGTCACGACCATCCAGCTCGCGATCGCCGCGGGGTCGGTGCTCGGCGGCGCGGCGGTGTCGTCGTTCGGGCTCGCCGCGGACTTCTGGTTGTCCGGAGGGGTCGCCGTCGTGGGCGCGATCGTGCTCGTCTCCCTCGGGCTGCGCCGCTCGAGCGCAGCGCCGGTCGCAGACGAGGCTCCGGCACCGGCGCCGGTGACGACCTCGACGGGTTCCGTCGCCGTCGCCTGCCCCTGACTGCCGCCCGCGCCGTCAGGGCGCAGAGAGGGTGACCACGGCGTCGGCTGCGGCGATCGCTGCAGGGTCGTGTGCGGCGTGCACGACGACGACGCCGTCGGCAGCCTCGGCGGCGAGCGCCGACACCACCAGCGCCGCGGACGCCGCGTCGACCCCGGCCGTCGGTTCGTCGACGAGCAGCACCCCGGCCCGCTGCGCCAGCCCGAGTGCCACGAGCGTGCGCTGCCGCTGCCCGCCGGACAACGCGTCGAGGGGCCGGTCCGCCAGGTCAGCGATCGCCATCCGCGCGAGCTGCGCGTCGACGACGGCTCGGTCGTCACGTCCGAGCGGACGCCACCAGGCCCGGTGACGCCACCGGCCCATCGCGACGGCCGCGCGGACGGTGAGCGGGAGCGTGGTCGGTGGGACGGACTGGCTCACGTGGGCGACGCCGTCTGACGGGAGGCCCGTGACGCGCCCGGCGGTCGGCCGCAGCACGCCCGCCACCACGTCGAGCAACGTCGACTTGCCGGATCCGTTGGGTCCGGTCAGCGCGGTGACCCGGCCGGCAGGGAAGGCCGCGTCGAGGCCGTCGAGGACGGTCCGCTCTCCGCGGAGGGCGGTCACCTGCTCGAGGCGGACGGCGGGCATCGGATCGGTCGCGAACACCTGAGCACGCTATCAGTATCGATAGTCGTTTTCATGTAGCGTCTCGGATCGTGACCTGGCTGACCGACCCCTTCACCGTCGACTTCATGGTGCGTGCCCTGACCGGTGGCGCCCTGGCCGCGGTGCTGTGCGCCGTCGTCGGGACGTGGGTGCTCGTGCGTGGGATGGCGTTCCTGGGCGAGGCACTGTCGCACGGCATGCTGCCCGGCGTCGCGATCGCAGCGCTCACCGGCGTGCCCGCAGTGCTCGGCGCCGCCGTGAGCGCCGGGGTGATGGTGTTCGGCGTCGGGGCGCTGCGACGACGCGGTGGCTTGTCGTACGACACCTCGATCGGGCTGCTCTTCGTCGGGATGCTCGCGCTCGGGGTCATCATCGTGTCGGCATCGCGGTCCTTCGCCACCGACGTCACCGCGATCCTGTTCGGCGACGTGCTGGCCGTCACCCGCGCCGACCTCGTCGGCCTGGCGATCGCCGTCGCCGTCGCCCTGCTCGTCGCCGCCGCGTTCCACCGACCGTTCACGGCACTGGCCTTCGACGTCCACAAGGCCGCGACGCTCGGCCTGCACCCCCGCCTCGCCGAGGTGGTCCTCGTCGGCCTGGTCACACTCGCCGTCGTGGCCTCGTACCGGGCCGTCGGCACCCTGCTGGTCGTGGGGTTGCTGCTCGCGCCCGCCGCCGCGGCCCGCGCCTGGACGAAGCACGTGGCCTCGACGATGCTCCTCGGCGCGGTGCTCGGTGTCGCCGCCGTCCTGGTCGGCCTGCTCGTCTCGTGGCACGTCGGAACCGCCGCCGGCGCCAGCATCGCGGCCGTCGCCGTCGCCGGGGTCGCCCTGTCCCGTGCCACCGCCGCCGTCGTCCGCAGGGTCGCGCGCGCGACCACCAGGCCCGTCGAACACCCCGTCCGAGCCACAGCACGAGAGGCACCATGAACCACGACCCGACCACCGACCGCACACGCGCACGCGCACGACGCACTCGACTCCTGGGTGCCCTGGGCCTGACGACCGGCCTCGCGCTCACCGTCACGGCGTGCTCCACCGCGTCGACACCGCCGGCCGACGACGCCAGCGCGACCACGGCCCCGCACGGCTACGTGGCGGGCGCGACCGAGTCCCAGGAACCGCAGCTGGGCCTCCTGGCCGTCTCCGCGACCGGCGAGACGGCCCGGCACGACCTGCTCACCGGCGACACGACCGACCTGGACCGCGTCGGCGCAGCCGAGCACTCCGCGACCGACGGCCGGTTCCTGGTGACGAGCGACGGCGACCGCACGACGATCGTCGACGGCGGCTCCTGGACCGTCGACCACGGCGACCACACGCACTACTACGCCGCCGAGCCGCGCGTCGTCGGGACGCTCGAGGGCGGCGGTCCGGTCCAGGTGCACTCGTCGGAGACGATGACCACGATCGCCTGGCCGGAGCGCGGCGAGGCAGTGGTGCTCGACCGCGCGGCACTCGGGCAGGGCGAGCTCGACGAGACCGCCCGACTCGACGCGACCGTGCTGCTGCCGCTCGGCGAGCACCTGGTGGCCGCCGACGGCGACACCGTCCGCGTCCTCGATGGCGACGGAGCGCAGACCGGGTCGACCGGGTCGACCAGCGCCGGACAGGCCTGCATCGACCCCGCTGGTGGGATCGTCACCCGCGCCGGCGCCGTGGTGGGCTGCGCCGACGGAGCGGTCGTCGTCGACGATGCCGGTGCGACCTCGTTCGTCGCACTGCCGGACGACGCCGAACGACCGACCGCGTTCGCCGCGCGGGCCGGCCGCCCCACGGTCGCCGGCCTCGCGGGCGACACCGGCTTCTGGTTGCTCGACGTCCGACAGGGCTCCTGGCAGCACGTGCCGACCGATCGGCCGCTGCGTGCGGTGGTCGCCGTGGACGACCAGGACGAGCACGTGGTCGGGGTCGACGACGCGGGTCGGGTGGTCGTGGTGACCGCCTCGACCGGGAAGGTCGCGACGACCGATCCCCTGGTCGACGGCGACCGAGCGCCGCTGCTGCAGCTCGACGCGCAGCGTGCGTACGTGGCCGACCCCACGACCGCCGTCGTCCACGAGGTCGACTTCGCGGACGGCGCCCGCGTGGCCCGGACCGTCGAGCTCCCGTTCGCGCCCGTCGCCTTCGCCGAGGTGGGACTGTGAGGGTGCACGGGCGCGCACTGACCGCAGCACTCGTCGTCGCAGCCGTCGCCGTCACGACGGCCGGCTGCACCACGACCGGGTCAGACCGCCCACTCGTCGCCGTGACGACGAACATCCTGGGCGACGTCGTGACCGAGGTCGTCGGCGACGACGTCGACGTCATGGTGCTCATGCCCCCTGGCGGCGATCCGCACTCGTTCGAGGTCTCCGCGCAGCAGGCGGCGCGACTCCGGAGCGCCGACCTCGTGGTCGAGAACGGCCTCGGGCTCGAGGAAGGGGTGGCCCACCACGTCCGCGCCGCGGCCGACGACGGCGTGCCCGTGTTCACCGCCGGCGACGCGATCGACGCCCTGGAGTGGACCACCGACGACGACAGCGGCCCCGATCCGCACTTCTGGACGGACCCCGCGCGGATGGTCGACGTGGTCGAGGCCCTCGACGACGAACTGGACGCCGTCGGCATCGACACTCCCGGCGCCGAGGCCTACACCGACCGGCTCGATGCCCTCGACGACGACATGACCGCCGCGTTCGACACCATCCCCGCCGATCGGAGGGCCCTGGTGACGAACCACCACGTGTTCGGCTACCTCGCCGATCGTTACGGGTTCCGGGTGGTGGGGGCCGTGATCCCGAGCGGCACGACCCTGGCGTCCCCGAGCGCCGCCGACCTGCGTGACCTGGCGGACGCGATCGAGCAGGCGGGCGTCCCGACGATCTTCGCCGACGCCTCGCAACCCGCACGCCTGGCCGAGGTCCTGGCGGAGGAGGTCGACGTGCAGGTGTCGATCCGCTCGCTGGCGACCGAGTCCCTGACCGAGGACGGCGCCGCGTCGACCTACCTCGGGATGATGCGCTCGAACACCGAGTCGATCGTCGACGGCCTGACGGCTCCGATTTCTTGATGAGAATGAGAATCAGTACAGTGTTGTCCATGACGAAACCTAAGACCCTCCGCGCCGCAGCACTGCCGGCCGCGCTGCTCGGTGCCGCGGCCCTCGCCCTGACCGGGTGCGCCACGAACGCCGCCGACGCCGAGAGCACCTCGGCCCCGAAGGCCGACGGCACCCGCATCACGCTGACCTACGACGGCGGCCTGCTCGTGCTCGACCAGGACCTGCAGGTCGTGGCCGACGACGCCGTCGACGGCTTCACCCGGGTGAACCCCGCCGGCGATGGCCGCCACGTGCTCGTCACGGTGCCCGAGGGTTTCCGGGTGCTCGACACCGCAGCGGACCCGGCCCTCACCGACGCGGTCTTCCCGGCCGACACCGGTGGGCACGCCGTCGTGCACGGTGACCACACCGCCCTGTTCGCCGACGGCACCGGCGACGTGACGACCTTCGACAACACCGAGCTCGACGGCGACGCCCTGCCCGACGCCCGGACCACCGAGTCCGAGGCGGCGCACCACGGCGTCGCGATCGAGCTCGAGGACGGCACGCTCCTGACCACCATCGGGACCGAGGAGAGCCGCTCGGGCGTGCGCGCCCTGGACACCGACGGCAAGGAACGCACGCGCTCCGAAGCCTGCCCGGACGTGCACGGCGAAGGTGCGGTCCAGGACGAGGTCGCGGTCTTCGGCTGCACCGACGGCGCGCTCGTCTACGCCGACGGCGCGTTCGAGAAGCTCGACGCCCCGACCGAGTACGGCCGCACCGGCAACCTGTTCACCACGCCACACTCGTCGGTCGCGGTCGGTGACTACAACGACGACCCGGACAGCGAGGGGTACCTGCTCGACCAGATCGCCCTGATCGACGCGGCCTCGGGGAAGTACACCGTCGCGGACCTGCCCGACGGCGTCGGCTTCACGTTCCGCGACCTCGCACGCGGCCCCGGCGACGAAGCGGTGGTCCTCGGCGACGACGGCGCCCTGCACACCTTCGACGAGACCACCGGTGAGCAACTCGACTCGTTCCCCGTGATCGACGCGTGGGAGGGCCCGGCCGAGTGGCAGGACGCCCACCCCGCCGTGAAGGTCGCTGGCGACATCGCCTACGTCACCGACCCCGCCGAGCGGAAGGTCCACGCCGTCGACCTCACCACCGGGAAGGTCGTCGCCTCGAGCGATGCACTGCCGGGCGTGCCCAACGAGATCGCTGTCGCGTAGCGCTCTGCAGGCGACCGCGCGCAGACGGGAGGCCCGGTGCCAGCTGGCACCGGGCCTCCCGTCTGTCCTGGGGTCGCGTCAGCCCTGCGGCGGCGCGTAGAACTGCAGGTCGTTGCCCTCGCTGTCCTTGAACGGGACGATCTTGCCCCACGGGTGCTCGCTGATCTCGCCCTGCACGTCCGCACCACGCTCACGGATGCTCGCCAGCTCGTCCTCGATCGACCCGTCCGGCTGGAACGTGATGACCGCTCCCCCACCGCTCGACGGGCTCGCCGACTCGCGACCGTTCAGCCCGATCATGAGACCGTTCGCGTCGATCTCGCTCCAGTCGTCGGACTCGTCCGTGACCGTCAGCCCGAGGGTGTCGCGGTAGAACGCGACCGCCCGGTGCATGTCGGTGACCGGGACCCATACCGCTGCGACTCCGCTTGCCATGGTGTTGCCTTCCGTCGGGTGTTGCCGTGTTGCGGAGCGTAGGCAGCACGGCATGCGCACCGACTCAGCAGGTGCACCGACGTTCGGAAATCGGATCGTCCCTGCAATCCGACTGCGCATCGACTACGAATGCCCTGTGCGTCACATCCGCGACGCGTACGAGATGAGAGGTCCCACCATGACCAGCAACGCAGCAACCGCTCGCAACCGCACCGGCTCGACGTGGACCCAGAAGGGTGCACTCCTCTTCGGTGTCGTCTTCCTGATCGTCGGCATCGCCGGCTTCATCCCCGGACTCACGATGGACATGGGCTCGATGTCGATGGCTGGCCACGGTTCCATGGCCCTGCTCCTGGGGCTGTTCCAGGTGTCGGTCCTGCACAACATCGTGCACCTGCTCTTCGGCATCGTCGGACTCATCGCAGCCCGTTCGGCGTCGGGCGCTCGCCTCTACCTGGTCGTCGGCGGCATCGTCTACGCCGTCCTGTTCGTCTACGGTCTGTTCACGGCCGGCATGGCGGACCCCGCGAACTTCGTCCCCCTGAACAGCGCGGACAACGTCCTGCACGCGTTCCTCGCCGTCGCGATGATCGTGCTCGGCTTCGTGCTGCCGCGCATCGGCGCGCGCACGCGCTGACAGTCGTCCGTCGCCTGACGCGTTCGCGCCCCCAGGCGGGCATCGCGCCCATGTGAGTCGGGGCGCGATGCCCGTTCCGGGGCGCGGTGCGCGGTGGCGGCGCTCCACACGTCCACCAACCCGCGGCGTACTGTCCGTCGCATGCCCGCTCTCACCGACACGTTCACCCTGTCCAACGGCCTGCACATCCCGAAGATCGGCTTCGGCACCTGGCAGATCCCGTCCGGCGACGACGCCTACGACGCCACGAAGACCGCCCTGGACGCCGGCTACCGTCACATCGACACCGCTCTGGCCTACGGCAACGAGGCCAGCGTCGGCCAGGCCATCCGTGACAGCGGCGTCCCGCGCGACGAGGTCTTCGTCACCACGAAGCTGCCCGCCGAGATCAAGACCGCCGACGGCGCCCGCGAGGCCTTCGAGACCTCGAGCCGCAACCTCGACGTCGGCGTCATCGACCTCCACCTCGTGCACGCACCGTGGCCCTGGGACGCCATCGGCTCCGACCACCGCGACGGCAACGTCGAGGTGTGGAAGGTCCTGGAAGAGGTCTACGACGCCGGCAGGACCCGCTCGATCGGTGTCTCGAACTTCGCCGTCGCCGACCTCGAGGACCTGCTCGGCCGCACCGACGTCGTCCCGCACGCGAACCAGATCCGCTGGTTCATCGGCAACACCCAGGACGAGACGACCGCGTTCGACCGCGAGCACGACATCCTCACCGAGGGCTACTCGCCGCTCGCCACCGGCGGCCTGCTCGAGAACACGCAGATCGCCGAGATCGCGGCGAAGTACGACAAGTCCGTCGCTCAGGTCGCGATCCGCTACCTGCTCGAGAAGGACGTCCTGCCGCTGCCGAAGTCCACGACCCCGTCGCGCATCGCCGACAACGCCGACGTCGACTTCGTGCTGTCGGCCGACGACGTTGCCGCGCTCGACGCGCTCGAGGACACCACGAACTGACGCGGCCCGACATCCGCCCGGCGACGGGAACACCGCAGCCCCGTCGCCGGTTGCACCACACGGTGCCGCAGCCAGCGGCACGACGACCTCAGGAGGCCACCATGACCACCACCGAAACCGCCATCCTCGCCGGCGGCTGCTTCTGGGGAGCGCAGCAGCTCCTCCGCCGCCGTCCCGGCATCATCAGCACCCGCGTCGGCTACTCGGGTGGTGACACCCCGAACGCGACGTACCGCAACCACGGTGACCACGCCGAGTCGGTCGAGATCGTCTTCGACCCGTCGGAGATCTCGTACCGCGACCTGCTCGAGTTCTTCTTCCAGATCCACGACCCGTCGACGAAGGACCGCCAGGGCAACGACGTCGGCCGTGCCTACCGTTCCGCGATCTTCTTCACCTCGCCCGAGCAGGAGCAGGTCGCGCGCGACACCATCGCCGACGTGGACGCCTCCGGCATCTGGCCCGGCAAGGTCGTCACCGAGGTCGAGCCCGCGGGCGACTTCTGGCAGGCCGAAGAGGAGCACCAGGACTACCTCGAGAAGTATCCTGCCGGGTACACCTGCCACTTCGTGCGCCCGGGGTGGAAGCTCCCGCACCGCGACGAGGCGACCGCGGCGGTCTAAGGCAACCCACCAAGAGACGGGAGGCACGGTGCCAGCTGGCACCGTCCCTCCCGTCACGGCCGTCGCCCCGCTGGCGCGGTGCGCCGGTACCGGCGGTGGGGCCCACCTCCCGTCCGTCCAAGGGTCACGCCCACTGCCTCCGGCGTGCGTCAGCCGCGCGGTACCAGGGCGTCGATCGCCGCGAGCTCCTCGTCGGTGAGCGGGGCACCCGCGAGGGAGTCGAGCGTGCCGTCCAGCTGACGGACGCTCGATGCCCCGACCAGCGCCGACGTGACGGCTGGCTGCCGGAGCACCCACGTGATCGCGAGCTGGGCGAGCGTCTGCCCGCGAGCCGCCGCGATGTCGTTGAGCGCCCGCGCCGTGGTCAGGTACTCGTCGTCGATGCGGTCCGCGCCGAACCAGCGGCCCTCGGCCGCACGTGACCCCACCGGAACCGAACCGTCCAGGTAGCGGTCCGTCAGCAGCCCGCCGGCCAGCGGCGAGAACACGATCGCACCGGTGCCGAGACGCGCGAGCTCGTCGAAGAGCCCGTCCTCGGGGACCCGGTCGAACATGTTGTAGCGCGGCTGGTGGATGAGCAGGTGCATGTTCTCGGCGGCGAGCGCCTCGGCTGCCGCGGCAGTCTGCGCCGGGTCGTAGTTCGAGATGCCCGCGTAGAGCGCCTTGCCCGAACGGACCGCGGTCACGAGCGCGCTGACCGTCTCCTCGATGGGGGTCTCGGGGTCGGGACGGTGCGAGTAGAAGACGTCGACGTAGTCGAGCCCGAGGCGCCCGAGCGACTGGTCGAGCGACGCGAGCATGTACTTGCGCGAGCCCCGGTCGCCGTACGGGCCCGGCCACATGTCGTAGCCGGCCTTCGTCGACACCACGATCTCATCACGGTACGGACGCAGGTCCGACTCGAGGATGCGGCCGAACTGCTCCTCGGCCGACCCGGCAGGCGGACCGTAGTTGTTCGCCAGGTCGAAGTGGGTGATCCCGCGGTCGAAGGCGTGCAGCACGATGTCGCGCTGCGTGGCGAGTGCGCGGTCGGCGCCGAAGTTGTTCCACAGGCCGAGGGAGATACGCGGCAGCAGCAGGCCGCTCCTCCCCACGCGCTGGTAAGGGAGCTGCTCGTAGCGGTCGGCGGCAGGTAGGTGGACGTCAGGCATCGTTGCTCGATCCGGGTCGGGGACAGGCCATCGAGAACGCTACCGCGCCCGGTGACGCAGCCGCCTGGTCACCTGTGGGACACGTCCGGTTGGGCAGTTGTCGGGTCGCACAGGACAGGATGGGACCAGCCGACCGATCGGCGGGCAGAGGAGACACCGTGGACACAGCGCCGTACTCGCAACCACTCCGGGAGTACATCGAGCAGCTCCGGACCGAGGGCTACAGCGTCGCGGACGGACACACCGCCGACCCGGACCTCATCGACCCGCACGGCAACCCCGTCCTGACGTGGCGCGACGACTACCCGTACGACGAGCGACTGCCGCGCGAGGAGTACGAGTACGCGAAGTACCAGCTGCAGATCGAGCTCCTGAAGTGCCAGTACTGGCTCGAGGACACCGGGCAGAAGGTCGTCGTGCTCTTCGAGGGACGTGACGCCGCGGGCAAGGGCGGCACCATCAAGCGGTTCACGGAGCACCTCAACCCCCGCACCTCGCGCGTGGTGGCGCTCAGCAAGCCGAGCGAGCGGGAACGCGGCGAGTGGTACTTCCAGCGCTACGTGCAGCACCTGCCGTCGGCCGGCGAGATGGTCCTGTTCGACCGCTCTTGGTACAACCGCGCCGGCGTCGAGCGGGTCATGGGGTTCTGTGACGACGACCAGTACGAGTCCTTCATGACCCAGGTGCCGCAGTTCGAGCGGATGCTCGTCGACTCCGGCATCCACCTGACGAAGTTCTGGTTCTCGGTCACCCGACGCGAGCAGCGCACCCGGTTCGCGATGCGGCAGCTCGACCCGGTGCGCCGGTGGAAGCTGTCCGACATCGACCTGCTGTCCCTCGACCGCTGGGAGGACTACACCGAGGCGAAGATGGCGATGTTCACGCGCACCGACAAGCGGTACGCGCCGTGGACCATCGTGCGGTCGAACGACAAGAAGCGCGCCCGCCTGAACGCGATGCGGTACTTCCTGACGCAGTTCGACTACCCGGACAAGGCGGTCGACGTGATCGGCAAGCCGGACCCGCTGATCGTGCGGCGCGGCAAGCGGGACGTCGACATCGAGTGAGCGGGGAACGACGCCGCGCGCTCGTGGCGTCCGCCCGGCGCTCCGTCACGCCGCGTCCTCGAGCCGATGGACGAGCTGGTCCAGCCGCGCCCGCAGCCGCACCGGTAACCGGTCGCCGAACCGGTCGAAGTGCGCCCGCAGCTGCTCGGCCTCGGCGGACCACGCCGCCGGGTCGACGGCGAACAACTCGTCGAGCGCGAAGCCGTCGAGGTCGAGCCCGACCAGGTCGAGTCCGCCCACAGCGGGCAGCCCGCCGACGGGACTCCAGTCCACGTCCGCCGAGCCGTCGAGCCGGCCAGCGATCCATTCGAGCACGCGGACGTTCTCGCCGAACCCGGGCCAGAGGTAGCCGCCGTCCGAGGACCTGCGGAACCAGTTGACTCGGAAGACGCGCGGTGCGTTCGAGCCGAGGCGGTCACCGATCTCGAGCCAGTGCGCCCAGTGGTCCGCCATGTTGTAGCCGCAGAACGGCTGCATCGCGAAGGGGTCGAGGCGGAGTTCGCCGACGGGTCCCTCTGCCGCAGCGGTCTGCTCGCTGGAGATCGTCGAGCCGAAGAACACGCCGTGTTCCCAGTCCTCGGCCTCGGCGACGAGCGGGACGTTGGTGGCGCGGCGACCGCCGAAGACGATGGCGTCGATCGGCACGCCGTCGGGGCTGTCCCAGTCGTCCGAGATGGTCGGGCACTGGGCAGCGGCGACCGTGAAGCGTGCGTTGGGGTGCGCGGCCGGGGTCACGCTGCCCGGTTCCCACGGCCGTCCGCGCCAGTCGATGAGGTGCCGCGGCGGTTCCTCCGACGCGCCCTCCCACCAGACGTCGCCGTCGTGCGTCATCGCGACGTTCGTGAAGATCGTGTTCGAGCGCACAGTGGTCATCGCCGCCGGGTTCGTGTCCGGGCCGGTCCCGGGTGCGACGCCGAAGAACCCGGCCTCGGGGTTGATCGCCCACAGACGGCCGTCGGCACCGGGGCGGAGCCACGCGATGTCGTCACCGATGGTCTCGACCTTCCAGCCGGGCAGCGTCGGGGTCATCATCGCGAAATTGGTCTTGCCGCAGGCGGAGGGGAAGGCGGCGGCGACGTGCAGGACCTTCCCCGTGGGCGTGGTGACGCGGATGAGGAGCATGTGCTCGGCAAGCCAGCCGTCCGCGCGGGCCATCGACGACGCGATGCGGAGGGCGAAGCACTTCTTCGCGAGCAGGGCGTTGCCACCGTACCCGGAGCCGTACGACCAGATCTCGCGGGTCTCCGGGAAGTGCGCGATCGTCTTGGTCGAGTTCGACGGCCACGGCACGTCCGGGATCCTCGTGCCGTCGTCGTCGACGAGCGGCATGCCCACGGTGTGCAGGGCCGGGACCCAGACCGTGTCCGGCCCGATCTGCGCGAGGGCATCAGCGCCCATCCGGGTCATGATCCTGGTGGACACCACGACGTACGGCGAGTCCGTGATCTGGACGCCGACCTGCGAGATCGCCCCACCCACCGGCCCCATCGAGAACGGCACGACGTAGAGCGTCCGCCCGCGCATCGCACCCCGGAAGCGCGCCGTGAGCTCGGTGCGCATGACGTCGGGTTCCCGCCAGTTGTTCGTCGGGCCGGCGTCGGCCTCGGTGGCGGAGCAGATGAAGGTGCGGTCCTCGACCCGTGCGACGTCCGCGGGGTCGCTCCTGGCGAGGAAGCTGTCCGGGCGCAGGCCCTGGTCCAACGCGATGAGGGAGCCGGCGGCGACCATCTCGGTGAGCAGTGCGCGGTTCTCGACCTCACTGCCGGAGCACCAGACGACGTGGTCCGGTTCCGTCAGGGACGCGACCTGGTCCACCCAGTGGTGGAGGGCCTCCAGGCCGGGTCCTGGCTCGATCGTCGATCCGATCGTCTCGGTGGTGGCAGTCATGCTGATCCTTCGAGGTCGGGCGCCCGCGGCGTGCTGCGGACGGCGTCAGCCGGTCGCGGCGAGCGAGTCGACGCGCAGCCAGGTGGAGTGGTCGGTGTGGTGCGGCGGGCGGAACGGCTGAGCGCCGTCGCCGCGGGTGGCCGGGGTGGCGCGGAGCGCAGCACCCCGCTGGGCGACCGCTGCAGCGCCCCAACGGACTGCGAGTCGCGCGGCGGCCGACGGCGTCGCGCCGTCCGACTCGGCGGCGAGGTACCCGGCGAGTGCCGCGTCACCGGCCCCGGTCGTGTCGACGCAGTCGGTCGCGACCCCGGGGACCAGTTCGTGTCGGTGGGCATCGACGAGGAGCGCCCCGGCGGCACCCATCGTGACGAGCGCGCGTCGTGCGCCCCGCGAGAGGAGGGCGCGCGCTGCACGCACCGTCTCGTCCACCGTCGTGACGGGGTGTCCGACGGCCTGCGCGAGTTCGTCGACGTTCGGCTTCACGAGGTCGACCGGCGCGAGCGGGTCGAGCACCGCCGTCAGCTGGTGGCCGGGGACGTCGAACGCGACCGACAGTCCGACGGCCCGAGCCGCGACGACGAGCGGGAGCACGTCGACGAGGTGGTCGCCACCGGCGACGGCCGGGATGCACCCAGTCACCACGAGCCATCGGGCGTCGGTGTCCAGCGTGGTGCGGAGCACGGCCACGGTCAGCGTCGTCCACTGCGCACGTGTCAGCGGGGCCGGGGCCTCGTTGACGTTCGTGGTGACGCCGTCCGCCGCGGTCACGACGGTGTTGACCCGGGTGCGCACGCCGAGGTCCACCGGCGTCAGGCCGGAGTGTGCGTCGTCGTCGAGGGGCGCGAGCGCCTCCGGCGACAACGGGGCGACCGCGTGCGACGCCGCGCCGTGCGCGAGGAGCGCACGGGTGACGTTCACGCCGTTGCCCCCGAGTGTCTCGGTGACGGTGTGGGCGCGGTGCACGGTCCCGCCCCGCAGGGTGTCGACGGAGTACGTCCGGTCGATCGCGGGCGCCGGGGTGAGCGTGACGATCGTGCGTCCCGTCCGGGTCCCCGTCCACGCCGCAGCGTCCGGACGTACCGTGCTCATGCGGCGACTCGCTCCCCGAGGACGGCACGGATGCGGTCCGCGACGCGCTCGACCGAGAGTCCGTACTTGTCGAGCAGGAAGTCGTTGGAGCCCGACTCGGCCCAGGAGTCGACGAGCCCGACCTTGTGCAGGCGGGCCCCGCTGGCGTGGCCGGCGAGGACCGCCGCGACGACGTCACCGAGTCCGCCGACGACGTTGTGCTCCTCGACCGTGACGACCTGGGCCGCGCCGTCGAGCAGCGCCCAGAGGGCGTCGTCGTCGAGGGGCTTGATCGTCGGCACGTGCACGTGTCGGACGCGGTGTCCCTCGGCCTCGACGGCGGTGATCGCCTCGACGGTGCGGGAGGTCTGGACGCCGGTCGAGACGACGGTGACGTCGGGTCCGGTCCCCGCGTCGCGTTCGTTGCCCTCGCCGTGGTCGTAGCCGTCACGCAGCAGCACGGGCGCGCCGATGCGGAACGCGTAGCTACCGTCGAAGACGTCGGCGACCGCGTCGCGGGCGAGCCGGAGGTACACGGGGCCGTCGTGGTCGGCGGCCCAGCGGATCATCGCGGCGGCCTCGGTCTCGTCGGCCGGCGCGAGGACGGTCATGTTCGGCAGCGCACGCATCACCGACAGGTCCTCGATGTCCTGGTGGGTCTTGCCGCTCGCGCCGTTGAGCAGCCCGGTGTACGCGGCGGCGAGCCGGACGGGGGCCTTCGTCTGGGAGACGAGCATGCGCACCTGGTCGAGCGCGCGGTTCGTCAGGAAGACCCCGAACGACGACAGCCAGGGGCGGTAACCGAGGGTCGACATGCCGAACGCGATCCCGACCATGTTCTGCTCGGCGATGCCGGCCTGGACGAACCGGTCCGGGTGGGCCTCGGCGAACGTGACCGCCATGGTCGAGGTCGCGAGGTCGCCGTCGACGACGACGATGCGGTCGTCGGTCCGTGCGAGTTCGGTGAGGGTGTCGCCCCACACTGCGCGCTGCGCCTTCATGCCAGGGCCTCCGTCTTCTGGTCGATGAGCAGTTCCGTACGGGCGGTGTCGAGCTGCTCCGCGGTGGGGACGCCGTTGTGCCACTTGAACGTGGCGCGGGTGAACGAGACACCGTTGCCCTTGACGGTGTGGGCGATGATCGCCGTCGGCTTGCCGGTCGCGCCGCGGGCGGCATCGACCTCGGAGTACGCGTCGAGGATCTCCTCGAAGTCGTGGCCGTTGATCTCGATGATGTTCCACCCGAAGCCGCGGAACACGGCCGGGAGGTTCACGTGCCCCATCGGTTCGCTGCGGTCGTAGCGGTCGTGCTCGCCGGCCGGCCAGCCGTACTGCTGCAGACCGTTGAGGTCGACGATCGCGGTGAGGTTGTCGAGGCCGTAGCGGGGGGCGTGGATGACGGTCTCCCAGACCATGCCCTCCTCGATCTCGCCGTCGCCGAGCACCACCCAGGTGTGGAAGTCCTTGCCCTGCATCTTCGCGGCGATCGCCATTCCGGAGCCGGCGGAGAGTCCCTGCCCGAGGGACCCGGTGGAGGAGTCCACCCCCGGCGTGAGCTTCATGTCGGGGTGCCCCTGGAGTCGGGAGTCGCCGTGGTCGAAGGTGGCGAGTTCCTCGACGGGGAAGTACCCCCGGAGGGCGAGCACCGAGTAGAGCCCGATCGCCGAGTGCCCCTTGGACAGGATGAACCGGTCGCGGTCAGGGTCCTGCGGCTGCTCCGGGTCGATCCGGAGCTGGTGGAAGTAGAGGGCGACCATCAGGTCCATGGCGGACATCGGGCCACCGATGTGCCCCGCCTTGCTCGTCGCGACCGTCTCGAGGACACGCCAGCGTCCTTCTCGGGCGACGGTCTCCAGGTGTTCGACGTCTCTCGCGTCGTTGCGTGTCACGGCGACTCCTTCGTTCTGCGGTGGTGGCATCAAACTATCACTCTGTGAACGACATGTCTACTGCGTGAGATTAGCGGAACGAGCCGACGAAGCCGGCGTGGTCGGCGTGGGAGGATGACGACATGGCAGACGGCGCCTCCGACGACGGTGGGATCGAGATCCTCAGCAAGGCCGGCGCGATCATCGACGCGCTGGCCGAGACCGAGGCCCTGACGGTGAGCGCGCTGGCGGACGCGGTCGGGGAACCCACGTCGTCCACCTACCGCCTGCTGCAGAGCCTCATCGCGATGGGCTGGGTCGACGCCGCCCCGGCCCGCGGCACCTACCGTCTCGGGCTCGCCTGCATGCAGATCGGCGGCGTCCTGGAGGACTCGCTCGACATCCGCGGGCTCGCCCTGCCCCGGATGCGCGAACTCCGCTCGAGCGCCGGCGTCGCTGCACTGCTCTGCTACCGCCGGGGCACGCGTGCCGTGTGCGTCGAACGCCTCGAGGGCCACGACGTCCGCTCCGTGGCGATGCAGGTGGGCGACTCGCTGCCGCTCCACGTCGGCGGGGCGCCCCGCGCCCTCCTGGCGTTCCTGGCCGCCGGCGAACAGCACGCCGTGGTCGACGAGCTCCTGGCGACGCCCGACCTGCCGTACGCCGTCCCGTCCCGGGGCGCGCTGCAGGCGGAGCTCGAGGCGACTCGATCGCGCGGGTACGCCCGGTCCGACCAGGACGTCACGATCGGCATCGCCGCCTTCGGCAGTCCCGTCTTCAACCACCGCGGCGAGCTCGTCGCCGCGGTGTCCATCAGCGGGCTGCGAGAACGGCTCGTCGACCGCGAGTCCGAGCTCGCGGACCTGGTGATGTCCACCGCCGCCGCGATCAGTGCGGACCTGGGGTACGACGGAGGTCGACGTGGCTGACCGGAAGCCGATGCGCGTGCTCGCCAACTCGATGGCGGTGGTCGAGGCCCTCGCCGAGCGCGGGGACCTCTCGCCCGCTGAACTCGCCGAGGCGACGGGACTCCCCCGCCCCAGCGTCTACCGGTTCATCGACGGACTCCGGGCCGTCGGGATGGCGACCACCACGGACGAGAACCGTGCGCGCCTCAGCGTGAAGTGGTTGCACCTTGCCGACGCCGCACGGGACGCCATGACCGAGTGGTCCAGCGCCCGACGGATCCTCGACGACCTCGCCGAGCGCACCGAACAGACCGCGTTCCTGACCGTGCCGCGCGGCGACGAGGCCGTGTGCGTCGACTGGGCGCCCGGTCGAGGCATCGGCGTCCTCACCCTGGCACCGGGCCGGTCCCTGCCACTGTACGCCGGGGGCGCCGGTCGCCTCGTGCTCGCGTACGCCCGTGACGTCGACGAGTACCTGGCCGACGGGCCCGAGCGTCGACCGCTGACGAGCGCGACGATCGTCGACGCCGACGCGCTCCGCGAGGACGTCGAGCGCACGCGGTCCCAGGGGTTCACACTGTCGCTCGACGACGCCACGATCGGGATCGGCGCGCTCGCGTTCCCCGTGCTCGGGTCCGACGGGGCGCTGATCGGGTGCCTGTCGGTCGCCGGCCGGTCGGTCGATGTCCGCGAGCGCCAGCAGGAGTTCACCGACGCCGCGCGTGCGGCCGTCGCGGAATTGACGAGCGGGGCCACCAGCGAACTGGCGACCCCGCTGTCCTGACGCGCACGCCGTGCCGTCGGCGGGCCCGGGCCTGCGGTGGCGCGAGCGCTACCAGCTCACGGCGATGTACTGCGACTCCATGTACTCCAGGAGCCCCTCGGCGCCGCCCTCGCGGCCGATGCCCGATTCCTTCATCCCGCCGAACGGCGCCGCCGGGTCGGACACCAGACCACGGTTCAGCCCGACCATGCCGGACTCGATCCGTCCGCTGACCCGCAGGCCCCGAGCGAGGTCCTGCGTGTACACGTACGAAACCAGGCCGAACGGGGTCCCGTTCGCGAGCCGGACGGCGTCGTCCTCGGTGCGGAAGGTGACCACGGGCGCGACCGGCCCGAAGATCTCCTCCTTGAGGATGCGCGCGTGCTCCGGCACCCCGGTCAGCACGGTCGCCGGGTAGAACCAGCCGGGGCCGTCCGGGGACGCTCCGCCGGTCAGCACCGTGGCGCCGTCCTCCTTCGCGCCGTCGACGAGCCGGGCGATGTCGTCGCGGGCGGTCTCGTTCACCATCGGGCCGAGCTGGACCTGCGGGTCGAGGCCGTCGCCCGTCCGGAGCGCGCCCATCGCCTCGGCGAGACGTGCCGAGAACGCATCGGCGATGCCCTCCTGCACGTAGAAGCGGTTCGCCGCGGTGCAGGCTTCGCCGCCGTTCCGCATCTTGGCGATCATGGCGCCGGCGACCGCCTCGTCGAGGTCGGCGTCGTCGAAGACCACGAAGGGTGCGTTGCCACCGAGCTCCATCGACGTGTTCACGACGGACTCCGCGGCGAGCTTCATGAGCTTCACGCCTACTTCGGTCGATCCGGTGAACGAGAGCTTCCGGGCACGCGGGTCGCGCACCATCTGCTCGACCACGGTGCCGGAGGACCGGCTCGGCAGCACGTTGAGGACACCGGCCGGCAGGCCCGCCTCGGCGAAGAGCGCGCCGATCGCCAGGGCGGTCAGCGGGGTGTCGCTCGCCGGCTTCAGGACCGTCGTGCACCCGGCGGCGAGGGCCGGTCCGATCTTCCGGGTCGCCATCGCCGCGGGGAAGTTCCACGGGGTGACGAGGATCGCGATGCCGATCGGACGGTGCTCGACGAGGATCTTGTTCGTGCCACCCGGTGCGGTCTGCAGCGCACCCGGGATCCGGACGGCCTCTTCCGCGTACCAGCGGAGGAACTCGGCGGCGTACAGGACCTCGCCGCGGGCGTCGGCGAAGACCTTGCCGTTCTCCGCCGTGATGAGCCGCGCGAACCAGTCGGCGCGCTCGACCATCAGGTCGTACGCTCGCGACAGCACCTCGGATCGCTTCCGGGGCGGGGTCGCGGCCCAGCCGGCGGCAGCGTCCGCCGCGGCGTCGACGGCCGCCTGGGCGTCGTTCCGGGTCCCGCTCGAGACGGTGGCGATGACGCTGCCGTCCACGGGGTCGTGAACGTCGAACGTCGCGCCGTCGGACGCTGCGCGTTCCACCCCGCCGATCAGGAGGCCCGTGGGGACGCCGGCGGTGATGCTCGCCCGGTCGGTCGTCGAGTCCACGGCGTCGATGGCGTCGCGGACGTCGGTCACGTCGGTCATGAGTGCTCCAGTTCTCGGACGCGGGGTGCGGGCTGCGTCAGGTAGAGGCGCTGCTCGCGCTTGTGCTCGTCGTAGGTGGCACGGGCGTCCTTCGTGCTGTCGAGGGTCGAGACCTCGGCGACCGGCACGTCCCACCAGGCACCGGAGCCGCCGAAGCGACCCTGGGCGTCGACACGGACGTACACGACGCTGGTGCCGTCGTGTGCACGGGCCGCGTCGAGCGCGGAACGGAAGGTGTCCGCGGTGTCGGCGGAGAAGACCTCAGCACCGTAGCTCGCCGCGTTGGCGACGAAGTCGACCTCGAGCCGGCGGCCGTCGTGTCGGAGTGCCTCACCGCGCTCGTTGAAGCGGGTGCCGAACGTCTGCGAGCCGAGGGTCTCGGACAGTGCAGCGATCGAGCCGTAGCCGAAGTTGTCGACGATGACGATGGTCATCTGCAGGTGCTCCTGCACCGCGGTCATGATCTCCTGCGACATCATCAGGTACGAGCCGTCACCGACGAGCACGTGCACGCGCCGCTCGGGTGCGGCGAGCTGTGCCCCCACGCCACCGGCGACCTCGTAACCCATGCACGAGTTGCCGTACTCGATGTCGTAGCCCTTCGGGCCGCCCGGACGCCACAGGCGGTGCAGGTCGCCCGGCATCGAGCCTGCGGCGTTGACCACGACGTCGTCGGGCTCGGCCGAGGCGTTGAGGAGCCCGAGCATCTCGGCCTGGGACAGCGTCGGGCTGTCCTGGACCTCGACGATGCGGTCGACCTCGACACGCCAGTCCGCGGCCGCCTGCTCGTTCGCGGCCGCGACGTCGGCGTCGAGCGTGAAGCCGTCGAGCGCGGCGCGGAGCTCAGCGAGCGTCTCGCGGGCGTCGCCGACCAGGGGGATGCCGGACTCCTTGAACGCGTCGATCTCGGCGACGTTGATGTTCACGAACGCCACGTCGGGGTTCTGGAACATGGTGTTCGAGGCCGTCGTGAAGTCGGTGTAGCGGGTCCCGATGCCGATGACCACGTCGGCGTCGTTCGCGATGGCGTTGGCGTACGCGGATCCGGAGGAACCGAGTGCGCCGAGGGCGAGCCGGTGGTCCCAGGGCATGCCGGCCTTGCCCGCCTGCGTCACGCCGACGCCGATGCCGGTCGACTCGGCGAAGCGTACGAGCTCCTCGGTCGCCTCGGAGTACACGACGCCACCACCGGCGATGACGACGGCCTTCTTCGCACCCTTGATGAGCTCGGCCGCACGCTGGATCGCCGCGGTGTCGGGACGGTTGCGGGCGACGTGCCAGACCCGCTCGGAGAACAGCGTCTCCGGGAAGTCGAACGCCTCGGCCTGCACGTCCTGCGGCAGGGCGATGGTGACGGCGCCGGTGTCGGCCGGGCTCGTCAGCACGCGCATCGCCTCGAGCAGGGCGGAGGGGAGCTGCTCCGGCCGGCTGATCCGGTCGAAGTACCGCGACACCGCACGGAACGAGTCGTTCGCTGTGACGTCCATCGCGTACGGGTGCTCCTGCTGCTGGAGCACCGCGCCGGTGGACCGGGTGGCGAAGGCGTCCGACGGGAAGAGCAGGACGGGGATGTGGTTCACCGTCGCGGTACCGGCACCGGTGACCATGTTGGTCGCGCCGGGGCCGATCGAGGTCGAGACGGCCAGCGCGCCGAGGCGGTTCTTCGTCTTCGCGTAGCCGGTCGCGATGTGGACCATGCCCTGCTCGTTGCGGCCCTGGTAGTAGGGGAACACGTCCTGGTACTGCAGGAGCGCCTGTCCGAGCCCGGCGACGTTGCCGTGGCCGAAGATGCCGAACGCGCCGCCGAAGAAGGACTGCGTCACCCCGTCACGTTCGACGTACTGGGCCTGCATGAACTCGACGATCGCCTGGCCCACCGTGAGGCGGCGGGTCGGCTGAGGGTGTTGCGCCATTGCGAACTTCCTTTTCGTGGTGGGTCAGGGGCGGACGGGGACGAACGGCACACGCGGATCGGTGCCGAGGGCTTCCCACTTGGCGCGGGCCGGGGCGAGCGCGGGGTCCTCTGCGGCCTGCAGGGTGCGCTTCGGCGCCGGGCCGGCAAGGACGTTCAGGTAGTAGAGGTCCTGGTCGTGGGCGGCCACGGTGGTGTGGTACCCCCAGGGGATGAGGCAGATGTCGCCGTCCCGGACGGGGACGTCGAGGTCGAAGTCACGCTCCGGGCTGTAGACCCGCTGCAGCGCCCACCCGTTCTCCGGGTCGCGGAGACGGTAGTAGTAGACCTCCTCCAGCTGCGCTTCGCCGTCGATGTCGTGCTCGTGCTTGTGCGGCGGGAAGCTCGACCAGTTGCCGCCCGGGGTCCACACCTCGACGATGTGCAGGCGGTCGGCCGGGAAGTCGGGTGACATCGGCGTGGAGACCTGCCGCGTCGCGTTGCCGGCACCGCGGGTGGCGGATCCGACGTCGCCCGGCGTGACCAGGACGACCTCGTGCTGCTCGGTGGCCGGCGCGGTCGCGATGGCCAGTTCGGCTCCGGGGGTGGCGGTGATCGTCACTCCGGTGTCGCGCGGGACGGAGAGCGTGTGCCCGAGTCCGTCGAAGACGGTGTCCCGGCCACCGAGGCGGTACTCCTCGCCGGCGACCGTGAGGACGAGGTCGCCGTGCAGGTTCACGAACGCCCGCTCGTTGCCGTCGGCGGGCAGCTCGACCGTCTCGCCGTCGCCGAAGGTCTTCACCTGGAAGGTGATGAACTCCCAACCGGCGATCTCCGGAGTGATGACGTCCCATGCGCCGTGCTTGAGCACCTGCGGGTCGACCATGTTGTGATCCTCTCTGCGTCGTTGCGTTCGGATGGGGAGAGCATACAGCTTTTCTCGCTTGGCGGACGAACCGTCCGCTGTGAGAAAAGCGGTCAGGCGAATCAGAACCCGGCTTCAGCGAGCCGGATGCACCGCAGGGTCGTGTCCCGTGCAGCGTCCAGGGCGTCGGCCAGCGACTTCGCGCGGTGCTCGATCGAGAGCATCTCGACGCCCCACGGGCCGGACCAGCCAACCCGGGCCATCGTGCGGAAGAAGCCGACGACGTCCTGCGCGCCCTCGCCCGGGTAGCGCCGGTTGTCCCGGGTGTCCTCGAACAGGGTGCGGCCAGCCTCGGGCAGGGCGTCCGCGTCGTTGACCTCGACCCCGACGACCGTCGTGGGGTCAAGGGTGCGTCGGAGCTCGTCGAGCGAGGTCCCGGCGCGGAAGACGTGCCAGGAGTCGACGACCAGGCCGGCGTGGGGATGGTCCACCGCCCCGACCAGTTCGGACCCCTGCGGCAGCGAGGAGATACCGGCGAAGGGCAGCGGCTCGAGCGCGAGTCGCGTGCCGATCGCCGCGGCCTCGTCGGCCAGCCGGCGGAACGGTCCGACGTAGGGCTCGACCGAAGCGAGCGTCGGCGCCGGAGGCGGAGCGATCTTCACCATCGGGCTGTCGAAGGCCTGCGCGGCGTCGCGGAGCAGGCCCCATCGGGCACGCCACGGCGCGTCCGACGGGTCGCGCCACCAGTCCTTGACGAGTTCGACCTCGAGGTGACCGATGCCGAGGCGGTCGGCATGGGCCCGGAGCGCGTCGAACCCGATCGTGTCCCGGACGACCTCGAGGTCGTCGACGACGAACCCGAGCCCGGTGAACCCGGCGTCAGCCACGGCACTGACCCTGTCCCGTGCCGAGAACGAGCTGCGCTCCGACGTGCCGTCCGGCACCGCGGTCCCCGACGTCGTCCAGCAGGTGGCGACGAGGTCGTGGCTGATCCCGGTCATCGCGACAGGTCGACCGCGACCGATCCGCCCGTGCGGGCCGACCGGTCGGCGGCGTCGGCGAGGACGAGCGCGGCACGGCCGTCCTCGAACCCGGGGCTGCGGGAGGGTTCGCCCCGCACCGCCTTCAGGAACTCGACGACCTCGAGCCGGTATGCCTCCGCGTACCGTTGCAGGAAGAAGTTCTGGTACGGCTCCAGTGCCTCGACAGCGTCGACACCCCAGTGCCGTACGAGCGTGTCGGTCTGGTTGCCGACCTGCAGGAGCCCCTCGGACCCGAAGACCTCGAAGCGCTGGTCGTACCCGTACGCCGCGTGCCGCGAGTTCGTGATCACCACGAGTTCGTCGCCCGCACCGCGGAGGGTGACGACCGCGGAGTCGAAGTCGCCGAGTTCGCGGGCCGTCGCACTGAACGTGTTCGCGCCACGGGCGGTCACCTCGACGATGTCCGGCACGAAGAAGCGGGCCATGTCGAGGTCGTGGATCGTCATGTCACGGAAGATCCCGCCGGACGACGCCAGGTACCCGGCCGGTGGCTCGGCGGGGTCGCGGCTCGTGATGAGGACCTGCTCCAGCGTGCCGATCTCCCCCGCGCTCACCCGGCGGTGCAGTTCGGCGAAGTGTCGGTCGAACCGCCGGTTGAAACCGAGCACGATCGGGACGGTGGCGGCCGCGGCCTTCGCGCGGAGCCGGTCCACCCGCTCGAGGTCGAGGTCGATCGGCTTCTCGCAGAGCACCGGAACGCCCGCGTCGATCGCGGCGTCGATGAGGTCGACGTGGGTGACCGTCGGTGCCGCGATGATGACCGCGTCGACCTCGCCCGAGGCGAACACCTCGGCCGGGTCGGTGCTGACCGCGCCGCCGTACTCGGCGGCCGTTCGCTCGGCGCCCTCGACGAACGGGTCGCAGACCCACGCGAGCTCTGCGTCGTCGATGGCGGCCACGCTCATGGCATGGACCTGTCCGATGCGCCCGGTGCCGAAGAGGCCGATCCGGATCTGTTGCGCCATTGCAATCTCCAGGTGGTGTTGGTCGCGTGGTCTACGCGGTGGTGGTCCGCGTGGTCTACGCGGTGGTGGTCCGCGTGGTCGACGCGGTACTGCGCGGTCGCACGGGACGACCGGTGTGGAACGATTCGGCAGCGGCTTCGGCGAGCGCGGTGGCGACGAGACCGGCGGCGGGCGGGGTGAGGCTCTCCGACTCACCACGGATCATCCGTACGAAGTGCGCGATCTCCTCCTCGAACGCCGGGACGAAGCGGTCGCCAAAGGTGTCGTACGGGTTCACCGGGGCGATGCCGCCGGGCTCGGTCGACGTGATCGGCGTGCGCGGTCCGTAACCCGCGCCGAACGCGCCGTTCGTCCCGGTGACCTCGAGCCGGACGTCCTGGCCGGCGTCGCTCCGGCGGAGCGCCCCGATGCTGCCGACGGCACCCGAGGCGAACCGCAGGGTCACCATCGCGGTGTCGGTGTCCTGGTGGTCACCGTAGACGGGCTCGTCCAGGACGGACCCGATCATCGAGATCTCGACGACGGGGTCGCCGACGACCCACGGGATGATGTCGAAGTCGTGGACGAGCAGGTCGAGCCACATGCCGTGCGACTGCGGGATGTAGTCCACCGGCAGCGCGTGGTGGTCGTTCTCGGTCGCCTGCACGAGTCGCAGCGTGCCGACGTCACCGTCGAGGACGTGCTGCCGCAACCGCTGGTAGCCCGGGTCGTAGCGGCGGTGGAACGCGACCATGATCGGGGTCCCCGTTGCGTCGAGGTCGCGGGACAGCTCGGTGAGCTCGTCCACGCCGAGTGCGAGGGGCTTCTCGATCAGGAGCGGGGTGTGCGAGTCCGCGACGACGCGGGCCAGGTCGGCGTGGGTGTCCGTCGCCGACGCGACGAGGACGCCGTCGAGCGAGGGCAGGACGTCCGTGAGGGGATCGACGGTGGTCGACACCGATGCCCAGCCGGTCTCGCCACTGCGCTGCGCGTCGAGCCGGGTGCGCACGACCTCGGTCCGGCCGGCGTCGCGACCGACGAGGACGACCTCGTCAACGCCCGGGGTCCTGGCGAGGTTCCGCGCGTGCATCGCGCCGATGCGGCCGAGGCCGGCGACACCGACCCTCACCGGGTGACCTCGGCGCCCTCGAGCTCGGCGACGAGGGCACGGACGAACTCGACGCTCGCACGGGCGTCCTCGATCGGGCCGGTCCCGGGAGCGGGCTCCTCGAGCACGACCTTGTCCTGCTCGAGGACGATCCAGCCGTCGAAGCCGGCCTCGACCATGCTCGTCAGGATCGCGCGGATGTCCACGTCGCCCTGTCCGACGGGTCGGTAGAGCAGGTCCGCCTTGATTGCGTCGAAGTAGCTGATCTCGCCGTCTGCCACCCGCTGCGCACCCTCGAGGGACACGTCCTTGAGGTGCATGTACGCGATGCGGTCGCTGTGGTCGGCGGCGAAGCGGACCGGGTCCGTGCCACCGAGGAACAGGTGTCCGGTGTCGAAGCAGAACGGGATCGTCGATCCGGCGAGCACGGCATCGACGTCGTCCTTCGTCTCGACGACGGTCCCGACGTGCGGATGCAGGGTCGCTGTCACGCCGACCGCCGCCGCCGCCTCGGTGATCCGGTCGAGGTTGGTGAACAGCGTCGCCCACTGCTCGTCGGTGAGCGGCTCGCGCTGAGCGTCGTAGCCGGTCTGCTCGCTGTCCGCGCAGACCACGAGCACGGTCGCCCCGGAGGCCGCGTAGTCGGCGAGTTCCTGTTCGATCCGGGGCAGCGGGTCGGTGCCGGGCTGATGGGCGATGACCGGCACGAAGCTGCCGATCGCCGTCATGCCGAACTCGGCGAGCCGGGCCGCCTTGTCCTCGGGCGTCGGGGGCAGGAACCCCTGGGCGCCGAGCTCGGTGGCCTCGAAGCCGAGGGACGTCATCTCGGCGAGGACGCGCTCCGGCGGCAACTGGTGGCCCCAGCCGTCGACCTCGCTGACGCCCCAGGAGATCGGTGCGGTCGCGATGCGGAGGCTCATGCGCGCACCCCCTCGGTGACGGCGGCGGTGTTGGCGGTGGTGCCCGGTTCGACGGGCAGGTCGACCCACAGACCCGACTCCGCCGATTCCTCGGCGGCGCTCAGCACGCGGGCCGAGGCGACGGCGTCGTGGATGTTCGACCCGGTGGCCTCGCCGCCGGTGGCCGCGGTGAGGAACTTCGCCGCCTCGATCACCTTGAGGTCGTCGTATCCCATGCTCGTGCCGGAGCTCGGCTGGAACCGGGAGTAGTCGGGGAAGTACCCGTCGGCGAACGCGCGGGTGTAGCCGACGTGCTGCCCGGTGCGGGCGAGGGCCACCTCGAGCTCGTTGAGCCGCTCGAAGTCCCAGCGGACCGACCCCTCGGTGCCGAAGACCTCGAACGCGTACTCGGACCGGGGGCCGACCGCGATGCGGGAGGCCTCGAGGTTGCCGATCGCGCCCGCGCCCACGGCGGAGTCGCCGAACCGGACGAGCATCGTTGCGTAGTCCTCGTTCTCGACGGGGAGCAGCTTGCCGGCGTCGGGCGTGCCGGGGAGCCCGGGCCGCTCAGTCAGGTAGGTGCCGGTCGCGGCCGAGATCGAGCCGATCGGGCCGAGGACGTAGTGCATGAGGTCGACGAGGTGCCCCATCAGGTCACCGAGGACCCCGCTGCCCGAGGTCGCCCGGACGAAGCGCCACGTCAGCGGGTCCTCCGGGTTCGAGGAGAAGCCGCCGAAGAACCGGCCGCGGACGTTCGTGATCCGGCCGAGGGAACCGTCGAGGACGAGCTGGCGTGCGTGTTGCACGGCCGGGACGTGCCGGTAGTTGAAGCCGATCGTGGTGGCGACACCGGCGGCGTCGGCGGCTGCGGCGACGGCTTCGGTCTCGGAGGCTCCGCGGCCGACGGGCTTCTCGATCCAGAACGGCTTGCCGGCCTCGGCCGCGGCGATGCCGATCTCGGCGTGCAGCGAGTTCGGGGCGCAGATCGACACGACGTCGACCTCGGGGTCGGCCAGGACTTCGCGGTAGTCCGAGACGACCTTCTCGTAGCCGAGGACGTCCTTCGCGTGGTCGCGACCGGCGGGTGCGACGTCGGCGGCGACGACGAGTCGGGGACGGAGCCCGAGCTCCGGGTAGACGAGCGGGAGGAGGGCGTAGGAGCGCGAGTGGAGGCGCCCCATCCAGCCGACGCTGATGAGGCCGACTCCGACTGAGCGGGGTGCGCTGTTCTCTGCCACGGGTGCTCCTTTGCTTCCTGGCGAGGATTTTGAACCGGTCCAAAATCTGGACCGGTTCAATGTACGACCGCGGTTTCGCCGATGTCAACCTCGGCGCAGTACTGACGACGACCGGACCCGGAGCGTCGGCGCGATGAGCACCTCGCCGGGGTTCTCCTCCGAGAGCAGGAGTTCCGCGGCACGTCGCCCGATCGCCGCGTTGTCCGGGTCGACGGACGTCAGGTCCACTGCCCCGAGCGCCGCCAGGTACGTGTTGTCGTACCCGGTGACCGCGACCGAGCCGGTGAGCCCGCGCTGCCGGACGGCCGCCGTCACGCCGATCGCGGCGAGGTCGTTCACGGCCGTGATCGCCGTCGGCGGTTCGTCCCGGCCGAGCAGCTCGAGGGCCGCTCGGTACCCGGCAGCCTCGGAGAAGTCGCTCTCGGCGACCAGCCCTCCGTCGAGCCCGTGTTCGTGGACCGCTGCACGGAAGGCCTCCACACGCCCGGTTGCTACGCGGCCCCCGGCTCCGCCCACGTGCCCGATGCGCCGGTGCCCGATGTCGACCAGGTGGTCGACGACGAGCCGGATCCCGACCTCGTCGTCCCCGCGGACCGTTGCAGCACCGGCGAGCCGACCGGGCCGTGCGCTGGCGATCACGATGCGGGCGGCGCCCATCACCTGCACGACCCGGTCCATGGTCGGCACCGACCCGACGACGATGAGCCCGGACGGCTGCAGGTCACCGAGCATCGCGACCGCGTCGAGGTCGAGGCGCGGGCGTGACGAACCGTTCGGCAGCACCGCACTGGTCATCAGCCCGAGGCGACCGCCCGACGCCAGGGACACCCGCGCCGCGTCGACGACCTCGGCGAGCACGGGGTTCCGCGAGTCGGCGACCAGGATCCCGACGAAGTCGTCCCGGGCGCCGTTGAGCGAGCGCGCCACCCGGTTCGGCCGGAACCCCAGCACGTCGGCGGCGTCGAGGATCCGGGCGAGGCGCTCGGGGCTGACCGAACCTGGTGAGCTGAACGCGAGCGACACGAGCGACTTCGACACCGCCGCACGGTCGGCGACGTCCCGCATGGTCGCGCGCCGCCCCGCTGTGGTGGACCCGTCGTCAGCCATGCTCCACATCTTGCAGCACGGTCACCGCTCGTCGCGACCGGCCCGCTTCGCCTTGCCCTTGATGGTGTCGATGTAGATCGCACCGGTCGTGACCTCCTCCTCGAGCTTCTCGAGCGACCAGCCTCGGGTCTCCGGTACCTGCGTCACGATGAACGCCAACGCGATGGCACCGATCACGGCGAAGAGGAAGAACGTTCCGGTGATGCCGACGCCCTCGATGAGCGACGGCACGTAGAGGGCCAGGACACCGTTCATCAGCCAGCCGGCGAACGCCGCGATGCCGGTCCCGAGGCCGCGCATGTTGAGCGGGAAGATCTCGGCCAGCCACACCCAGACCGCGATGTTGAGGCAGGACTGCATCGACAAGACGAAGGCGCAGATCAGGAACAGGAGCACGTAGGGGCGGATCGGGTTGCCGTCCGGGATCACCAGGGACGACACGCCGATCAGGATGTGGCAGGTCGTCGTCAGGGAGAGCCCGAGGATGAACGTCTTCCGACGGTCCACGCGGTCCATGTTCCGGAGGGCGATGAGCCCGCCGACGACCGCGAGGATGCCCGGGGCGATGTTCGCGATGAGTGCGGCGTTCGCCCCGAACCCGGACTCGATCAGGATGCGCTGGCCGTAGTACATGATCGAGTTGATGCCGGTGACCTGCTGGGCGATGGCGACGCCGCACCCGATCAGGACGATGCGGATGAGCCAGCGACTGGACAACAGGGCCTTCAGCCCGTTCAGGCGGGTCTCGCTGGGCTCCTCGGCCGTCACCCGACGGATCTCCTCGAGCTCGGCCTCGGCACGGCCCTCGTTGCGGACGGTCTTGAGGATCGCGAGCGCCCGTTCGTCGTGACCGTGCTCGACGAGCCAGCGCGGGGACTCCGGCATCCGGAGCATGCCGATGAACAAGGCGGCGGCCGGGATCGCGCAGATGAAGAACATGACGCGCCACACGCCACCCTCGTCGCCGAGGACGATGCCGATGATCGCGTTGATGACGAAGGCCGCGAGCTGCCCGCTCACGATCGCGAGCTCGTTGCGCCCGGTGATCATGCCGCGGATCTCGAGCGGCGCGAGTTCTGCCAGGTACACGGGGACGACGATCGACGCGGCGCCCACCGCCAGGCCGACGGCGATGCGTCCGGCCAGCAGCACCTCGAAGTTCGGCGAGAACACCGCGAGCAGCGTGCCGCAGAAGAAGAAGACCGCCATCACGAGGATCGTGGAGCGCCGGCCGATGCGGTCGGACACCGGGCCGCCGATCAGCCCGCCGACGGCCGCAGCGAAGACGAGCGACGAGATCACGACGCCGAGCCCGATGTCGTCGAGCCCGAGCTGCGACTGGATCGAGATCTCGGCACCGTTGCTGACGCCGGTGTCGTACCCGAACAGCAGGCCGCCGAGGCAGGCGACGACCGAGATGAGGCCGATCCGCTTCCGGTGCGGTCCCGTCGTGAGGGGTGGGAGTTCGAGCGCTCCGCGCGGTTGACCCTGTCCCGACATGCTGACTCCTTCGTCATCGACTCCCGCGGTTCTCACACTGCGGACGGACTGTTCACAGGGTAACAGTGACCGCCACCCTGATCCACTCTTGTGGACCATGGCGATTCGTTATACCGTACGCCGGACAGACAACCCGTCAGGTGAGAATTGGCAAAGTCGCTGGCTCTCAGACAGCTCCTCGGCGGAACCGTCGAACCCGTGCACCACAGCGGAACCACTGGACAAAGGAGTCTTCCGTGAAGCGCATCTCTGCAGTCATGGGCATCACCGCCGCGCTCGCGGCGGGTGCCCTCGTCGTCGCCGGTTGTTCCTCGCAGGGGGGTCGTGTCGCATCGAGCGACGACGACTCGTCCGGCGGGACCAGCAAGGGCTCCGGCCTCACCATCGCCCTCGTCACCCACGCCGCCCCCGGCGACACGTTCTGGGACATCGTCCGGAAGGGTGCCGAGGACGCCGCGAAGAAGGACGGCGTCAAGCTCCTCTACGCCTCCGACCCCGACGGGTCCAAGCAGGCACAGCTCGTGCAGCAGTACACCGACCAGAACGTGGACGGCATCGCGGTGTCGCTCGCGAAGCCGGACGCGCTGAAGAGCTCGGTGCAGGCAGCCGAGAAGGCCGGGATCCCCGTGGTGTCCTTCAACTCCGGCAGCGACGCCTACTCGGCCCTCGGCATCCTGGCGCACTTCGGACAGGACGAATCGGTCGCCGGTGAAGCGGTCGGCAACGAGCTGGAGAAGCAGGGCCTGTCGAAGCCGATCTGCGTCATCCAGGAGCAGGGCAACGTCGCACTCGAAGCACGGTGCGGCGGCATCAAGAAGGTCCTGCCCGACACCGAGACGCTCTACGTCAACGGCACCGACAACAGCGCCGTGCAGTCGACGGTGACCGCGAAGCTCCAGGCGGACAGCGACGCGGACGTCGTCGTGGGGCTCGGTGCCCCGTACACCGCGGTGATCCTCAAGGCGGTCAAGGCCGCAGGCAGCGACATCAAGGTCGCGTCGTTCGACCTCAACGCATCGCTCGCCAAGAGCATCAAGTCCGGCGACGTCCTGTTCACCGTGGACCAGCAGCCGTTCATGCAGGGCTACGAGTCGATCGACTCGATCGTCCTCTACAAGCAGGGCGGGTTCGTCCTCGGTGGCGGCAAGCCGACCTTGACCGGACCGGCCATCGTCGACTCGTCGAACATCGGCAAGGTCCTGCAGTACGCCGAGGACGGTCTGCGGTGACCGCCGCAGGGCTCGTCCTCGCGGGTGACGAGCGGCTCGCCGCCCGGAGCCCCGTCCGGAAGCTCCTCGGCCGCCCCGAGGTGGGTGCGGTGGTCGGCGCGATCGCGATGTTCGTGTTCTTCGCCGTCATCGCCCCGGTGTTCGTGCAGCCCGACTCGATCTCGACGGTCCTCTACGGTTCGTCGACCATCGGGATCATGGCGGTCGGTGTCTCGCTCCTCATGATCGGCGGAGAGTTCGACCTCTCCGCCGGCGTCGGGGTCATCTCCTCCTCGCTCACCGCGAGCCTCTTCGCCTGGTACTTCTCCACGAACGTCTGGGTGGGCGTGTTGCTCGCGCTCGTCTTCTCGCTCGGCGTCGGCTTCGTCAACGGGTGGATCCTCGTCCGGACGAAGCTCCCCTCGTTCATCGTCACCCTTGCGACGTTCCTGATGCTCGCCGGCCTGAACCTCGCGGTCACCCGCCTGGTGTCCGGCTCGGTGTCGACGCTGGACGTCTCGCAGCTCGACGGCTTCGCGCTGGCGGAGCAGATGTTCGCCGCCGACGTCCCGGTCTTCGGCATCACGGTGAAGATCACCGTGTTCATCTGGATCGCGCTCGTGATCATCGCCTCCTGGGTGCTCCTCCGCACCCGGGTCGGCAACTGGATCTTCGCCGTCGGCGGGGACGAGAACGCCGCCCGCGCCGTCGGTGTCCCGGTCACGAAGACGAAGATCGGCCTGTTCATGGGCGTCGGCTTCTGCGCCTGGATCGGCGGCATGCACAACCTGTTCGCCTTCAACGTCGTGCAGTCCGGCGAGGGTGTGGGAAACGAGTTCCTCTACATCATCGCCGCTGTCATCGGCGGCTGCCTGCTCACGGGCGGCTACGGATCCGCGGTCGGCGGTGCCATCGGCGCCCTGATCTTCGGGATGGCGAACAAGGGCATCGTCTATGCGCAGTGGAACCCGGACTGGTTCAAGTTCTTCCTCGGGCTCATGCTGCTGCTCGCCACCATCATCAACCTCATCGTCAAGAAACGAGCGGAGCAGAAGTGATGCCCGAAGCCGCGAACCCCACCACGCAGGTCGTCGAGGTGCCGGTGTCGGAGACGTCCGACACCGTCGCAGGCGCACCGCACCTCATCGCCCTCCGGGACGTCGGCAAGCACTACGGCAACGTCATCGCCCTGTCCGACATCACGATGGACGTCGACGCCGGCCGCGTGACGTGCGTCCTCGGCGACAACGGCGCCGGCAAGTCGACCCTGATCAAGATCATCGCCGGGCTCCACCAGCACGACGCCGGCACCTTCTCGATCATGGGCGAGGACCGGAAGCTCTCGTCGCCGCGAGATGCCCTCGACGCCGGCATCGCCGCGGTCTACCAGGACCTCGCGGTCGTGCCGCTGATGCCGATCTGGCGGAACTTCTTCCTCGGCTCGGAACTCCGGAACCGGCTCGGCATGCTCGACGTCCCGGCGATGAAGCGCATCACCAAGCAGGAGCTGCTCGACATGGGCATCGACCTGCGCGACGTCGACCAGCCCATCGGCACCCTGTCCGGTGGTGAGAAGCAGTGCGTCGCGATCGCCCGCGCCGTCTACTTCGGCGCGAAGGCGCTCATCCTCGACGAGCCGACCGCCGCGCTCGGCGTGAAGCAGTCCGGTGTCGTGCTGAAGTACATCCTCCGGGCCCGCGACCGCGGTCTCGGCGTCATTTTCATCACGCACAACCCGCACCACGCCTACCCCGTGGGCGACCGCTTCCTGCTGCTCCGTCGCGGCAAGAGCATTGGGTACTTCGAGAAGAGCGTCATCACCCTGCCGGAACTCACCGGCATGATGGCCGGCGGCGCCGAGCTCGAAGAGCTCGCGCACGAACTCGAGCAGGTCGGTGGGCAGTCCGAGCGCATCGAGGAGATCCGCGCAGCGGAGGTCGTCCCCGGCGCGTAGACGGACGGACCGCACGCGGCCCGAGAACGGGCAACAGACGAAACGGGAGGCCCGTGGGGACATCGCCACGAGCCTCCCGTTTCGTCCCACTGGTGGTCCACCGCAGCCTCGTGCACTACCTGCATGTGCACGAGGACAAGCAGATGCGCGGGTTGCGCCCCGATTCCGAGTACGTCGAACCGGCCGTCGAGGTCTCCGCGATGCTCGCCGACGCCAGCCCCAGACACGACCACTACCCGGATGCGTACCACCGCCACACGCTCTGAGCGGGAGGGCGGACCGGGACCGTCACAGCGCCGACTGAGGCGACCACGCGTGCCAGCCCGGGTCGTGTCCGGGCCAGACCTCGACCCCGTCCATGGCGGCGAGGTCGGCCAGCCGCTCGACGGCCCGCTCAGCGAGCCCCTCGCCGTCCGGGCCACCGGTCCAGCCGCAGGGGATCCGCTCGACGACGTTGCGCTCCAGGTCGGCCGCGTCGCAGGCGAGCACGACCGATCGCCCGGGCAGGTCGACGCGGAACGACTGGTGCCCCGGCGTGTGCCCGGCGGTGTCGAGCGCCGAGAACCCGGCGGCGAGCACCGTGTCGCCGTCGACGAGCCGCACGTCGACGTCGGCACCGAGGACGTCGGACGGGATCACCGTCTCCCGACGACCCGCGCCGGCCTGCAGCCAGTCCCACTCCCGCCGCTGCAGCACCACGGGCGTGCCCGCCGGGGCGAGCCGGAGCCCACCGGTGTGGTCGAGGTGGACGTGCGAGAGCGCCGAGAACCCGAGGTCGGCCCAGTCGAGCCCAGCTGCGGCGATGCCCTCGGCGAGCGCGTCGCCCGGTGGGACGACGGCGGTGTAGCTCTCGTAGTCGTAGTACTGCTTCCGCAGCGTCGGATCGCGGACGACGTCGAGGTTGAAGCCGCCGTCGATGAGCGCCCAGCCGTCCGCGAAGCAGACCGCAGCGGCCGTGACGGGTTCGAGCAGGAAGCGCGCCGGGTCTCCGCCGCGGAGCGACACGGATTCCGGGATCGGCTCCCACCCGAGCACGAGCGGCACGATCCGGCTCGGGGGTCCGCCGAGGTCGAACAGCGGGGCGGAGTCGGGCATCCGTTGCACCTCTCGTCAGGTTGGATACAATCTAGCCCAATGCGAATCCATCCTGCAGGAGTTCCGGGAGGAAGCCATGACCGACGCGATCGACATCAACATCCCGATCCACACCGAGATGCTGCACTGGGGCCGGCGCCCCACCTTCGAGATGGTCGAGGAGATCGCGGACGGGTACCCGTCGGACGTCTCCCGCTGGCTGATCGGTGCGCACACGGGCACGCACGTCGACGCCCCGTCGCACTTCGTGCCCGGTGCGACGACCGTCGACGAGATCGCGCTCGAGAGCGTGGTCGGCCCGGTCCGCGTCCTCGACCTGCGACACGTCGTCGAGGAGATCACCGCCGACGACCTCGAGGAGGCGGGTGCGGCCGGCGCCGAGCGCGTGCTGTTCCGCACGCGCAACTCGACCGACGCGCTGACCCGGAACGAGCGGTCGGAGACGTGGGTCGGCCTCGGCCCGAGCGGCGCGCAGTGGCTGGTCGACCGCGGGGTCCGGTTCGCCGGCATCGACTACATGACGATGGAGGCCCCGGCGCACACCGAGGCGTGGCCGACACACGTCGCCCTGTGCGGCGCCGGCGTCGTGATCCTCGAGAACGCGGACCTGTCCGAGGTCGAGCCCGGCGACTACCTGATGGTCTGCCAGCCGGTGCCGTTCGCGGGGCGCGAGGCCGCTCCCGCTCCGACCGTCCTGCTCCCCCTCGCCGTGGCGACCCACGCATGAGCGTCCACGTGGTCCTCGTCCACGGTGCCGGCGGTTCGCCGTCCACCTGGTCGTCCGTCGCCCCGCTCCTGCGCGACCGCCGTATCCCGTACACGCTCGCCGACAACGCGATGACCTCGCTCCGCGACGACGAGGCCTCGGTCCGCGCCCTGGTCGACGGCATCGACGGCCCGGTCCTGCTCGTCGGCCACTCCTACGGCGGCGCCGTCATCACGAACGCGGGCACGCACGACCGCGTCGTCGGACTGGTCTACGTCGCGGCCTTCGCTCCGGACGCGGGCGAGTCGGTCTCCGGGATCGTCGAGACCCGGGAACCCGCTCTCGTCTCGCAGTACATGCACCGCGGCCCGGCCGGCGAGTGGATCGCACAGGACGACGAGGAGTCGCGGCTGGCGCTCGCTTGGGACGTGCCCGAGGACGTGCTCCGGGCCGCACGTGCCGAGGGGCGAGTCACCGCCGACGCCGCCTTCCAGCAGCCCACGGCAGAGCCCGCCTGGCGGACCCGCCCGAGCTGGTACCTGGTCGCCACGAGCGACCGGCACCTGCTGCCCGCGATCCAGCGCGACTTCGTCGCCCGGATGGGAGCAGTGGTCGACGAGGTCGACACGAGTCACGCCGTCACGCACGCCGCTCCGGACCGGGTCGTCGCCGTCATCGAGCGCGCGGTGGCCGCGCTGCGCTGACCACCGCCGGCTGCGCGGGTGGCGCCACGGTCAGGAGGCCGTGGTCACCAGTCCGTCCAGGTCCTTGACCACACGACCCGCCTGCAGGACCGCGCGCACGCTGGCAGCGTCGGCCAGCGCGCCGACGCCGGCGAGCGGGTCGACGCCCGAGACGACCAGGTCACCGGCCTTGCCGGGCTCGACGGAGCCGAGCCGGGCCTCCAGACCGAGCAGCCGGGCACCCTGCAGCGTGCCGGCCGTGATCGCGGCGAGCGGCGAGAGCCCGACCTGCACGAGGCGGGCGAGTTCGGCGAGGTTCCGACCGTGCGGGTGCACACCCGCGTCGGTGCCGAGCGCGACGGGGACGCCGGCGGCGACGGCACGTCGCACGCTGTCGAGGCCGCGAGCGTGCAGTGCCGCGCGCTGTGCGAGGCGTTCCGCAGAGGCGGTGGACGGGTCGAGTTCGCGCAGGAGCGTGCTGAGGGTGGGGACGAGCACCGTGCCGCGTTCGACCATGAGCGCGATGGTGTCGTCGCGCAGGTCGTAGCCGTGTTCGATGCTGGCGGCTCCGCCGAGCACGGCGGCACGGACCGCGGCGTCGGTGAGCGCGTGGGCGGTGACCGGGCGGCCGCCGCGTTCGCGGACCAGGTGGACGACGAGCCGCACCTGGTCCTCGGTGATGCCGACGTCGTCCGGGTCGTCGGTCGGCGAACCGACCCCACCGGACGTGGAGACCTTGATCGCGTCGGCGCCGGTGCGGAGCAGCGAGCGGACCGTCCGGACGACGTCCTCGTCGGTGTCGACGACGCCCGGCGCGGGCATGCCCGGCCGGACGGCCCAGGCCGGCAGCGACCCGTTCGGCCGGACCGGGTCGGCGTGGCCACCGGTCGGCGAGAGCATGGCGATCGCGAGGTGCAGGCGCGGACCGGCGACGGTGCCCCGGGCGACGGCGTCGCGGTAGCCGGGGGTCAGCCCGTCCAGGTCCCGCGCGGTCGTGACGCCGGCGTGCAGGGTGCTCCGGAGCACCTCGGCGACCTCGAGCACGTGCTCCTCCGGGAACCGTGCCCGCTGTTCCTCGGGCGTCGTCGGCACCATGCTGAGGTGCACGTGCGCGTCGACGAAGCCGGGCAGCAGCCACCGGCCGGACAGGTCGACCGTCGGCACGTCCGCAGCCGGGGCGCGCCGTGGACCGACGTAGGTGACGTCGCCGTCACGCAGCTCGACCTCGGCGTCGGCGCGGGGCGGAGCACCCGTGCCGTCGACCAGGGTCGCGCCGACCAGTCGGAGCACGCCGTCGGCGTGCGGGGTCGTCGGGAGTCGTGCCGCCACAGCGGGCCTTCCGGGTCGGTCAGCCGGCCAGGCTGAAACGGGCGGAACCGGGGTCCGCGTCGAGGAGACGACGCGTGTACCAGTGCTGCGGATCGGCGTAGATCTGCTCGACCGGACCGGCCTCGACGACCTCACCCTGGTACAGCACGACGACTTCGTCGCTCACACGCTGCACGACCGCCAGGTTGTGCGAGATGAACATCATCGTCAGGCCGAGGGACTCCTTGATGTCGGCGAGCAGCTCCAGGATCTGCGCCTGCACCGAGACGTCGAGCGCCGAGGTGATCTCGTCGGCGATGACCAGGTGCGGGTCGATGACGAGGCCGCGGGCGATGGCGATGCGCTGCCGTTGCCCGCCGGAGAACTCGTGCGGGTAGCGGTGCATCATGTCCCGTGACAGCCCGACCCGCTCGAGCCAGCCGCCGATGCGGTCCTCGTGGGTGGCGACCCGGGGGCGGACGGGGTCGATCGCCTCGGCCAGGGTCTGCGCGACGGTCCGTCGCGGCGAGAGCGACGAGTACGGGTCCTGCGGGATCATCTGGATCCGGCGACGGTACCCGCGCAGGGTCGACCGGTCGGCCGCGGTCAGGTCGACGCCGTCCACCGCGGCGCTGCCCGAGGCGGGCTTCACGGTGCCGACCAGGACCTTGGCGAGGGTGGACTTGCCCGAGCCGGACTCGCCGACGACGCCGACGGTGCGACCTCGCTCGAGGCGGAGGTCGACGCCGTGCAGGACGGTCGTCGAGCCGAACGCGACGTCGAGGGCGCGGACGTCGATCATGGGGGCCGTGCCGGTGTCGGTTGCGTGGCGTTCGCGCGTCGTCGTGGTGTCGGTCATGCGTGTGCCTCCGCCTGTTCGGTGCGCGTGGACTCCGTGGGCACGGTCACGACCGGAGTGGCCGCCAGGAGCTGCTTCGTGTACGGGTGGTCGACGGTGTCCGGGGAGAGCCCGGCGACGTCGTCGATGCGCTCGACGATCTCGCCGTTCCGCATCACCAGGACCCGGTCGCACAGTGCTCGGACGACCCCGAGGTCGTGGGAGATGAACAGCACGGCGGTGCCGGAGTCCTCGTTCATCCGCTTCAGCACCGTCAGCACCTCGCGCTGGACGGTGACGTCGAGGGCGGTGGTCGGTTCGTCTGCGATGAGCAGGTCGGGCTTCGTGCTCATCGCCGACGCGATCATCGCGCGCTGCTTCATGCCGCCGGAGAGCTGGTGCGGGTACTGGCGCAGTCGACCCTCGGGATCGGTCAGCATCACGGCGCGGAAGCCCTGCGTCAGGAGTCGGATCGCGTCACGTCGGCTGTGTCGCAGCCGCATCCGCAGCACGTCGGACAACTGGATGCCGAGCACCATGGCCGGGTTCAGCGCGGTGCCCGGGTCCTGGTAGACCAGGCCGATGCGGGAGGCGAGCACGCGGTCCGGCACACGACCGAGCAGGTCGACGCCGCCGAGTTCGAGCCGCCGCGCGGAGCCCTCGAGCCCCTCGCCCAGCAGCTTGGCGACGAGCGAGGCCGTCAACGACTTGCCCGAACCGGACTCGCCGACGATCCCGAGCACCTCGCCCCGCCGGATGGTGAACGAGACGTCCTTGACCAGGGCGCGTCCACTGGCGGCGTGCTGCACCGAGATGCCGTCCGCGACGAGCACGGCGTCGTCCTCGACCGCGAGCGTCGACGGGCCGGTCGCGCGGGTGGTGCGGGACCGCGTGGTGTTCGACCGCGGGTTCGCGGCAGCGGCCAGTCCGTCCCCGACGAGCAGGGCGGCGAGGGAGGCGAAGGTCAGCGCGACCGCGGGGCCGACGATGACGACGGGGTTCACGACGATCCGGTCGAGTCCGTCGTTGAGCAGGGTGCCCCAGTCGAACGCGGGGGTCTGCGCGCCGAGGCCGATGAAGGACAGTCCGGAGATCTCGACGAGCGATCCGGAGAAGGCGCCGGCGATCAGGATCAGCGTCGGCTCGGCCATGTTCGGCAGGACGTGCCGCATCGCGACGCGGTGCGCCGGGACCCCCATCAGGCGTGCCGTCGTGACGTACTCGCTGGTGGAGATCTTCGCCGCCAGGTTGGCGGTCAGACGGGCGAAGCCGGCGATGTTCGCGACGGCGATGGCCACGACGACCTGCACCATGCCCTGCCCGAGGATCGCTGCGACGATGATCGCGACGAGCATCGTCGGGTAGCTGACCGCGAACTCGATCCCGCGCAGCCCGAGCTCGCGCACCCGGCGGGGGGCGAGCCAGACGCCGATGCCGAGCGCGATGCCCACGATCGCGGACAGGGCCGTGGCGGCGAGCGCCATCAGGACCGTGGCCCGGGTGGCGACCAGGGTGCGCGCGAGCATGTCGCGGCCGAGGGTGTCGGTACCGAGCGGGTGTTCGGCGGTGGACCCCAGCCCAGAGGTACCGCCGATGCCCGTGGCCTGGGCGCCGAACACGAACGGTGCGACGACCGCCACGATCAGGATCAGCCCGAACATCGCCAAGCCGACGATCAGCCCGCCGTTCCACGCGAAGGTGCGGGGACGCGATGCCGGGTCGGTCGAGGCCGCCTGGACGGCGGTGATGGTGTCAGCCACGCTTCTCCCCGAGGGTGCGCGGGTCGATGAGACCCAGGATGATGTCGATGACGAGCGTGATCACGAGCGAGATGAGCCCGATCACGAAGACCGCGGCGCGGATCACGGGGTAGTCCTTGTCCACCGCGATCGCCTGCACGATGACGCCGCCCAGGCCCGGCCACGCGAAGACCGCCTCGGTGATGAGTGCCGAGCCGAGCAGGGCCGTCAGGATGATCCCGGACAGCGTCAGTGCGGTGGTGAGCAGGTTCGGCAGCATGTGCTTGGCGTAGATCGACAGCGCCGGCAGCCGCCACCCGCGGGCGGTGCGCATGTAGTCCTGCTCGAGGATGACGGCGGTCTCACGGCGGACGATGCGGGCCACCGAGCACGTGCCGCCCACGGTGAGCGAGGCGATCGGCAGGACCGCCGCCGCGCCGAAGTCGTAGGCCGGCGAGTACGCGGGCGGCAGCACGTGCAGCAGGACCGCGAAGACGACGACGAACCCGGTGGCGAGCACGTACGTGGGGATCGACGAGATCAGGCCGGTGACCGCCGAGAACGAGACGTCGAGCCAGCGGTGCCGGTCGCCGCGGGTGAGGACACCGACGGTCATGCCGAGTGCGAGTCCGAGGACGAGCAGCAGCAGGACCGCGGCGATCGTGATCGTCAGCGTGTACGGCACGGCCGTCATGACGATGTCCATCGCCGGTGCGCGGTACTTGTACGAGTCACCGAAGTCGCCCTGCACGACGCCGGCGACGTAGTGCCACAGCTGGACGGGGATCGGCTGGTCGAGACCGAGTTGGTGCCGGACGAGCTCGACCTGGGCGAGCGTCGCGGTGTCGCCGGCGATGGCCGTTGCCGGGTCGCCGGGGATGAGCTGCACGATGAGGAACGTCACGAGGACGAGCAGCGCCAGGTTGATGACGAGTCCGACGGCACGGCGGAGCAGGAAGCGGCGCCATGCGCCACCGAGGCTCGCGGCCCGGGGTGCGGCGGCGGTCGGGGTTCCCGGAGACCCGGGGGTGCCCGGACCGGGCACGGGGAGATGGTCGACGGTGGTGGTGCTCATCGCGGGTCCTCCTGGTGCTCCGGTCCGGGCTGGGGTGGTGCGGTGGTGCGGTGGTGCGCGTTGCGTGGTGCGTGGTGCTCGTTCGGTCAGGCGATCAGGAGACGATCCGCATGGCGGAGACGTCCCAGTAGCCCGAGAACACGTGGGTCTCGAAGCCCTTGCGGGCGACGTACCGGTGCGTGTCCGTGATGAGCGGGGTCATGTCGACGCGCTCGAGGATCGACTTCTGCGCGGTGGCGAAGTCCTCGCACTGCTGGTCGGCGTCCGACGTGGCCATCGCCGCCTGGTAGGCCGCGAGTCCCTCGGGGTTGTCGCTCGAGGACACGTTCGTGCCGCCCTCGGCGTAGGTCGGTCCGACGTAGCGCGCGATCGAGGTGTTGATCAGCCCGGTCTGCGCGTCCTCGGCCGCCACGGCGACGTCCCAGGTCTTGGGCTCGGTGCGCATCTGCTTGGTCCAGTCGGCAGGGTCCGGTGCCGAGACCTTCACGGTCGCACCGGCGTTCCGCAGCGACTCCGCCAGGAAGTCGGCGGCGGGGTCCCAGTTCGACATGATGAGCAGGCGGATCGTCTTGCCCGTGAGCTCCTTCGTCGCGGCCTTCGCGTCGTAGGACTGCACGAGCGACGAGTCGTCCACCGCGCAGCGGTAGCTCGCCGCGTTCACCGTGTTCTGCTCGACCCCGAGTCCGTCGAGACCGGCGTTGTTGAACCCCTTCGTGTCGATCGCCTGGGCGACCGCGGCACGGAGCGGCTGGTCGTCGGCGAACACCGAGCCGGAGCCCTCTGCCTCGTTGAACACGAGGTTGTAGGCCGAGCTGGCGAACTGCACGGTGGAGTAGTCGTCGCCGCTGAAGCGCTCGGCGTTCGAGTCGTAGAAGCGTGCGACGTCGACACCGCCGGACTGCAGCAGGTTGGCGCTCGTGTTCGAATCGCCCTGCACGGTCAGGTTGATCGTCTTGGCCGGCTCACCGGTGACGGTCTTCCACGCCGGCCAGGCGTCGTAGTCGGACCGCAGCGCGTAGGAGACGCTCTTGCCGGCCGAGGACTTCGCGAGCGTGTACGGGCCGGACCAGGCGCCGTCGACGGTGCCGGCCGCGAGGCCCTTCGTGTCGGCGAGACCGGCCGGGCAGATGATCCCGGTACCGGGGCGGGTCAGGCCGCCGAGCAGCTGCGAGTACGGCTCGCTGAGCGAGATCGTCAGCGTGCCGGCGGCGTCGTCGGCGGTGAACTTCGGGTCGCCCGAGCCGAAGGCCTGGTTCTTCCAGGTCTGCGCACCCGAGTCGTCGAGGCCGACCAGGTACTCGAATGACTTCTCGACGACCGTCGGCGTGATCTCGGTGCCGTCGGAGCACGTGGCGCCGTCGCGGATCGTGAACTCGTACTTCGACGCCGACTCGGCGTCCCACTTCGTCGCGAGTCCGCCGATGTAGCCGCCGTCGTCGCCCTCGCCCTGCCGGAGCAGGGTGTCGAAGCCGAGTCGTGCGACCTCGACGTCCGAGCTGGCCGAGGCCTTCGCGGGGTCGAAGGTCGCCGGGGCGTACCAGAGCTCTGCGTTGATCGTGTCGGTGCTCGACGAGCTGTCGCCGCCGTCAGCGGAGCCGGACGCGGTGCACGCGCTCAGGGAGAGTCCGACGGCGGTCGCCAACGCGACGCCGACGAGGATGCGCTTCCTCACCATGGTGCTGTCCTCCAGTGGGATTCGGGGTGATGCCAGGGAGTCAGTCCCAGGGGCGGGTCCAACTTGGATCCAATTTAGAACAATCCGCATCCAACAGTGTTTCGAGTGGATTACATCTGCCCGAGACGAGCCGCGGCGTCGAAGACTGTCACGCCGCCGACGTCGGTGCGCAGGACCCGCGCCGCGGTGAACTCGTCGACCGTGCACGCGGCCGGGTCCACGTCGAGCAGCACCCAGTCCGCCAGGGCGCCGGCGCGCAGCACGCCGCGACGGTCCTCGGCGAAGGACGCGTGTGCGGCACCGCGCGTGTAGGCCTCGACCGCCTCGAGCACCGAGAGTGCCTGCACCGGGCCGATCGGCTCGTCGAGGCCGCGCATCCGACGGGCCGCGGCGACGGGGACCACCTCACGCGGGTCGAAGGGGAAGTACGGCGCGTCCGAGCCCATGGCGACCGTGGCACCGGCGTCGGCCCAGGTCCGCATCGGGTTGACCTCGTCGACACGGCTGCCGAGCCGGCGCTGCAGCCCGGCGGCGTTCTTCCAGGCGATCGAGGGCTGCAGCGACGCCACGACACCGAGGCGTGCCGCACGGTCAGCGCTCGCGACGCTCGGCTCGAGGTACGCGTGGATGAGCTGGCAGCGGAGTCCGGCGACCGATCGCCCCGTGTCCCGTTCCGCTGCCTCGAGCCCGTCGAGCACCTCGGCGACCGCTCGGCTGCCCACCGCGTGGACACCGAGCCCCCACCCCGCGGCCACGCACGACGCGGCGAGCCGGGCGAAGTCGCTCGCCGCGATCCGCTGCACGCCGTGGTCGTCGCCGGTCCAGGGCCGTTCGAGCAGCGCCTGCCCCTTCATGCCCTCGCCGTCGTAGTAGACCTTGACCGGGCCGAGCCGGAGGCGGTCGTCGCCGTCACCGGTCACGCCGTCGATCGAGTCGAGCACCGCCAGGGCCGCATCGACGTCGGGAACCGCTGCACTGCCGAGCTCGGGGTAGGGCATCGCGACCACGCGCAGGGTCAGGAGTCCCTGCCGGTGCGCCTCCCGGTACCCCTCGAGCTCGGGCAGCGTGACGGCCGGGTCGACGACACCGGTGAACCCCATCGCGTGCAGCAGCGGCTGGACGCGGCGGATCGCGGCGAGCCGGTCCCCGAGCGTCGGCGGTGCGTCCCCGATCCAGTCCGGGGCATCCGGGTCCGCGTCGCCGTCGGCGAGCATCGCGGCCGAGAACGTCGCTGCGTCGGCGTCGCCGTCCACGAGCTGCAGCGCTTTGAGTCCGGCGCGCTGCGCGTGCGCGTGGGCGTCGGTGAACCCCGGCAGGACGGTGCCCTCGACGTGGTCCTCGGCCGTGCCCTCCGGAGCCGCCGCCCGCACGTCGTCGAGCGTCCCGACCGCCGCGATCCGGTCGCCGACGACGAGCAGGGCCTCGGCGGTCGGCACCCCGGGGTCCATCGTCCGGACGTGTCCGACGACGAGCCGCGCGGACCGGCCGGCCGCCTCACACACCGACGGGCTCCCGCTCGTCGAGCCAGGTGCGCACGTCCGCAGCGGTCACGAGGGCGTCCCGCTGGAGGTACCCGATCGCCTCCAGTGCCGCGTCGTGCGCGCGTTCGCTCGACCCGGCGACGCAGTCGGTGAGGACCCGGACGGCGTAGTCGTGCTGGTGGGCGTCGGCCGCCGTGTAGTGGATGCAGACGTCGGTGAGTCCGCCGACGAGCAGGACGGTGCCGGCTTTGTACGCCTTGAGCACGATCTCGAGCTCGGTGCCGAAGAACGCCGAGTAGCGCCGCTTGCGGATGACGAACTCCTCGGGCCGAGGGTTGATCCACGAGGCCAGCTCGGTCTGCTCCTCGCCCTCGATGCAGTGCGGGCCCTCGGCGCCGTCGAGCTCACGGCCGATGTCGACGAGGTCCGGCTTGTGGACCTCCTGGATGAAGACGACGGGCACACCCGAGGAGCGGCAGTGCTCGATGAGGTCACGGACGCGCGGTGCGCGCTCGGCACGGCCGCCCATCACGGGGATGCCGGGCGTGGGCATCGTCGAGGCAGCTCCGCCCTGGATGTCGACGACGATCAGGACGGGGTTGCCGGAGACGGCGAGCATGCTGGTGGTTCCTTCCGGGACGGATCGTGCAGCGGGTGGGGACCGGTGCGCGCCGTCGCCGTCATCCTCTGACGGGATCCGGCACCGCAGGGGTCCGGGGTGTTTCCGCGGTGTTAAACCTCAGGTGTCGCCGAACCGGGCGGTGTCGCCGAACCGGGCGGTGTCGCCGAACCGGGCGGTGTCCCCGCGGGCGCCGTCACCGCTCCAGCCGCCGCCCGCGCGCTCCGCCGCCGCCGGAAGGGCAGCAGCTCGGCGACCCCGACCGGCCCGAACCCGTTCCCGACCGCGACCCACACCCGGGCGTCGGGCGCGTGGTCACCGAGCAGCTCCGCGCAGACCCCGCACGGCTCGATCAGGTGCATCGTCCCGCCCGGCCTGCGGAGCACACCCACGACCGACACCACCGGCGACCCGGCGACGACGGCCGCACTCAGCGCAGCGGACTCGGCGCAGACCGACGCGCGACCGGCCGATGCCTCGACGTGCAGCCCGGTGACCACACTGCCGTCGGCGAGCCGGAGTGCTGCGGCGACCTCGTGCACCCCCGTGCGGTACCGCCGGTCGAGCACGTCGGTCGCGATCCGGAGCAGCTCCTGGTCCGCGGCGCCCATCCCGGACGGCGGGCCGGCGAGCACCGGTCGGTCAGACGCGGGCGAGCCGCTGCTCACGACCAGCCCAGGATCCGCGCCATGTTGCCACCCTCGACCAGGGCCCGGTCGGCCTCGTCCGGGATCGCCTTCGCGATCTTCATGCGCTCGAGGTCGAAGTCGCTGCCCGGCCACTCCGACCCGAGCAGGATCTTCTCCGCGCCGAGGCGCGCGTACGCCCGCTTGACGTCGGACATCAGGGTGGCCGAGGTCTCGAGGTAGACGTGCGGGTTCCGCTCGGCGACGATGATCGCCTCGGGCACGTTCCACACCGCGCCCATGTGGGCGATGATCGTCGGCACCGTCGGGAAGTTCTTCGCGATCTCCTCGATGGAGAACGGTGCACAGAACGCGTCGTCGAGTGCGTTGATCAGCACGGGCAGGCCGAGCTCGGCGCAGACCTCGAACAGCGGGTCGAGCAGGCCGTGGTCCGCGACGTGGTAGCCGTGCAGGCTGGGGTGCAGCTTCAGGCCGACCAGCCCGCCCTCGGCGAAGCGACGGATCTCGTCGGTGGCGTTCTCCCACTGCGGCATGACCTGGCCGAAGCCGAACAGCCGGTCCGGGTGCGCGGCGACCAGGTCCATCAGGAAGTCGTTCTCGATCCCCTGCGCGAGCGAGCAGACCATGGCGCGGTCGACCCCCGCGGCGTCCATGCGGTCGAGGATCCGGTTCGCGTCGAACGGCGTGTACGCCGGCGGCTCCTCGCCCGGGCGCACGCCGCTCAGGTAGTCACTGCGGCCGCGGCGGTCCTGCGTGGTGTTGTAGGCGTCGATGATCATCGTGGGCGTCTCCTCGTCGGCGGCTCGTGGGGCGGAACTCCCGCACATGTGATCCGATACTGCCAGAATTGGATCCAATTTGGTAGCACTGGGGTGCGAGACACCCAACCTGGAGGCGCGACACACCCCCGCCGCGCTGGGTCAGTGCACGACGACCATCGCGCCCATGGCCAGCACGCTCACCAGTGACGCCGCCCGGCGCACGGACTCGACCCGCGGCACCCGGCCGCCGACGACGTTCCACAGCACCACACCGGCGTGCACCGCGACCGCCACCCCGACCGGCAGCAGCACCGCACCGTGGGAGTGCCCCGCGCCGGCACCAGCACCGGCATGGCCACCTGCGAGCAGCACGAACACCGCGCCGAGCAGCATCCCGAGCGCGTGCAGGTGGTCGCCACCGGGCCGACTCCGGCGACGCCACCGGTCCACCGCAGCCGTGCCCATCGCGCATCCACCGAGCAGGAGCGCCCAGAACGGCGCCGGCACCATGTGGAGCGCCGGCACGTGGACGTCGAGCATCGCGACGAGCATCACCGCCTCGGCGACGAGGGCGACCGGCCCGACCCGTCGCCCGCCAGCGATGCCGAGCCCGAGCGCACCGACGGCTGCGACGAGCATGACGACGAGCAGCACGGACATGATTGGATCCAATCACGAGCGAGTCGGATACGGCAACGGGATCCAACACCTGGCAGGATTGGATCCGCAGCGGGGGCTCGCTGTGACGACGTACCGAGGGAGACCACGACGTGACCACCAGCGACGGCAATGCACTCGTCGACGACCTCGCCGCCCGGATCCGCGCGAAGATCATGTCCGGCGAGATCCCCATCGGCGCACCGCTCCGCCAGGCCGACCTCGCCGCGCAGTTCGGCATCAGCCGCACCCCGGTCCGCGAAGCGCTCCGGCAGCTGCAGACCGGCGGCCTCATCGAGGTCGTGCCGAACCGTGGCGCGGTGGTCCGGGTGCCGGTGCCGTGGGAGGTCCGCGAGGCGTACGAGGTCCGCGCCGAGCTCGAGTCGCTCGCAGCCCGTCGCGCCGTGGACCGGCTCGACGACGCCACCATCGCGCAGCTCCGCTCGGTGAACCAGGCGATGTACGAACGCTCCCTGGCGGCGGCCGAGGGCGAGCAGCCGAAGCAGCGCGAGGGCAGCGACAACGACCAGTTCCACGGGCTCATCTACCAGGCCTCCGGCAACACCCGGCTGACCCGGATGCTCGTCGAGATCAACGACGCCTTCCCCCGGAACGTCTCGGCCCTGGTGCTCCGCGAGAACTCCCGGCACCGCGAGGAGAACTTCCGCGAGCACGAGGAGCTCATCGAGGCGCTCGTCGCCGGCGACCGCGAGCGCGCCGCCGAGCTCATGCGCGACCACGTCCTGCGCGCCGGCGAGCACCTGGCGCACTGGTACGAGCGCCGCTCGTCCACCGTCTTCACCGGCTGACCCGGCGCGACCAGCGAAAGCGGCGCGAGAGACCGGACCGCGCGGTCCCGCACTGACGGGGCGGGGCCGACCCGCGCCTCCCGACCGGGCCGCGCCGGCCGCCTACAGGACCGGCGCCCGCCGGATCCAGCCGGTGGCCTCCTCGATCGCGCGCGTCACCGCGAGCAGCTGGGCCTCGCGGCCGTACCGCCCGACGACCTGCACGCCGACCGGCAGCCCCTCGGGCGTGAACCCGGCCGCGGTCACCACGACCGGGTGCGCCGTCAACGTCAGCCGGTTCGCGAGCATCTGCCACGTGAAGTAGCGGTCGAAGCGGTGGCCGTCGACCTCGTCGACCCACTCGACCTCGGCCGGCGGCGCGACCACCGGCGTCGCCGGCAGCACGAGCACGTCGTGCCGGTCGAGCACCGCAGCCGTGTCGCGGTACATCCGGGTCCGACGCTCGTACGCATCGGCGAGCTGCGCCGCCGTGGTGGCGCGCCCCTGCTCGACGTTGCGGACGTAGTCCGGGCGGAACCCGGTGGCACCGGCGTCGACGGCGTGCCGCCCACCCAGGAAGAACTCGAACGTCTCGATGGTCTCCCACGCTTCGTCGGCACCCGCGAAGTCGGGCTCGTCCGCCTCGACGACCGCTCCGAGCCCGGCGAGCTGCTCGGCGAACGCCCGGTGCACGGCACGCACGGCCGGGTCGATCGGCAGGCCGCCGGCGTCCTCGCTCCACGCGACGCGCAGGCCGTCGAGCTCCACCGGACGGACCGGGTGCTGCGTCATGGCGGACATCGGCCAGACGGTCTTCTCGACGGCCAGGGCTTCCATGAAGCGTGCCGCATCGGCGGAGTCGCGCGCCATCGGGCCGGTGACGCCGTGCGGCGTCCAGGCGTTGCCGGTCCGGCCGCTCGGCACCCGGCCCGGGCTCGGCCGGACGCCGACGACGTTGCAGAACGCGGCCGGGTAGCGCAGGCTCCCGCCGCTGTCGGAGCCGTCTGCGATCGGCAGCATCCGCCCGGCGAGCGCCGATGCGGCACCACCGCTGGACCCACCCGCGTGCCGCGAGGTGTCCCAGGGGTTCACGGTCGTGCCGAACACCGGGTTGAAGGTCAGCACGCCCTGGCCCATCTCCGGCGTGTTCGTCTTGCCGATGATGATCGCGCCTGCGTCGCGGAGCAGCGTCGCGAGGACGCTGTCCTGCTCGGCGGGGCGCGCGTCGGCGAACGCCGCCGACCCGTTCGTGGTCGGCAGTCCGGCGACGTCCATCAGGTCCTTCACCGCGGTGGGCAGGCCGTGCAGGAGCGGGAGCGGTTCGCCCGCGGCGCGTGCCGCGGCGGTGCGGCGGTCCGCCGCTTCTGCCGCGGCCAACGAGACCGAGTCGGGCTGCTGGGAGACGACGGCCTGGAGGCGCGGGTTGCGTTCCTCGATCCGGTCCAGGTGGGCGCGCATCACCTCCACCGCCGACACCTCGCGGTTCGCGACGGCGTCGGCCAGGCGGACGGCGGACCAGTCGGCGAGGTGCTCCGCGGTGTGCTCGGGCGCGGGCATCAGCGGCCGCCCTCGTGGTCGTGCTGCTGCTCGGCGTGCACGTGCCCGTCGTGCGCGGCGTCGGCGTGGTGGTCGTGCGCCGCGTGGTCGTGGTCGTGGCCGGAACCCGGCGCGCAGTGGTCGGTCGCCGACGGCGGGACGTCGAGCGAGGGGTTCCGGTCGAAGAAGCCGTCCGGTTCGAGCCGGAAGCCGATCGTGTCGACGGGCATGATCGGCCACTGCTCCGGCCGCGGGAAGTGGTGCACGCCGAGGACGGGCCACAGCACGAGGCGCTCGTTCTCGAGGGACCGGTCCGCCTGCTGCCAGACGTGCACCCCGTCGTCACCGAGCTCGCCCTGGTTCGGGTACTCGCCGGCGATGAAGCGCTCCTCGGGGTCGAAGGCGCTCGCCCAGAGGTGCTTCGCGACGAACGGCGCCTTCCGCTCGACGATGCTGCCGGGGCGGACGTGCAGCTGCGCGGTGTTCTGGACCGCCAGGCGGTAGGCCGTGCTCTCGCCGTAGCGGTTCTGCGCGGACTCGCTCTCGATGCGCCAGTGCAGCGCGCGGGCCGGGTCGGTCATCCGGGCGCCGTCGGCCTCGGAACCGATCGGCGTCTCGACCGCGATGCAGGCGTTGCCGTAGGGGTTCAGGGCCTCGTCGGGCTCGGGCTCGGCGTGCACCTCGACCAGCCGGTTCAACGGCCCGTCGACGGCGGTGTCGAGCCGGACGGCGAAGTAGTGCTGGTGCGTCGGGGCCTGCACGTTCGGTGCGACCATCCGGCCGTACCGCGGGGTCTCGCCGTCGGCGATGCCGGACACCGACATCAGGCCGGTGAGCTTCACCTCGAGCTCGACGGAGCCGTCCTGGTACAGCGACCAGTAGAAGCCGTAGTCGTAGTTCGCCACGGTCGCGAAGCTCGAGATCACGAGTCGGCGGCTGCGACGGACCTCGGCGCTGCCGGTGCGGGTGTTGACGTGCTTCCAGAGGATCGAGTCGTCCTCCTCGTGCAGGCAGATGCCGTTGACGATCGTCTGCGCTTCGCCGTGGCCGTCCAGGAAGTCGACGTCGAAGTAGCGGATCTCCCCCAGGCAGTCGCAACCGAGCTCGAGGCTCGCGGTCAGCGGGCCGGCGCCGTACTCGCCCCAGTCGAAGAAGTTCTTCCGGTACGCGGTCGGGTCGCTGTCCAGGTACGGCACGTACATCTCGTTGACGGCCGCACGGTGCAGCACCGGGCGCTCGACGTCGCCGTCGCGGTAGGACAGGTCGTGCAGCACGAGCCCCTCGCGGTGTGAGAAGCCGACGCGGAACGTCCAGTTCTGCCAGCGGACCTCGTGCCCGTCGATCGTGAAGCCGGGACCGTTCGGCTGGACGATGTCGAGCGCGGAGACCTCGCGGTCGGGACCCCAGGTGCCGGAGGTGTAGACGCCGGTCTCGCTCGCCATCGGGATGACGCCGTGGTCCTCGATCCGGATGACCTCGAGGGTGTCGAGGTCGAGGATCGGGACGAGCCCGGCGACGGGTCGTGCGTAGCCGTTGTCCTCGGGGAACTCGCGGTACCAGACCGTGCCCCAGCTCAGGCGGCGGTCGGCGAGGTCCTCGGGCACGAAGCCGGTGATCGACTCCGGGTCGACCCAGACGAGCGACGTGTCGGTGATCCCGCGCTTCGCGAGCGCCTCGATGATGAGCGGCGACTTCCGTGCGGCCTGCGCGATGAGCCGTGCTTCGTCACTCGAGACGCCGGGGCGACGGTGGTCCACGTCGGTCCACGACTCGACGATCGCGGGCGAGTCCGGGCCGGCGGTCCACCCGCGCACCTCCCACGCGGCGTGGGCGTCCGGGTCCATCACGACGGTCCGCACCGGACGGGCGCCACCGGCGGTCGTGCCCCTGGCCTTCTCCTCGTCGAGCGCGATCCCCCAGAAGCGCGGCCGGGCCCCGATGCGCCCGGAGGCACGGACGGCGGTGACGAAGGAGGCGATCTCGACGGAGGTCAGCGGATCGAGGACGTGGGTGCTGCTCATGGGCTTCCTTCTCGGGTGGATCGTGCGGTCAGTGGGCGTCGAGGACGACGGCGCGGCCGTCCGCGCGGGGGTCGCTCGCGGCGTCGAGGTGTCCGTCGGCGTGCAGCCGGACGGTCTGCACGTGCCCGGCCTCGTCGACGGGGCCGTCGGTGCGGGCGACCGGCAGGCCGAGGGCGTCGGCGGCGGCGATCGCGTCCTCGGAGCCGGGTTCGGCGACGAGCGTCATCACCTCGTGCCCGAGGTCGCGCGCACCGATCACGAACCGCGGTCGGCCGAGGACCTCGTCGGGGTCGCTGCCCGCGGCGACCAGGTCACGGGCGAGCTGGGCGAGGATCCACGGCTGGGCGCTGCCGCCCTGGCAGCCGAGGCCGAGCACCAGGTCGTCGGTCTCGGCGATCACCGGCAACAGGGTGTGCGGCGGTCGCAGGCCCGGTCCGACGTGGGCGGGGTGTGCGGGGTCGGTGCTGAAGGCGGAGCCGCGGTTGTGCAGGACCACGCCCGTCCCCGGGTCGAGGATGCCGGAGCCGAAGAGCTGGTAGACGCTCTGGATGAGCGTGACGACGGTGCCGTCGCTGTCCGCAGCGGTCACCGCGACCGTGTCGCCGAGGGCCCGGCCGGCGCGGGGCAGTGCTCCGACCCGACCGGAGTCGCGTGGGTCGAGCATGGCCGCGACGTCGATGGAGCCGCCGCGGGGGTCGCCGAGTTCCGCCTGACGGACGAGTGCGGCACGGTGCACGGCGTCGACGAGGTCGGCGGTCGCGGCGGTCGCGGTGCCGTGCTCACTGCCGCCGGCGAGTGCTTCCGGCAGGATCCCGAGCAGCACGACGCCCTGCGTGGGTGGCGGCGCGACCCACCATCGGGCACCGCCGATCGTCGTGCCGCGGGGCTCGACGATCTCGGCGTCGTGCGCGGCGAAGTCGGCTTCAGTGTGGGTGCCCCCGAGCGCCCGCAGCCGAGCGGTGATCGAGGCGGCGATCCGTCCCCGGTACATCGCGCCCGGGTCGGCAGCGAGTTCGGTCAGGGTCGCGGCGAGTGCCGGCTGCACGAGCGGGTCGCCTTCGGCCAGGAGCGCCCCGGCGTCGTCGGTGAAGACCTCGCGCATCCCGGGGTCGGCGTGGAGCTCGTCGGTCCGGACCGCGATCGCACGGCCGAGTCCGGCGGAGACGGGGACCCCGTCGGCCGCGAATCGTGCTGCGCGGGTCAACGGGTCGGCGAGCCCGAGCCGGCCGCCGAGTGCGTCGATCGCCTGCCATCCCGCGACGACGCCGGGGACCGTCACGGTCTGGGCGCCCTGCCGGGGCATCCGGTCGTGCTGCGCGAGCGCCGCGACGTCGATGCCGGCCGGTGCGGCACCGGCGGAGACCACGGCGACGACGGGCTGTCCTCGCCGACGGACGAGGGCGACGAGGTCCCCGCCGATGCTGCACTGGTGCGGGTAGACGACGGTCAGTGCCGTGGCCGCCGCGAGCGCGGCGTCGATGGCGTCCCCGCCGGCCGCGACCGCCTCGGACGCAGCGTCGAGGGCGGCCGGGTGCGGTGCGGCGACGGCGATGCGTCGGGTGGAGGGTGCTGCTGGGGCGGTCATGCGGTGGTCACCATCCGTGCGGGGCTGAGGAACGCGAGGTCGGGTCGGTCGATGCCCTGCACCAGGTCGGCGACGGCCGCACCGATCGCCGGCCCGAACTTGAAGCCGTGGCCGGAGCAGGCCGCGGCGAGGAGCACCTCGGGCTGCTCGGGCAGGGCGCCGACGACGAACCGCTTGTCCGGGGTCATCGTGTAGAGGCACGCGACTGCCTGGGCACCGGCGGTGACGATGCCGGGGACGAACCCTTCGAGGAGCTCGGCCAGGTGCGCGACCTCGGCCTCGGTCGGCGGTGCGACGGGCACGTCCGGGTCCCACACGGGTCCGGCGTCGATGCCGATCTTCGCGCCGGATCCGGCGGTCTCCGGGAGCCCGAAGACGAGCCCCTCCGGCAGGTCGATCGAGAAGCACCCGAGCGCGGGCGGCTGCGCCACGGTCTGCCCCGTCGGCGCGGTGAGCGTGACGATGCGCCAGACCTCGAAGAACGCGGCGGCCTCGGGTACCAGGTGCGACGCCCAGGCGCCGCCGGCGAGCACGAGCCGTCGCGCGCGGACACTGCCGGCGTCGGTCAGGACGGTGACGACGCCGTCGTCGACCTGCCAGTCGAGCACGGTCTCGCCGTACCGCAGGTCGGCGCCGGCCGCCGCGGCGGCGGACTGCGCGAACGCGAGCGCCCGCGCGGCCTCGAGCACACCGGCGTCGGGGTCGTGGACCGCGCCGTACGACTCGGGCGGACGCAGCGAGGGCGCGAGCGTCGGCCAGGCTGCGCGGTCGACCGGGAGGCTCGCCCCACCCTGCATCGTCGGCTCGCCCCGGTGCGCGTACAGTCCACCGGTCCGGTGCAGGAAGGGCGCGCCGGCTGCGGCCCCCCAGCGGTCCCACCCGCGGTACGCACGGTCGACGAGGTCGTTCCACACCGGGTGTGGGTACGCGCGGCGGATCATCCGGGTGGCGCCGTGCGACGAGCCGCGCTCGTGTCCCGGCGCGAAGCGCTCCACCGCGACGACGTCGAGGCCGCGGCGCGCGAGCTCGTACGTGGCGGCGGATCCGTGGATGCCGAGTCCGAGGACGACGACGTCGTGCACGGCCGTCACGCGCGGACCTCGGCGACGACGTCCGCGACACCCTCGAGCAGGACCCGGACGTCCTCCTCGTCGTTGTACACGTGCGGCGAGACGCGGACGACGCTCGGCAGGCCACGGGCGCCCAGGTCCCACTGCGCGTGGCTCGCGGGGACGGAGATCGAGTCGATGCGGCGCTGCCGGAGCCGGGCCGAGACCTCCTTGCCGGCGACGCCGTCGACCGTGAAGGTGACGATCGCGGACGCTGACGCGGACGGGTCCGCCACGGTGACGCCGTCCACGGCGTCGAGCGCGGTGCGCAGGTGGGCGCCGAGGCCGACCAGGTGCGCCTCGGTCGCCGCCGGCCCGCGGTCGAGCGCTTCGCGCAGCGCCACTCCGAGGCCGAGCCGTGCGGCGACGGAGCACTCCCACGTCTCGAGCTGTCGCGCGGTGCCGTCCATCGTCCACTCATCCTCGCCGGTCCAGACGGCTCCGCGGACATCCGGCGCCCACGCACCGACGCCCTCGAGCATCCCGCGGCGCAGGTAGGCGATCCCGGTGCCGCGCGGCCCGCGCAGGAACTTCCGGCCGGTGGTGACGAGGGCGTCGCAGTCGACGGCGCGCACGTCGATGTCGATCTGGCCGACGGACTGCGTGGCATCGACGACGGTCAGGGCGCCGTGGCGACGGGCGACGGCGCTGATCTCCGCGATCGGTTCGACGAGGCCGGACGAGGTCGGCACGTGCACCGCGCTCACGACGACACGGCCGCTCGCTCCGGCGACGGCGCGGTCCAGGGCCTCGAGGTCCATGGCACCGGTGGCGTCGCTCGGCACGACCTCGAGCCGCACGTCGTCGTGCCGCTGCATGGCCAACAACCGGAGCGCCTGGCTGACGTAGCTGGATCGGGGTGCGACGACCGTGTCCCCGGCGCCGAGCCGCAGCGCGTCGAAGACACCGCGCAGGCCGCTCGTGGCGCTGTCGAACAGGGCGATCTCGTCCGGCGCCGACCCGAGCAGGGTGGCGGCCGCGGTGTAGACGCCGGCGACCTCGTCGGCGACCTGGTTGGCGGCTTCGTACCCACCCACCCGCTGTTCCCGGCGCAGGTGGGTGACCACTGCCTCCAGGACGCCGTCGCTGACCAGGCCCGCGCCGGCCGCGTTGAAGTAGTGGCGCCCTGCGGTGCCGGCGGTGCGAGACCGCTCGGCGGCCACGTCGATCGCCGTCACTGCCTGGGCGGCCATCGTGCCGTCCTCGAGACCGATCGTCATGTCGCGGGTCCTCCCTCGTGCGCGCCACCCCCGGACGCTGAATGGATCCCATCATAAACAGGTTGTATCCATTACCGCCACCGCCGGATACTGTTGTCCCATGGAACACTCCGCTGAAGCCCGCGCGCAGGAACTCGGACTCGTCATCCCGGACTACGCGAACCCGCCCTACGGTGGCCGGTACGGCAGCTCGCTCCGCGCGTTCCACCGCACCGGCGACCTGCTGGAGCTGAGCGGCATGACCCCGGAGTCGCGGGACGGCACGATGCTGCACCCGGGGTCGGTCGGGGTCGACATCACCCTCGAGCAGGCTCGTGAAGCGGCCCGCTACACCGCGGTCAACGCCCTCGGCATGATCCGCTACGCCCTCGGCTCACTCGACGAGGTCACTGCGCTGTCCCGCGGGCTGTGCTTCGTCCTCTGCCCGCCCGGGTTCGAGCAGCTCAACCAGGTGTCGAACGCGGCCAGCGACCTGCTGTTCGACGTCTTCGGACCGGACGTCGGCCGGATGGGCCGCGCGTCGATCGGTGCGACCGCCCTGTCGCGGAGCGCCTGCTTCGAGCTCTGGCTCAGCCTGGAGTGCCGCCCCCGCCGAGCCGGGGAGTGAGACCGCTCGCCGAGACCGGCACGCGGGGGACCGCGTTCTGGCTCCTCGTCGCGGCGTCGACCGCCGGCTACGTCGTCAACGGTGCGAGCACCCCGGTGGTGCCGCGGGTGGCGACGGACCAGCTCGGCGCCGACCCCGCCGTCGGTGGGCTGCTCGTGTCGCTCGCGGGGTTCGTGGCGATCGGCGCGATGCCACTCGCCGGCATCCTGAGCGACCGGCTCGGTCCACGACGTGTCATCCTCGGTGCCGGGTTGCTGGCGGCGGCCGGACTCGGCATCGTGCTCGTCGCGCTGAGCGTCCCGAGCCTTGCGGTCAGCCGGCTCGTCTTCGGCGCCGGCAACGCGGCCACCGCCACCGCCCTGACTGCCTGGGTCGTCGCCGAGGTCCCGGTGACCCAGCGGAGCCGCGCACTCGGCCTGTTCGGGCTCGCCGTCTGGATCGGTCTCGCCCTGGGGCCCGTGGTCGGCGAGAACCTGTACCAGTCGGCCGGACACCGCACCGTGTGGGTCGTCGCGATCGGCATCCAGCTCGCCGGGCTCGGAGTGGCACTGCTCACGCGGGGCGGGTCGGCTCCGGTGCACCGCAGCCCGGCACGACCGGCCGGTGCGGGTCTCGCGGCGGTGCTGCGGGCCGTCGTACGACCGGGTGCGGCGGGACTCGTGGCCTGGGCGGCCGAGGGCTTCATGATCGCGTTCCTCATCCAGCACCTGGTCGGGCAGGGCGTCGGCGCGCAGGGACTGACCGGGGCCGCGAACGTCTTCACGGTCTTCGCAGCGAGCGTCGTCGGGGTGCGACTGCTCCTCGGCGGACTGCCGGACCGGATCGGGCCCGTCCGCACCGCACGGGGAGCTCTGGTCGTCCTCGCCGCAGGGCTGGTCGTCCTCGCGGTCGCACACGACTTCCCGACCGCGGCCGCCGGTGCCGTCCTGGTCGGTGCCGGGTACTCGCCGCTGTTCCCGACGCTCACGATCCTGAGCACCCGGACGCTCGACGACCGCACCCGGGCCACCGGCGTCGGCGTCTTCTCGGCCGTCACCAGCGCGGGCTACGCCGTCGGCTCACTCGTGGGCGGGGTCCTGGTGTCGGCGGTCGGTTCCGGGTGGGCGCTCGTCGTCCTCGCCGCCTTGCAGCTCGCCGCGGTGCCCGCACTCGGCAGGCACGACGGCGGCGGCACCGGTCGCGACCTCAGAGCGCGATGACGACGCTCTTCGACTCGCAGAACGCGCGCAGGGCCTCTTCGCCGAGGTCGCGGCCGAGGCCGGACTCGCCGACCCCGCCGAAGGACAGTGCCGGGTCGAACAGGTTGTAGGTGTTCACCCACACGGTGCCGGCGTGCAGCCGTTGGCCCATCCGGTGGGCGCGGGACAGGTCACGGGTCCACACCCCGGCGGCCAGGCCGTACGTCTGGTCGTTCGCGATGGCGATCGCCTCGTCCTCGTCGTCGAACGGGATGACACCGACGACGGGCCCGAAGATCTCCTCGCGCGCGATGGTCATCGTGTTCGAGACGCCGGTGAAGAGCGTCGGCTCGACGTAGTAGCCCGGGCGCTCGGGCACGCCGCCGCCGACCGCGACCGTCGCCCCCTCGGCCTTGCCCTGCTCGATGTACCCGAGCACCTGCTGCCGCTGCTCCTCGGACACGAGCGGTCCGACGGTGATCCCGCCGTCGAGCCCGTCGCCGACGGGGACCTTCCGGACGGCGGCGACCAGGCGCTCGGTGACCTCGTCGAGGACCGACCGCTGCACGAGCAGGCGGCTGCCCGCGGTGCACATCTGGCCGGAGTGCCCGAACGACGCACGCATCGCGGTGAGCACGACGGCGTCGAGGTCGGCGTCCTCGAACACGATGTTCGGGCTCTTGCCGCCGAGCTCGAGGGTCAGGCGCTTGAAGTCCGCACTCGCGGCGGTCATCACCTTGCGGCCGACCTCGGTGCTGCCGGTGAACGAGACCTTGTCGACACCGGGGTGCGCGGTGAGCGCGGCACCGACCCGGCCGTCGCCGGTCAGGACGTTGACGACCCCGGCGGGCACACCGGCTTCCTCGCAGATCGCGGCGACCCGGAGCATCGTGAGCGGGGTCTGCTCGGCCGGCTTGACGACCACCGTGCAGCCCGCGGCGAGCGCCGGTGCGAGCTTGAACGCGCCGGTCATGATCGGGAAGTTCCAGGGCAGGATGAGCGCCGCGACGCCGACCGGTTCGAGGGTCGTGTACACGTGGTGCGCTCCGCCGTCGACGGGGACCACCGTGCCGGTCAGGCGCGAGGGAGCGCCGGCGTAGTAGCGGAACACCCGGGCCGAGGTCGCGGTGTCGGCGCGGGAGCGCTCGATCGGCTTGCCGTTGTCGCGGGTCTCGAGCACGGCGAGTTCCTCGAGCCGCTCCTCGATCAGGTCCGCGACCCGGTTCAGGATGCGGCTGCGGTCGTGCGGGCTCATCCCGCTCCACCGGCGGTCCTCGTGTGCCCGGCGCGCGGCGGCCACGGCGGCGTCGACGTCGGCCGGACCGGCCTGCGGCACCCGGGTGAGCAGCACCTCGGTGGCGGGGTCGAGCACGTCGAGGAGTTCGGCGCCGTCGGGTGCGGTCCAGGTGCCGTCGACGAGGAACGGCTCGAGCGGGGCCAGGGGTGCGAGCGTGTCTCTCATGACGGTTCCTTCGTGGGACGTGGGTGCGGTGGGTCGGGGTGCTCGGTCAGGGGCGGTCGAGCAGTCGAGCGGGCTCGTCGACCGTGATCCGGGTGAGGACCTCGTCGGGTACGCCGAGTGCGCGGAGGCCGGGGACGACCCGGGCGGTCAGGTGGTCGAGGCCGTGTCCGCCGTACCGACGGAGCTGGCCCTTCGTCCAGGTGGCGTGGCCGAAGACCCAGCGGGTGTCGGGGGCGCTCTCGCGCAGGGCCAGGAAGGCGTCGAGCCGTTGCGGATCGCTGGCGTTGCGGATGCGACCGACGTGCGAGCCCTCGTTGCCGAAGCAGAGTTCGAGCACGGCTCCTGCCTGGCCGAGGTCGCGCAGGTAGGGCAGGTCGAGGAACTCGTCGACGGTCGAGAACACGACCCGGCTCGGGTCGACCCCCTCGGCCACGACGTGCGCGAGCACCTCGAGGCCGTTCCGGGCGTCGGCGGCCAGCCGGACGACGACGGCCGCGCCGGTGGTCGCCGCCGCTCGTGCAGCCGCCGTGAGACTGCGGCGTTCCTCGAGTCCGTCGGCGGTCGCGAACGCCGTCGTCGTCCCCATCAGGCCGAGCAGCCCGGCGCGGTACGTGGTGCCGGGTACCGAGTCCGTCAGCGCCCGTTCGAAGAGCCCCTGTCGCCCGTCGGTGTCCAGGTCGAGGTACCACTCGGGCAGCAGTCGTGGCAGGTAGGCCCCGTAGCCGGCGACGATCCCGACGCCGCTCGCCCGTGACAGCTCGGGCAGCCGGGCGTGGTCGGGGCCGAAGCCGAGGGAGCTCAGGTCGACGGCGAGCCCGAGGCCGCTGTTCCGCGCGGTGCGGAGTTCGTCGGCGAGCAGGTCGACGTCGTCGAGGCGCAGGTTGTCCGCGAGTGCGAGCTGGCTCCACCGCAGGGCGGCAGCCAGGTCCGCGGTGACCGCGAGGCTCGGTTCCAGCGCTTCGACACCGGGCCGCTGCAGGGCGCTCGCGTCGGTCAGCAGGTGCTCGTGCATCGACACCGCACCGATCCCGGACGACTCGACGGGGCCGAGGACGGTCTGGATCACGACGTGCCTTTCGCGGTGGCGGACTTGACGGATCCAATCTACATCGGTTTGGATCCCTCTTGTCCACACGTGTCGCCGAGCTCCTCGCTCGACTCCGAACGTTTACACGCGAGCCCCTTCCGTCACGTGCCCGAAACAGCCGGGCAACGACGGCGACACGGGTCCGCACGACACTGGTCGCACTACCTGTCGCCCGACAGGTACTCCGCGAAAGGTCTGCAGCCATGCGCTCTCCAGAGTCACCGCTCCACGCACCGCGCGCCACGTCCAGCGTCGACCCCGTCGACACCCAAGGCTCCGCCCGACTCGGCTACGAGCAGGAACTCCACCGCGGGGTCGGCTCGTTCTCGTCGTTCGCGGCCGGGTTCTCGTTCGTCTCGATCCTGACCACCGTCTTCCAGCTGTTCGGCCTCGGATTCGGACTCGGCGGTGCCGCGTTCTTCTGGGCCTGGCCACTCGTCTTCGGCGGCCAGCTGCTCGTCGCGCTGAACTTCGCGCAGCTCGCCGCCCGGTGGCCGATCTCGGGCGCGATCTTCCAGTGGTCCAGTCGTCTGGCGGGCGCGCGCTTCGGGTGGTTCACCGGGTGGACGATGATCATCGGGCAGATCCTCACCGTGGCCGTCGCAGCCATCGCGGTGCAGGCCGTGCTCCCTGCGATCTGGAACGGGTTCCAGGTCGTCGGCGGCCCCGGAGCCGACCCCTCCCTCGCCTCGTCGACCGGTGCTGCGAACGCGGTGGTGCTCGGCATCGTGATGCTCGTCGTGACGACCCTGGTGAACATCACGAGCGTCCGGCTGATGGCGCGGGTCACGAGCTTCGGCGTGCTGATCGAGATCATCGGCGTCGTCGTGCTCATCGGCGCGCTCTTCCTGCTGCCGCACCGCAGCCCTGCGGTGGTGTTCACGACCGCCGGCTCGACGAGCACCGAACCGTACGTCTGGGCGTTCCTGGCATCGTCCCTGATGGCTGCCTACGTGATGGTCGGCTTCGACTCCGCCGGTGAGCTCGCCGAGGAGACGCACAACCCGCGCCGGACCACCCCGAAGACGATCGTCCGCGCGCTCACCGTCTCCGGCCTCGGCGGCGGGCTGCTCATCATCGGCGCCCTGGTCGCCGCCCCGAGCCTGACCGACGGCAAGCTGGCGACGCAGGGACTCGCCTGGGTGATCACCTCGACGCTCGGCGACGTCTTCGGCCGGCTGCTGCTCTGCACCGTCGCGGTCGCCGTGTTCGCCTGCACCCTCGCCGTGCAGACCGCCGGTGCGCGCATGGTCTACTCGATGGCCCGCGAGAAGGCCCTGCCCTTCCACCGCACGCTCGCTCGGGTCTCACCCCGGACCGGGACACCGATCGCCGCGTCGATCGTCGTCGGTGTCGGTGCCGGCCTCGCACTCGCCGTGAACATCGGTCAGTCCGCGATCTTCACCGCCCTGTCCAGCCTGTGCATCGCGATGCTCTACCTGGCCTACCTCGGCGTCACCGGCCCCCTGCTGGTCCAACGCATCCGGCTCCGACGGTCCGGCTTCCCCGCCGGCGTGGACGAGGACGGCAAGCCGCTGTTCACACTCGGCCGGTGGGGCATCCCGCTCAACGCCCTCGCCGTCGCCTTCCAGATCGGCATGGCGGTCAACCTCATCTGGCCGCGCCCGGAGATCTACGACCTGACCGGGAACTCGTGGTGGCTGCAGTACAGCGCCCTGCTGTTCATCGGCGCCGTCCTGCTCGTGGGTTGGGTGTGGTCGGCCCGGCGGCACCGTGCGCACGGACCGATCACCCTCGCCGAGGTCCCGTCCACCGCCTCGGTCCCCGCCGTCCAGGCACCCGCCTCCGCGACTGCGACCGTCGAAGCCTGACCGAAGGAACCCCATGCGCGACCTCCACCAGACCGACAGCGTGCTCGCCTCGCGTTCCGATGCGCGCGCCCAGGCCGGGACGCAGTCCGAGTACATGCCGTACCTGCCGGCGTCGACGTCCCCGTTCGCCCCCGAGGGCGTGGACCGCGCACAGCTCGTCTGGGCAGAGACGGTGGCCCCCGGCGGGTACACGCACAAGGTCCTGGCCAGGGGCTCTCGTCTCCGCTTCGACGACCCGACGGGGCAGGCCTGCGCCAACCTCCTGGTGTTCAACGCGCTCGAACCGTGGGAGCGGTTGAACGTCGCCGACACGCAGAAGATCCCGTGGCAGGCCTACCTCGGTGTCGGCACGCCGCTGCTCAGCGGGGACGGCCGTGCCCTGGCGACGGTGGTCGAGGACACCTCGGGGCACCACGACGCCTTCTGCGGCACGTCGACCGACGCCTGGAACGAGCGGAAGTACGGCGGTGCGGCACCCGAGGGGCCCAGCCCGAGCGGCCGGTCGCTCTTCGCGAAGGCCGCCGCCAAGCACGGGCTGACGAGGCGTGACCTGCCGCCGAGCGTCTCGTTCTTCCAGGGCGTCCGGATCGACGACGAGGGGGCGATGACCTTCACGGGGTCGGCCGGAGCCGGGCACCACGTCACCCTCGTCGCCGAGCTGCCGCTGCTCGTGCTCGTCGCGAACGTCGCGCACCCCATCGACCCCCGGCCGGAGTACGCCGTCGGCCCGCTCCGGGTGCACGCCTGGCGTGGGGCACCGACGACCGACGCGGACGAGCGGTTCACGGCGACGCCGGAACTCACCCGCGCCTACCTGAACGCGATCGACTACGCGGAAGCACGAGGCCTCTGATGCCCGACACGACGACGCACACCCGCACCTCCACCGTCCCGGTCGGCGCCGTCCACGCCCCCGACGTCGCCCTGGACTGGAGCGAGTCCCTCGTGCCCGGCGAAGTCGTCCGCGACGACCGGGTCGAGCCGCTCGCGCCCTGGTCCGCCGTCGTCCGCGCCGGCCAGGTGCTCACGATCGTCGACGTCGGAGGCAACCAGAGCGCCGACTGCCTGGTCTACGACGCGCACGACCCCGACGAGCGCTACAGCGTCCCGGACACCCTCGCGGCCCAGGGGAACGCCTACGTCCGCACCGGCACCGTGCTGATGTCGAACGAGGGGCACCCGCTCATGACGGTCGTCGCCAACGAGATCGACCGGCAGGACACCATCGGCGGCGCGTGCTCGAAGGAGTCCAACACCCTGCGGTACGGCCACCACACCCAGTACCAGCACGGCTGCCGCGAGAACTTCCTGGCCGAGGCCGGCCGGCACGGCCTCGGCGCCCGCGACATCGTCTCGAACCTCAACTGGTTCATGAACGTCCCGGTCGAGGCCGACGGCGCCCTCGGGATCGTCGACGGCATGAGCGCACCGGGCAAGCGCGTCGCCGTCCGGGCCGAACGCGACGTGCTCGTCATCGTGTCGAACTGCCCCCAGATGAACAACCCGTGCAACGACTTCTCCTGCACCCCACTGCGCATGATCGTGGTCCAGCCGTGATCGCCGCACCCGACACGGAGGACACCGTGCCCCAACCACCCGCGCTCTCCACCGACACCGTCCTCGTCGCGAACCGCGGCGAGATCGCCCGCCGGGTGATCCGCTCCGCCAAGGCCCTCGGCATGCGGACCGTCGCCGTCTACTCCGACGCCGACCGGGCCGCGCCGCACGTCCGCGACGCCGACGTCGCCGTCCGCCTCGGCCCGGCGCCCGCCCGCGACTCCTACCTGCGCATCGACGCCGTGGTGCAGGCAGCGAAGGACACCGGCGCCGGCTTGGTCCACCCCGGCTACGGGTTCCTGTCGGAGAACACGGACTTCGCCCGCGCCTGCGAGGACGCCGGCATCCGGTTCGTCGGGCCGACCGCCGACCAGATCGTCCGCTTCGGCGCGAAGCACACCGCGCGCGAGCTCGCCGCCGCTGCCGGGGTCCCGATGCTCGCCGGCACCGGCCTGCTCGAGAACGTCGACGACGCCGTGGCCGAGGCCGAGCGCATCGGCCTGCCGGTGATGCTCAAGGCCACCGGTGGCGGCGGCGGCATCGGCATGCAGGCGTGCGCGACCCTCGACGAGGTGCGCGCGGCGTACACGAGCGTCACCCGCACGGCCACCGCGGCCTTCGGGTCCGCCGGCATCTTCCTCGAACGCCTGGTGCGACCGGCCCGGCACGTCGAGGTCCAGCTCTTCGGCGACGGCCAGGGGCGCGTCGCGGTGATCGGCGACCGGGACTGCTCGTTGCAGCGTCGGAACCAGAAGGTCATCGAGGAGGCCCCGGCGCCCGCGCTGCCCGAGCACGTCCGCAGCGAGCTGCACGAGTCCGCCCGTCGCCTGGCCGCGAGCGTCGGGTACCGCAGCGCCGGCACCGTCGAGTTCGTCTACGACCCGGTGCGCGAAGAGGCGTCGTTCCTCGAGGTGAACACCCGCCTGCAGGTCGAGCACCCGGTGACGGAAGAGGTCTTCGGCGTCGACCTCGTCGAGCTCATGCTCCGCCTGGCTCGTGACGGCGCCGTCGGCATCGACGCCGACGTGTTCGACCGCACCTGGACCCCGAACGGCCACGCCGTCGAGGCACGCGTCTACGCCGAGGACCCGGCGAAGGGCTCGCTGCCCTCGAGCGGCCTCGTCACCCAGGCCGTGTTCCCGAGCGCGACCACCGAGTCCGGCGACCCGAGCGGACTCCGCGTCGACGGCTGGGTCGAGACCGGCTCCGAGGTCTCGGCGTTCTACGATCCGATGCTCGCGAAGGTCATCGCCACCGGCGAGACCCGCGACGACGCCCTCGACCGGCTGCGCGACGGCCTCGCCGCCACGCGGATCGACGGCATCGTGACGAACACCGGGCTGCTCCGAGCACTGACCGACGACCTCGAGCTCCGCACCGCCACGCACTCCACCTCGACGCTCGACGAGACCGACGACCCGGACCCGCGCATCGACGTCATCGCACCGGGCACCATGACGATGATCCAGGACCTGCCCGGCCGGGTCGGGTACTGGCAGGTCGGTGTCCCGCCGAGCGGACCGTTCGACGCCGCGTCGTTCGCCGAGGCGAACCGCGCCGTGGGCAACCCCGACGGCGCTCCCGCGCTCGAGATCACGGCGACGGGTCCGACGCTGCGCTTCTCGACCGCCGCCGTCGTCGCGCTCACCGGCGCACCGGCGCCCGCGAGCCTCGACGGCGACCCCGTCCCGCTCTGGGAGCCGATCGACGTCGGCGCCGGACAGACCCTGGCGGTCGGGACGGCGCCCGGGCCCGGCCTGCGCACGTACCTGGCCGTCCGCGGTGGCTTCGACGTCCCCACCTACCTCGGCTCCACCGCCACGTTCACGCTCGGCGGCTTCGGCGGCCACGCCGGTCGCGCGCTGCTCGCCGGCGACGTCCTGCGGCCGGGCTCCCCGGACTCCGACGCGGCGCACCCCGCCTTCCCCGGCGACGCCCGACTGGGCCTGGTCGGCGGCCCGACCCCGGCCGAGCACCGCACGGCACTCACCGACGCGTGGGAGATCGCCGTGACCGAGGGGCCGCACGCCGCCCCGGACTTCTTCACCCGCGCGGACCTGGACGTCTTCTACGCCACCGACTACGGCGTGCACCACAACTCGGCGCGCACCGGCATCCGGCTCATCGGGCCCCGACCCGAGTGGGCGCGGACGGACGGCGGCGAGGCCGGTCTGCACCCCTCGAACATCCACGACACCCCGTACGCGGTCGGTGCGATCGACTTCACCGGCGACACCCCGATCATCCTGGGTCCGGACGGGCCCTCGCTCGGCGGCTTCGTCTGCCCCGCCGTGGTCGCCAGCGGCGACCTGTGGAAGCTGGGCCAGCTCCGACCAGGTGACACGGTCCGGTTCGTCCCCGTCCGCGAAGCCGACGCCGCCGCGCTCGAGGCGAACCGGGCCTCCCGGACCGTCCCCCGCACCGGGGGCGACGGCGACGACGGCGTGATCACCCGCCTGGAGGCGACCGACGTCCGCCCGAGCGTCGCCTACCGACGCGACGGCGACGACAACGTGCTCGTCGAGTACGGCGACATGACGCTCGACATCGCGCTGCGCATGCGCGTGCACGCGCTCATGACGAAGCTGCAGCAGGAGGCGCCGAAGGGCGTCCTCGACATCACCCCGGGCATCCGCTCGCTGCAGGTGCACACCGACGCGTCGGTCCTGAAGGCCCGTGACGTGGCCGGGCTCCTCCGCGAACTCGAGGACGAGATCCCGCCCACCGACCAGCTCGTCGTGCCGTCGCGCACCGTCAAGCTCCCGTTGTCGTGGGACGACCCCGCCACGCGCCTCGCCATCGAGCGGTACATGAACGGCGTGCGGAACGACGCACCGTGGACCCCCTGGAACATCGAGTTCATCCGGCGCATCAACGGTCTGGAGAGCGTCGACGACGTCTTCCGCACCGTCTTCGACGCGAGCTACCTCGTGCTCGGCCTGGGCGACGTCTACCTCGGCGCCCCGGTCGCCACACCGCTCGACCCCCGGCACCGTCTCGTGACGACGAAGTACAACCCGGCCCGCACCTGGACCGCCGAGAACTCCGTCGGGATCGGCGGTGCGTACCTCTGCATCTACGGCATGGAGGGGCCGGGCGGCTACCAGTTCGTCGGGCGCACCGTGCAGATCTGGAACCGGTTCCGCCGCGGCGGGCTGTTCCAGGAGGACCCGTGGGCGCTGCGCTTCTTCGATCGCATCGAGTGGTACCCGGTCGGCGCGGACGAGCTGCTCGAGCTGCGAGCCGAGACCGACGCCGGACGGGGCTCGTTCGAGACCGTCGACGGCGAGTTCTCGATCGCGTCGTACAACCGCTTCCTCGAGGCGAACGCGGGCTCGATCGCGGACTTCCGGGCGCAGCAAGCGCGAGCGTTCGGCGAGGAGAAGGAGCGGTGGCGAGCCTCCGGCGAGTTCGACGTGCGCGACGAACCGGCCGCCGTCGTGGCGGACGAGGTCGTCCTGCCCGCCGGGGCGACGGCCGTGACCGCGCCCTTCACCTCGACGGTGTGGCAGGTGGACGTGCGACCGGGCGACCGGGTGGACGAGGGACAGAAGTTGTTGGCCGTGGAGGCGATGAAGATGGAGTCGATGGTGCACGCACCGGTGGAAGGCCACGTGTTGGAGGTCTACGTCAAGCCGGGCGACCAGGTCGCACCGGGGCAGGTCCTGGCCGCGATCGGAGCGGGAGCGTGAGCGCGGCGAGCGCCGCTGCGGACCGCGTCCGCGACGCCTTCGCCCGCATCGACGCCGTCGACCGGCCCGAGGTCTGGATCACCCTGCGCGACCGCGCCGCGGTCCTGCAGGAGGCCGAGGCCGTCGACCCGACGCTCCCCCTCGCCGGCCTGCTGTTCGCCGTGAAGGACAACATCGACGTGGCCGGCTTGCCCACGACCGCAGCCGCCCGCTCCTACGCGTACGAACCCGCCGCCGACGCGACCGCCGTCGCCCGCCTGCGCGCCGCCGGCGCGGTCGTCGTCGGCAAGACGAACCTCGACCAGTTCGCCACCGGCCTGGTCGGCACCCGGTCGCCCTTCGGCGCGGTCCGGAACGCGTGGGACCCGACGCGGATCTCCGGCGGCTCGTCGAGCGGCTCCGCCACAGCCGTCGCGCTCGGCATCGTCGACTTCGCACTCGGCACGGACACCGCGGGCTCCGGCCGCGTGCCGGCGGCGCTCGGCAACCTGGTCGGTGTGAAGCCGACCAAGGGCCTGGTGCCGAACACCGGTGTCGTGCCGGCCTGCCGCTCGCAGGACTGCGTCACGGTCTTCGCCCGATCGCTCGACCTCGCCCGCACGGCGGCGGAGCTGATGGCCGGGCCGGACGACACCGACCCGCTCTCCCGCCTCGACGTCGCGCTCGCCGACGTGCCCGCCGTCCCGCGGATCGCGATCCCGCTGCCGTCGCAGCTCGAGGGCCTCGCGCCGGGCTGGGCAGAGGCCTTCGCCGCCGCCGTCGAGCGCTTCCGCGCACTCGGCCACCAGGTGGTCGAGGTCGACATCGCACCCCTGCTCGACGCAGCGTCGCTGCTCTACGACGGCGCGTTCGTCGCCGAGCGGTACGCCGCCGTCGGCGCGCACGTCGAGGCGCACCGCAACCTGGTCGGCGACGACCTGGACCCGTCGGTCGCCACGATCGTCCTGGGTGGCGCCCGACCCACGGCAGCGGACCTCTTCGCGGACCAGGAACGCCTCGACGTCCTCGGCGCCGCGGGACGCGCCGCCCTCGCCGGCACCACAGCGCTCCTCACGCCCACCACGACGTGGCACCCCACCCTCGACGAGGTCGCGGCCGATCCGATCGGCGCGAACAGCCGGATGGGTCGGTACACGAACTTCGCCAACCTGCTCGACATGGCCTCGCTCGCCGTCCCTGCCGGGTTCGTCGACGGCCTGCCGTTCGGGGTCATGCTGACCGGTCCCGCGTTCACCGACCGACGGCTCGCGGCGCTCGGCGCCGCGTTCCTCGCGCCCACCGTCGACCTGCTGGTCGTCGGAGCGCACCTCCGTGACCAGCCGCTGAACGGCCAGCTGGTCGCGTCCGGCGGATCGTTCGTCCGGGAGGCCCGCACCGCGTCCGACTACCGGCTGTACGCCCTCGACACGGTGCCGCCAAAGCCCGGGCTGGTCCGGGTGGGGCCGGTCGCGTCCGGCGCTTTCGCGTCGGGGTCGGGGTCGGGCTCGGGCTCGGGCTCGGGGTCGGGCATCGCCGGTGAGGTCTGGCGGCTGCCCGCCGCCGGGTTCGGCACCTTCGTGGCGTCCCTGCCCGCGCCGATGGCCATCGGCACCGTGGCACTCGAGGACGGCACCGACGTCACCGGGTTCCTGGTCGAACCCTTCGCCGTCGAGGGCGCACTCGACATCACGGCGTTCGGCGGCTGGCGGGCCTACCGCGAGCAGGCATGACGCCGCGCTGGGAGGATGACTCCATGTCCTCCGACGACCGACCGGCCAGGCCCGGTCGCCCGAGGGCCGTCCCGAACGCCGACTCGGCGCTCAGTCCCCGCGACCAGATCCTCGACGCCGCCGCCGCACTGTTCGTCGAGAACGGCATCAGCGCCACCTCGACCCGAGCCATCGCGGAGCGGGTCGGCATCCGCCAGGCCTCGCTGTACTACCACTTCGCCGGCAAGGACGACATGCTCGTCGAACTCCTGACGACCTCGGTCCGGCCGAGCCTCGAGCTCGTCCGCGAGCTCGAACAGCGGGTCCCGGCGTCCGCCACCGCCGCCGGTGCCCTGGCCGCGCTCGTCCTGATCGACGTGGAGACCCTCGCCCGCACCCCGCACAACATCGGCACGCTGTACCTGCTGCCCGAGGTGCAGGGGGAGCGCTACGACGGTTTCCGGGCCGAGCGGGTCGAGCTGCGAGACGCCTACGGGCGCCTCGGGTCGCTCGCCGCCGCCGACGACGTCGATGCCTCGATCGTTCCCGCCCGGCTCGGCGGGATCCTCATCCAGCTCGCCGAGACCGTCATCCAGCTCCGCCGCGTCGGAGGTGTCGAGGAGGCCGACCGCGACGCCATCGTCGCGACCTGCCTGCGGGCGTGCGGGCTCGACACCGCTGCAGTCGCGGATGCCCGGCGCGAGGGTGAGTCGTTGCTCGTCGCCGTCACCGTCTGACCCGCTGTTCCGTTCGTCTCCGTCGCCCCACCTGGAGGTTCTGTCATGACCGCGCTCTCCCCCACCGCACACCGTCCGCTCGCCGACGCCCTGCTCCCCCGCACCGCGGTCGTGAGCACCGCGCTCGTCCTGGGTGGTGCGCTGCTCACCGCCAGCGCCGCACAGGTGTCGGTCGCGCTCTGGCCCGTCCCGATCACCGGGCAGACGCTCGCCGTCCTGCTGGTCGGCAGCGCCCTCGGTGCGCGCCGCGGTGCCCTGTCGATGCTCGTCTACGCGCTGCTCGGAGTCGTCGGGCTGCCGGTCTTCGCGGGTGGCTCGGCCGGGGTCGGCGTGCTCGTCAGTCCCTCCGGCGGGTACATCGTCGGGTTCATCGCCGCCGCTGCCCTCGTCGGGTGGATCGCCGAACGCTTCGGCGACCGCCCGCTGCGGAACTCGGTGCTGTCCTTCGCGCTCGGCACCGTCGTGACCTTCGCGGCCGGCATGGTCTGGCTCGCGGTGTCGCTCGGGCTCGACCTGCAGCAGACGCTCGAGTTCGGGCTGTACCCGTTCGTCCTCGGCGGCGCGGTGAAGGCGCTGCTCGGTGCCGGTGCCATCTCGCTCGGGTGGACGGCGGCGGTTCGGCGACGCGTGGCTGCGCGGGACGCGGGCCGCTGAGGCGCATTCGGCGGGCCATCGTGTTAGGTTGTGCACAACATGATTGCGCACAGCCGATGATCCGGTCCGCCGGCACGCTCCTCGCCCTGCACGGAGCAGGCACGTCGATGACGCAACCCCTGCCGGTCCGGGCGCACCGGATGCGGGAACGCGGTTTCGTGCCCGGCCTCCCGCACGCACTCCTGGTGCCGCTGCTCGAGATCGCAGCCGGCGCAACCCTCGCGCGGGGCGCACGTCCGTGGACCACGGCTGCCGCAGCCGCAGCGACGGCACTCGGAGCAGTGCGCACCGGCATCGACCTCGAGGACCGCACCGTCACCGTAGGGACCGTCGCCGCCGCAGCGCTGGCCGTCTCCGGCGCGACGGCGGTGGCCCGCGCGCATCGCGTCGGCCTCCTCGCGGCGACCGGTGCAGTGATCGTGTTCGAACTCACCCGCCGGCGTCGCATCCGCAGCGTCGGTCGACGCACCGCTCCACCATCCCCTGTGAAAGGCACGTGCCGCTGATGACCTCCCGCCGCCGCACTTCCCGCTCGACCAAGCCCCGGACCGTCGTCCGAATCCTGCTGGGAGCCGCCATGACCTGGGCCGGCATCAGCCACCTCACCGTCGCCCGTCAGGAGTTCCGGGCCCAGGTGCCGGAGTTCGTCCCCCTGGACCCGGACGTCACGGTCCTGGCCTCGGGCATCGCCGAGATCTCCCTCGGTGCCGCACTGATGCTGCTGGTCCGCCGGCAGGCCACCGTCGGGTGGGTCGCCGCGGTGTTCTTCACCGCGATCTTCCCGGGCAACATCGCCCAGTGGATGCACCACCGCGACGGCTTCGGTCTGGACACCGACACGAAGCGGTTCGTCCGGCTCCTGTTCCAGCCCGTGCTGATCGCCGTCGCACTCTGGGCGACGAACGCGCTGCGCAAGCGGCGCTGAGCCGGACCCCCGCGGGTCAGACCAGGGCGCCCCAGAGCGCCAGCCACAGCGGCGCGGGCGCCCCGTACACGAGCGCCTGGCCTGCCGGATCCAACTCCTCGACCTCGACCCGTTGACCCTTGATCGCGAGCGGGGCGGTGAGGCCGCGGAACTCGACACTCGAGGTCCGCACCGGAGCGACGGCCGCGAACGGCACGACCTCGGGTTCGAAGCGCGTTCCCGCAGCGACCCCAGCCTCCACCGCACCCTCGTGCAGGAACAGTCCGTTGCTGCGCAGGACGGCACGAGCCGGCAAGGCAAGGGAAGCACTGTCGGCACCGACCGGGAGGACGAGGCGAACATCCTCGCCGTCCCGCACGTAGCCGCTCACGGTGACCGTCGGCGTCGTGATGAGGAGCCCCGCTGCGGCCACCACGCCGACCAGCACGACGGCCGAGGCGCCCACACGGACGACGTGCACACCGGCGTCCATCGCCGTTCGGAGTACTCGACCAACCTCACGGGCGATCGCGACGACGAACGCGAGGACGGCCACCAGCCCGATCACGCTCCCGACGGTCCCGAAGGCACGGAGGTCACCGAGCCACAGCCACATCGCCGAGGCGACCAGGTAGGCCGGGAAGAGGATGCAGCCGATCCCGTACCAGCGCAGCCACCGGACCTCGGGGAACGCGTACGTCACCCGTCGGGTGAAGAGCGCACGGGCGAGCAGCCGGCGTCCCTCGAGGATCGCGTCGCGCCGGAGGAAGTTGTGGCCGGTGAGCGCCATGAGGGCGATGTACCCGTCGAACTTCACGAACGGGATGGCGTTGACGAGGGCCGCGAGGAACGAGACGACGCCGAACGCCGCGAGCAACTCCTGCCAGGTCGACCCTGCCGGCAACAGCGCGGCGACGACCTCGGCCAGCCCAGCGAGTGTGACCTGCACGAGGACACCGCTCGCCGCGACGAGCGCCCGTTGGCGCCGGTCCCCCACCCGCCAGGCATCGGAGACGTCGCAGAAGAAGGCAGGCAGCAGGTAGAAGAGCATCACACCGACGCGGCGAGGGCGGCCGCCGAGGCGTGCGAGCGCGGCAGCGTGCCCGGCTTCGTGCAACGCGGTCGCGACGGTGAGCATCGCCACGAGCAGCAGGTACTCGGACAACCCCAACGGATGGGTCACACTCGTGATCACGACGTCCCGGTTGATGACCGCTGCGACCAGACCCGCGACCACTGCCGACGCCGCGACCGCGAACACCGTCCGAGTACTGACCTTGCCGAGCAGTCGCTGCAGGAGCGAGAAGAGCCGTTCCGGGTTGGCGAGCGTCACCTGCACCGTGAGGGGTGGCACGTACCGGACCCGTCGCTTCTGCGACGCAGCCGACCCGGTCTCGTCGTCGAGGAACCCGAGCTGCGCGAGTTGTCCACGGGCCTCGGACAGGTCCGCGTCGGTCCACTCCTGACCGGTGTCGGCGCGCAACCGACTCCGCAGCTCCTCGTCCGTCCGGACGCTCGCCAGCGCGATCGCGTACAACGCGATGGCCGGACCGAGCCCGTACGCCTTCCCGTGCGGGTTGACCCCCACCCATCCCTCGGCGGTGTGGTTGACGGACGCAGCGGGAGCGAGGGTCGGGATCGCGCCGAGGGGTTCCGTCAACGAAGGTCCTTCGTGCGGGTCAGTTGGAACGCGCCGAGCCCGAGCACGACGAGCCAACCGACGATCACGGCGCTCGCGCTCGGCACCGACAGCAGGTGCTCCTGTGCGTCGATGTAGACCGATGCCATCGCGTTCGTCATGAAGAACTTCCCGACGCTCGGCACGAATGCCTGCAGGGCCGGTTCGACGAGCATGCACAGCGCGAACACGACGATGATCGCCACGATCGCGTTGCGGGTCAGGAGGCCGATCAGCGTCCCCCACAGGCCTGCGACGGTGTTGACCACTGCGCAGCCGAGCACGATCAGCCACGCCTCCTTCGACATGTGCAACGCCGAGTCGTTCATCGCCAGCAGGATCGCGGCGAACCCGACGGAGGCCGCAGCGCCGAGGAGCGCGCCGACGAACCCGGTCAACGCGCCGATCGCAGCCTTCCCGGTGAAGTACGCCGTGCGGCTGCCGAGGGCCGTGATCACCCGGCTCGCCACACCCGAGCTGACCTCGCGTGCAGCGTCGAAGGCCGTCGCCATCCCGATGAACAGGGACAGCGCGAACCAGGTGCGGACCATCGTCACGGTGACGTCGACGTCGCCGTCGGGCGTCCGGAGCTGGTCCGTCACACCCGAGAACGTCCCCGCCGCCGACAGTGCGGTGAGCAGGACGCCGAAGACCAGGAAGTAGGGGACTGCCCTGCCGAGCCAGGCGCGGCGGACCTCGGAACGGAGCATGGTGGCGGTGGTCATCCTGCTCACCGCCCCGATCCGGCTGCAGCGGGCGTCGGGACGAGGTCGAAGAACCGGTCCTCGAGTGATGCCCCGCCGACCGTCAGGTCAGCCAGGGTGCCCGAGTAGCGGACCGTCCGGTCGAGTATGACGACGTCGTCGACCGTGTGTTCGACCTCGGCGAGCATGTGGCTGGAGATCAGCACGCTGTTCCCTTGCTGGGCGTAGTGACGGATGAGTTCCCGGAGCCACCGGATGCCCTGTGGGTCCAGGCCGTTCGTCGGCTCGTCCAGGATGAGGAGGCGAGGTTCGGCGAGCAGCGCGATCGCCAGCGCATGGCGCTGCTTCTGCCCCGTCGACAGCTTCTGGACGCGCGTGCGGCGGTGCTCCGTCATGCCGACGATCTCGAGCAGTGACTCGACACGGTCTCGCGAGGCGCCGACGAGCTCCGCCCACGTCCGCAGGTCATCGCCGACCCGGGCATGCTGCAGGGATTGGACGCCGTCGACGCTGTACCCGACGACCTTCGCGGGCTGCGACAACGTCGAGAACGGCACGCCGTGGACGAGCGCTCGTCCCGACGTCGGTCGGACCAGGCCCAGGAGGCCGCGCAACGCGGTGGACTTGCCAGCACCGTTCTTGCCGAGCAACCCGACGACGCGTCCCTCGGGGACGGCGAACGTCAGGTCGGCGACGACCTGTCTGCCGCCGTAGGTCTTGCTGAAGCCGTCGAACTCGGCCAGGTTCATGATGCGTTCCTCTGGGTACTCGGGCAGGTGGTCGGGTACTGGCGGGTGTGCGGATCTCAGCGGATCTCAGCGGATCTCTGCGGATCTCTGCGGATCGAGGGGCGATCGACGCAAGCGCCGACCGCCCCTCGACGGTCATCAGGTGAGGATCAGGACCCCACCGGCGACCATGCCGGCGCCGACGACGGCACCGGCCGCGAAGCCCGCGGCCGTGTCCCAGAAGCCGGGTGCCTCGAGGTCCTCGAGCTCGCTCACGGCAAAGTCGAGGGTGCCCACCGAAGTGATCGTCTCGGTCATGTCACACTCCTTTTCAGTTCGTTGTCAGATGGTTGGTCGACCTGTTCGCCCCAGAAGGGCCGAGGATCAGGTCAGTGCCACGATCGCGGCTGCTGCGCCGGCTGCGGCGATGGCCGAGCCGACACCGACCACGAAGCCGCCCCAGAAGTCCGGTGCCTCCATGTCCTCCAGCTCGGTCGCGCCGAGGTTGAGCATGGTGTTCGTCTTGAGTTCCTGCATGTTTGTCCCTCCCTTCAAACAGTTCTTGGTCACACGGTCAGTGCGACCGATCTCCCTCGAGCGAGTGCTGCGTCGATGACCTTGCGGACATCGTCACGACCCGCCTCCCCCATGAAGGGAAGTCCAGCGCCCCAACGCTCCGTGACGCGCGCCGCGAAGGCGTCGTCACCGAGCCGCGTGAGCTCGTCGGTCGACGGCCGGCGGAGCCGACCGTCGATGATCTCGTCGAGCGCCTCGGCAGGCGACGCCGCCCCCGGCATCGCCTCCGCCCAGAGCTCGCACAGTCTCCGGTACGACCCGAGCCGGCCGTCGCCGTCGCGCATCACGGACCAGTAGCCCGGCAGCACGAGCGAAGCGGCGACCGCCTTGGTGCAGGACCACGCGATGGATGCCTCCGTCGTGACGATCCACGGCAGTGTCACCATCGGCGGTCGATCGCGCGCCAGCCACCCGGTGTGACTGAAGGCGCTGATCGAGGCGATCGCGCGGAGGTCGGCCGGTACGCGTCCACCGGCACGAAGACGCGGGGCCACCTCCATGAGCTGCCGGAGGCTGGCCCGCGTGACGACGTCCGCGAACGACGCCGCCTCGCCCGCGGCGTACAAGGTCGTGAGTCGGAGGACCACCTCGACGAGCCCCTCCGTCATCTGCTCGTCGTCCAGGCTGGCGAGCAGATCCGATCGAGCGAGCACGAGGTCGGCGCCGAGCGCAGCGCCCGAGACCAGCCGCTTCCGTTCCCGGGACGTGACGCAGGCCGACGACGAGAGCTCCGAACCGGTGCCGAACGTCGTCGGGACCAGGGCGACCCGTGTCGACCGCGGGCCGTCGGGCAGCACGACACGACTCGACCGGCCCGGCGACGTGACCCGCCGCATGGCGTCGGCATCGAGGCCGACCAGCTTCGCGACGTCGAGCGTCACGCCGCCGCCGATCCCGATCACCACGTCCCAGGGGCCGGCGTCCGCGATGCTCCTGACGAGCTCCTCACTGTCGTCGGACGCCAGGTGCAGCTGCGCGCCGAGGCGTTCGACGAGCGTGTCGACCAGCTCGGCGATGGTCGGAACGGATGCGTGGTTCCGGTCCGCCACGAGGCAGACCCGGCCGGCACCGGTCCACTCGGAAACCCGGCGCACGAATGCGTCGAGTGCGTCGACGGTGAGCGGACCGGGGTGGACGACCCACCCGAACCCGTCAGCGGAGGTAGGCATCGTCGTACTCCTGGAGCCCGACCTGGACGGCGTCGAACAAGGAACGCACGTCGCCGACGGTGTAGGTGAGCGCTGGGACGAGCTGGAACCCGTCCGGGCCCGGGTGCACGACCGCCCCCGCTCGGCGGATCGACCGGCGGAGCGCGGCGAGCGCTGCCTGGTCCCGCTGCGGCTGGCCGTCCCGATCCGCCACGGCGACGGCGCGGAAGTTCCCGGCTCCCCGAGTCGCGAGCACCGAGGGATGCTGCGCGGCCAAGGCGGTGAGCTCGGTCTCGAGGGTCGCTGCGAGCTGCTGCGACCGGTCGACGACCGAAAGCCGATCGAACTCGTCGATCGTCGCGCTGATCGCCGCTCCGACGACCGGGGTCCCCGCCTGCGTCTCCGCGTGCACGAACACGCTCTCGTTCCCGGTGAACCGAGCGGTGATCCGGGACCCCACCAGGATCGCTGCAGCGGCCTGGGTGCCGTTCGTCAACCCCTTCGAGGCGATCAGGACGTCCGGGGCTGATGGCCAGGACTCCGACGCGAACATCAGGCCCGTCCGACCGAAGCCGGTGGCGACCTCGTCGGCGACGATGAGGAAGCCGTGACGGTCTCGGAGTTCGCAGAGACGCTGGACGTACTCGTCGGCGAGGGCGAACGCTCCGGAGCCGAGGATCGGTTCGACGATCACCGCAGCGATCCGGTCACCGGTCGCGGCGACCAACCGCTCCAACTCGTCGAGGTCGTTGGGGGTCACGTGACGGACCTGCCGCGAGTCGACGCCGTAGAGCGATTGACCGAGGTCGTCGCCGCTGAGTGCATGCGCCCCGTACGTGAGTCCGTGGTAGCTGCCCTTGAGCCCGACGACGGTCTTCCGCGCCGGCTGGCCGTCGAGGATGGCGAAGTGTCGAGCAAGCTTCATGACAGCGTCGTTCGCCGATCCACCAGCAGTCGTGAAGAGGACTCGCGCGTACCGGTCGGCGCCCGCGACTTCGCGGAGCCGCACGGCGGCTTGCTCGATGTCCTCACTCCAGTAGCGGAACAGGGACACGTACGACGCCCGGACCATGGCCTCGTGGACGGCGTCTGCGATGCGCTGGTTGCCGTAGCCGAGGTTCACGTTCCACAGCCCGCTCGTTCCGCAGAGAGCCTCGGAACCGTCCGCGAAGGTCAGCGTCGTGCCGGAGGCGGCGACGATCTGCGAGTCGAGGTCGTTGTGCGCTGCGAGCGGGACGAGCGCTGGCCAGACGCTGTTCGGCCGCCGGTCAAGCACGCCACACCGCTTCGAGGATGACGATGGGATGGGCGCCGTCCGGGGTCGCCACCGGTCGGACCGCACGGACCTCCAGGCCAGCGACGGCGAGTTCTGCCTCGAGGACGAGCGGCGGGATGGCACGGACGTGCGTCAGGAAGACGGTGAGCGATCCGCGGCCCAGGTCGTCGAGATCGATCACGCCGACGTGCCGGATCGACGCAACCGGGTCGATCTCCTCGAACAGCCGGTAGCGCTGGCCGGCCAACCCGGGGAAGTCCTGGTACCTGCCGGTGGTGTCACCGAGCTTCGTCGTGTCCGTGGTGGACATCAGCAGAACGCCGTCGGCCGCGAGCCAATCTGCCGCACCGCGGAAGAAGCGTGCGCGTTGCGCGTCGTCGAGGAGCGAGATGGAGATGCACCCGAGCAGGGCCGTCGAGTACTGCGTCCCGTCGTCGTACGTCGTCATGTCGGACACTGCGGTCCGCACCGACGCTCGGAGCGCAGCATGTCGCCCGGCGAGCTTGTCGTCGAGCAGCGCGATCATCGCCGGTGACAGGTCCACACCGACGAGCTCGCGGCCAGCGGCGGCGAGTGGCAGGGTGAGGCGTCCGGACCCCGCGGCGAACTCGAGGATCTCGGCGGTGACGCCTCGGGTCGCCCGGATGAGTTCGCGGATCTCGTGGGTGTCGTGAACAGCCGCCGCTTCGTACACGGTCGAACCCTGGTCACCGTAGAGGTCGGCGATGTCGACCTGACCGGCGTACCCGTCGAGCAGACGACGCAGTTCCGTGGGGAGGGCATCGAGCCCGATCGTCGTCACGCGTCGACCCGCTCGGCGTCGTGCGCCTGGAGCAGTGGGTCGAGGAACGAACGCACTTGGGACAAGGCGGACTCCCGTTCCGAGCCGGAGAGACTGCGGAGCGTGTTCGATTCGTCCGTGTGCTCGAGTGCGCGGTCGCCGAAACGGAGCTGGAGCTCGACGAGGGACGCCAGGTCCCGCGTGAGCGCGTAGGTCTTGTGGCGCGCGGAGACGTGGAGCAGCTGCTGCTCGCGGTCGAACAAGAGCACCGCGCCGGGGTTCGGCTCCGGACGCTCCGATGCGGTCGACGTGTCGCTGTCGAGGTAGGCGCCGTACCCCGACACGGACAAGCCGCTGAGGCCGCGCGCTGCGGCGTAGCGAAGCGCCTCCACTGCCTGCAGGAAGTGCAGGGCGCCGTCCGGACCAGATCGGTGCGCCGAGTCGGCCTCCGGAGCGAGTTCGCCGTCCACGAGCCGGCCGAACCGCGGACCCCACGGCGACGACGAAACGGTCCCGTCCTCGGTGACGAAGACGAAGTCCGGTTCAGTGGGGACGGCACCACCCACCCATGCGAGCCGGTCGCCGATGACCACCTGCGGGTCGGTGAGGACGTCGGGGAAGACGCCGTCGGCACGTGCTGTCGCCAGATCGGCCGCGAAGGCCTCGAGGTCGCGATCCGTCTGCGGGACCAACACGGTCGGACCGGGGAAGCTCAGGAACTCCGCGACGGCGTAGTTCTGGAACTGGATGATCAGGTCGTCGTCGAGGCGGACTTCGCCGTCCTCGACGAGCTCGCCGCTGAAGCCCACGATCGGCGCGCCGTCGGTCTCGTGGTCCTGCGCGTCAGGCGCGAACACGACGTCGAAACCGCGGCCGAAGCGCGAGGTCGCGACGGCTTCGGCGTGCCCCGCCGACTGCACGAAGGCGACGCGCTGACGTACCCGAGTGGCCTGCGCCCCCTGCATCCAGCTCATCGCGAACCCGTGGATGTCTCCCCCAAGAAAACTCACGCCGTGAACGTAACAGGTTCCGCGACTGAACGTTCTATCCCGCGGATGGGGTCAGGGAAGAAGCCGTCCTCACCGGCGTGTCGCGTCGTCCGGGGGGATCGGGACCGGACGCGAGAAGTAGACCCACGGGAACGTCCCACCGGGCACCACACCCCAGCCCTCCTCCAGCATTCGAGACGACTTCCGACTGCCCTGGACCGCCCGTGCGTGCTCCCACGGCCGCGAGTCCTGCACGAGCTCGTGCGACTGGAGGCCGACCCGGATCGCGTGCCAACCCTCTGCCCCGAGCTGCGCGAGCTTGCCCATCTCGTCGAACGCGGTCACGGGGAAGAGCGTGCGCACTGCCGGCTCCAGCGGGACCGATGACGCCTCCGCAGTGATCGGTGGCGAGCCGTAGAGCTGCTGCGCCGCTTGACGGGACGACCCCAGGATCTTGCCGATCTCGGCCCAGGAGGCACCGTTCCTCCGAGCGCCGTCGACTGCCGACTGGGTCACGTCCCGGAGCGAGGCGCGCATCGACAAGCACAGCTCGACGGCTCGGAGCGACTGCTCGCGGGTTGCTTCCGGGGCGACGTCAGAATCGTGCTCGTCCGCCTCCGGCATGTTGCGCGCCAGTACCTCACGCAGCTGCGTGGTGAGGCCGTCATCGCCGTCCACGGCGCTCAGCGCTGGGTTCGTGCCGCACTCACGGCGAACACGGCGAACACGAGTCCGAAGATGATCGCGCCGATGGCGGCGGCGAGCAGTCCACCTTGGCGCCCGACGCTCCAGGCGTAACCGGTACCGATGGCGACGAGCCCGAAGGCGACGGCGATGAGTCCGAGGATCATGGTGTTCCGCATGCCGACAGGATTCCCCACCGCCCCGGTCGTGTCAACCGCAGGTTGACACGAGATGGCGCGCATGCGCCCCGAGTTCGGTCGGTCGGGGGCTCTTCTCGGGGGTGCCGTTCGCGAACGGTCTTGTGGAATGGCGGGTCATTTGCAGGTCCCGCTGATCCGCGGTGCAGAGCCGATCGGAGCCCGTGGCGGTGATGGTTCGCGCTGAGTTCCCCCTGGACCGCGCGCAGTTCTCGACCTCTGTACAGCGCGGAGCTGCGGTGAGCTTCGTTCCGGTTCGCCACGCGGGCGACAGAGGCGAAGACTTGCGCTTCGCTGCGCATGATCGCGGGACAGATGGAAGGCAGCCGCGGCACGGATCGGTCAGCTCAAGAGGTGCATCAGATGCGCACCGGAGCCACTGCCCGAAAGAAGAAAACCCCCGTGTGAACGGGGGTCTTCTGTGGCGGTACCGGTGGGATTTGAACCCACGGTGGAGTTGCCCCCACACATGTTTTCGAGACATGATCCTTCGGCCGCTCGGACACGGTACCGGGAAAGATCTTACACGATCCGGGAGGCCCGTCACGCCACCCGACGTCGGCTCGCCCTCCACAGGCGGTCCCCCTCACGGCTCTTCCCACACCCACAGGCCGCCCACGTCGTCGACTCGGCCTGCGGGCGTACCGTCCACGGCATGAAGACCCGCACGCTCATCGCACTCCTGACGTCCGTCCTCGGTGGGGCCGGTGTCCTCGGCGCCGCTGCCGTCGGGGCCCGCGCCGGGGTCAAGGGCCAACGGGCGGCTGCGCAACGGGTGGTCGACATGCTGCCGATCCACGCTGACTGGTGGCACGAGCGACAGCAGCACGAGGGGCAGCTGCTGTACGTGGCGATCGGCGACTCGGCGGCGCAGGGCGTCGGTGCGACGGTGCCGTCTCGCGGCTACGTTGGCCTGTTGGCGCGACGGATCCGGCACCGGTCCCACGAGTCGGTGCGGGTCGTGAACCTGAGCGTCTCGGGCTCGACGACGTGGGGCGCCAAGCGCGACCAGTTGCCGAAGCTCCGGCAGTACACGCCCGACATCTGCACGGTGTCGATCGGGGCGAACGACATCGCCGACTTCGACCCGGACAAGTTCGAGCGGAACATCCGGGCGATCTACGGTGCGGTGCCGTCGCACGCCGTGGTGGCGGAGTTGCCGTGCATGTTCGTGCCGGACCGTGAGCGCAAGGTCGCGGTGGCGAACGAGATCGTGCACCGTGTGGCCGCCGAGTTCGGACTCACGGTCGCGCCGCTGCACACGATCACGAAGCGGGTCGGGGTCCGCCGCACGTTCTTCAACAGCTACGGCGACCTGTTCCACCCGAACGACCGGGGATACGAGGTCTGGGCGAGCGCGTTCGAACCCGCGATCGACGCCCGGGTCGACACGGTCGCGGCGATCCGGCACTACCTGTCCGCGCGCGAGGCGGAGAACCTCGGGCGTGAAGCCGGAGCCGTCGCGAACGCTCGTGCCGAGCAGGACACCGACGGTGCCGAGGCACTCGACCACGCCAACCGGCCGAGTCCCGTCGAGCGGATCCGCAACCGGATGACGGGGTCGATCGCCCTGCCCGACGAGCCGGTGCACCGCTCCGGCGATGTCGGCGGCACGGCCTAGCCTCGACGACATGGCGCGCCCGCAGTCCCTCTACCGATGCACCGAGTGCGGCTGGACCAGTGTCAAGTGGGTCGGCCGCTGCGGCGAGTGCCAGACCTGGGGCACGGTCGAGGACTCCTCGGCGGTCTCGGCGAGTACTCGTGGCACCGCAGCTGTGGCCGTCACCGGCGCCCGAGCGGCGCGGCCCATCACCGAAGCCCGCGGCACGACGGTGCAGCGCTGGCAGACCGGCATCGGCGAGTTCGACCGCGTGCTCGGCGGCGGGGTCGTCCCCGGCGCTGCGGTGCTGCTGTCCGGCGAACCCGGCGTCGGCAAGTCGACACTGTTGCTCGAGGTTGCTTCGCGCGCGGCGGCGTCCGGCAAACGCGTCCTCTACGTCAGCGCGGAAGAGTCCGTCGACCAGGTCCGGCTCCGCGCCGAGCGCACCGGGGCGATGCACGACGACCTCTACCTGGCGAGCGAGGTCGACCTCGGCGTCATCATCGGCCAGATCGACCAGGTCAAGCCGGATCTGCTCATCGCCGACTCCGTGCAGACCATCTCCTCCAGCTCGATCGACGGCATCGCGGGTGGGACGTCCCAGGTGCGCGAGGTCGCTTCGACCCTGATCCGCATCGCGAAGGACCGCGCCCTCCCCGTGTTGATCGTCGGCCACGTCACCAAGGACGGCACGATCGCCGGGCCGCGCCTGCTCGAGCACCTGGTCGACGTCGTCTGCCACTTCGAGGGCGACCGGCAGACAGCGCTCCGCTTCGTCCGTGCGTTGAAGAACCGCTTCGGGCCCACGGACGAGGTCGGGTGCTTCGACATGGGTGGTGACGGCATCCACGAAGTGCCCGACCCCAGCGGCCTCTTCATGTCCAAGAACGCGACCCCGGTCTCCGGCACGTGCGTGACCGTCGCGCTCGAGGGGCGCCGGGCACTCCCGGTCGAGGTCCAGGCGCTCATCGTCCCGAGCTCCGCACCGCAGCCCCGACGGGTCGTGAACGGCGTCGACGCCTCACGCGTGGCGATGCTGCTCGCGGTGCTCGAGCGCCGAGCCGGCCTCAAGCTCTCCGATGCCGACGTCTACGTCTCGACGGTGGGCGGCATGAAGCTCACCGAACCCGGTGCCGATCTGGCGATCGCCCTGGCCCTGGCGAGTGCGGCACGGGACCGCCCGTACCCGCACACGCTCGCCGCCGTGGGCGAGATCAGCCTGGCGGGCGAGATCCGTCCGGCCACAGGGACCAAGCAGCGGGTGAACGAAGCGAGCCGACTCGGCTTCACCACCGTCCTCGGCGCCGACTCCGGGCACCTGCGCGAAGCACTGCGTGTGGCGTTCTCGATGACGCAGTCGGCTCGCGAGCGCGAGCTCGACCGCGCGTTCTGAGCCGACGGCCCACCGCGGACAGCCCGACGGCGCACCGCGGACAGCCCGACGGCGCACCGCGGACAGCCCGACGGCCAGTCCTAAGCGCGCAATGCGGCCAGCAGGTCCCCCGGGGTCGCCTGCATGGTGTTCGGCCCGGCGATGTCGAAGAACACGCCCTCGAGCATGTCGAGGTGGGCGGCGAGGAACTCCTCGAGCCGCGGTCCGTCGTAGACCATCACCTGCCGGATCTTCTCGTCCGGCACCATCGCCGTGTAGGCGTCCGCCGACGAGAACAGCAGCAGGATGCGCTGTTCAGAGCCTTCGCGCCCGAAGACCCGGACCTGCATGTCCTTCTTGCCGGTCACGAGTCGGGGGACGATCACGATGTCGTTGCGCAGCGCGAACGCCACCGCCGCGACGTCCTGCTTCGCGAGGGCTTCCTCGAGTTGTTCACTCCGGAAGCGCTGTTCCTTGTCTGCCATCCGAGCAATTCCACCAGATTTTCGTCGTTCAGTGACGCACGGGTAGCCAGTCGGCCCTGAGCACGCTAGCCTGATGGAACCGCTTCGGCGGCGCTCAACGTTCGAGCGAGGTGGTTTGCCCCTCAACTCGGACTACCAGGGTCACTGGCCATCAGGCCTGACCCCGAACCCGTCCCGCCGGCACCTGCCCGCGTGGCGCATCACCCCCGTCGACGTACGTCGGGGCTCCGCAGGTGCGATCGCACCATGGCGGAACGCAAGAAAGCTAAGGAAACGCCATCATGGCATCTACCGGTACCGTCAAGTGGTTCAACAACGAAAAGGGCTTCGGCTTCATCGCCCCGGACGACGGAAGCGCTGACGTCTTCGCGCACTTCTCCGCGATCGCCGGCAACGGCTACAAGTCGCTGGAGGAGAACCAGAAGGTGGAGTTCGACATCACCGAGGGCCGCAAGGGCCCGCAGGCGGAGAACATCACCGTCCTCGGCTGATCACATCAGCTTCGAACGGCCCCGTCGTCCTCTGGACGGCGGGGCCGTTTGCTGTCCCGGGTCGCCGAGCGCTCTGCACCGTCGCACAACCGAAAGCACCTCGAACCGCCACAATGCGCGGCGCGGTCACACTGTGGTTGTGCGAACGGCAACGGCGCCGGCAACGGCGCCGTAACGCACCGCCCGGCGCACCGCCAGACGACCCCGCACCCCCACGCCGCGCCCCGTCAGTTCAGGATAAACTGCACCGAGGACTTCGACTCGAGGTTCCCCACCGCGACCTGCAGGTGGTAGCTCGCCCCCTCGGCGGAGACAGCCGGGCGGGACGCGTCGCACGTCGTGGTGGACGATCGGGTGCGGTCCCAGGCGATCGCCGGCGTGGTCAGGGTCTGCCCGGCCTTGATCGTGACGTCCTGGTTCGTGCCGCCGGTCTGGCAGTCCTTCGACGACCAGTACTGCTCCTCGCCCGAGCTGATCGTCAGTACCTGCTGCGCTGACCCGAGGTCGAGGTGGCACGAGTTCGTGCCGGTGTTCTTGATCGACATGGCGATCTTCGGGTCCTCGGTGGGGCCGTACGCGTCCTTGTCGAGCACAGGCGTCAGGACGACCTGGTCCTTGCTGCACGTCGACCCGTCGGCAGCGCCCGACCCAGACGCCGACGCAGATGCCGACGCCGAACGGGACGGGGCAGCGGACGACGCACCACCGGCCGAAGCCGAGGCGGTCGGCGAGGACGTGGGCGCGGCCGTGGAGGTCGACGCGCTCCCCCGGCCGACGACGATGAGCACGATCACCACGACGATGATCACGAGTGCGCCGAGCACGGCTGCACGACGGCGCCAGTACACGACCGGCCTCTCGGGCCCGACGGGGTGACGCAACGACGACATGCGCACAGGGTAGACAACCACGGATGCCCGGTGCGGGACCCCCGCCGGGTGCCGCGCGAAAGCGTCAGAGGATCTTCAGCATGCGGGTGTTGCCGAGGGTGTTCGGCTTGACCCGGGCGAGATCGAGGAACTCCGCGACCCCTTCGTCCGACGACCGGACCAGCTCGGCGTAGACCGAGGGTTCGACGACCTGCTCGCCGATCTCCAGGTACCCGTGCTTCGCGAAGAAGTCGACCTCGAACGTCAGGCAGAAGATCCGCGCGACGCCGAGTTCGCGGCCGTCGTGCTCGAGCGCCTCGAGCATCCGGTGCCCGACGCGCTTGTGGATCCAGTCGGCGTCGAGGGCGAGCGTGCGCACCTCGGCGATGTCGTCCCAGAAGACGGCGAGGGCACCGCAGCCGATCGGCACACCGTCGGGGCCCTCAGCGATCCGGAACTGCTGGATCGAGCCGTACAGCGCGACGTTCTCCTTGCCGAGCAGGATGCGCCGGTCGACGTAGGGGGCGATGAGCCGCTGGATGTGCGGGACGTCGGAGGCGAGCGCCGGTCGCACGAGCATCCCGTGCTCGTCACGGACGTCGAACGCGTGCTTCCCGTGCTCTGTCATCCCGACAACCATAGCCGCGCCCGGACGAGCGGCAGCAGACCGCCCCGGGGGACACCCCGCTGGACGGTGCACAGGCTGAGCCGCCTACCGTCCACACCATGCCTCAGATCATCGAAACCGTCGACGTCAACGTCCCCGTCTCCGCAGCGTACGGTCAGTGGACCCGCTTCGAGGAGTTCCCGCACTTCCTCGACGAGGTCGAGAAGATCGTCCAGGTCGACGACAAGACCACCGACTGGACCGTGAAGGTCGCCGGCCAGGAGCGCGAGTTCCGTGCCGTCATCACCGAGCAGCACCCCGACGAGCGGGTGGCATGGACCGTCAAGGACGGCGAGACCGACCACGCCGGTGTCGTCACCTTCCACAAGCTGTCCGACAACGAGACGCGCGTCACCGCGCAGATCGACTGGGAGCCGTCCGGCTTCCTCGAGAAGCTCGGCGCAGCGGTCGGCGTCGGTGGCCACGCCATCAAGAAGGACCTGCAGAACTACAAGGAGCGCTTCGAGTCCGCTCCGACCGACACGGGCTGGCGCGGCGACGTGCAGGCGTGATCACGGCCTGAGACGTCCGCGCGGACGAGACGGGAGGCCCGGTGCCAGCTGGCACCGGGCCTCCCGTTTCGTCCGTGCACCGGTTTCGTTCGGCATCCCCCCACGACATGCCGACCTGCCGGTCCGGCGCGAGCCTGGCAGAGTGGTCACACTGGCCGTCGCGCTGGTCCAGTTTTATCATGTCTGAGACAGATGTACAGGGCGGGGAGACATGATCGAGTACAACGACGACGATGCACACCGGCGAGAACTCTCCCGGAAGCTGCAGTTGCTGATGGACGTCGTCGAGGCGAATGCCGGGCAGCGACCGTCCTACAAGGAGATCGCAGCTGAGGTCGAGGCACAGGGTGCGTCGATGAGCCGGCCGCGGTGGGGCTACATGCTCGGGGGCAACGGCCCGGCCGTCCGCGACCAGCATCTGCTCGCAGCACTCGCCGGCTACTTCGGCGTCCCGGCGGAGTACCTGACCGACGCGGCGGGCAACACCGACGTGCCCGAGCGGGTGCAGGCGCAGCTCGAACTCGTCCTCGAGCTCCGCAAACGCGAGGTCGTGGCCTTCGCGACCCGACGCCTCGGCGAGTTCGCCTCCGCCGACGAGATCCGGGACTTCACCGAGCACCTCCGGCGGCTCGACGAGTCGGGGTCCGCGCCGTGACCGGCGTGCGCGAGCGGTTCGGCGCCCGGCGTCGGCAAGCCGTCGCCCGGCGGAGCGTGCGGCGGCTCGGGCTCCCCCGGCGACTGACGCTGCCCGCCCTCCTCGCCCGCGCCGAGTCGACCCTCGGCAAGCCGATCCGGCTGCGGACTGCCGACCTGCCCGGTGACCTCTCCGCACGGTTCATCCAGCGCGCCGACCACGCACTCCTCGAGACCCGTCCGGACCTGTCCGAGCGCTCCCGCGTGGCAAGCGTGCTCCACGAACTCGCCCACGTGTTCCTGGCGGACCCCGGCTGCGACCACCAGGCCTACACCGGGCTGCTCACCGGCCGGACGGCGTTCACGCGGTCGCTGGACACCCCGCACGAGCAGGCGGTCGAACTCGTCGCCGACGAACTCGCGCTCCGGATCGGGCTGCTCGACCCGGACGACCGCGAGCCCGGGATCTTCCGGTGACGCTGCACGTGTGGGGATCGACCCCGGTGTGGGTCATCCTGACGGTGCTCGTCGTCCGGCTGCTGCTGGTGCGGACCCAGTCGGCGAGCGTCACCTGGCTCATGGCCTGCTGCGGCTTCGTCGCCGTCGGCCTGACGATCAACCAGCCCGACGTCACCACGTTCCTCGCCGGCGTCACGCACGTGCCCAACATCGCAGACCTGGTCGGCCGGTGCCTCATGGTGTGCGGCATGTTCGCCCTGGCCCAGTCGGTGGAGGCCGCTGCGCGCTCGGCGAAGCTCCTGCGCGTGAGCCGGATCGTCGTCTGCGTGGTCGTGCTCCTGACGCTCGTCGTGCTCTTCACGATGGTCGATGCTCCGACCCCGACGGCGCAGTTCATGACCGTCTACGGCGACCAGCTGCCGACCGCGCTGTACTCCGCGGTCGAGATGACGTACATCGCGGTCGTGATCGCGCGCTCCGCCGCCGCCGTCCTGCGCGGGTTCCGGAGCGGCGACGGCCTCGGCCGGATGTACTGGCTGTTCGTCGTCGGGGCCATCGGGCTGGTCCTGCTCGCCGTCATCGCGATCGCGCTCGACGCCGTCCACGTAGCCGGCGTCGACGGCGCGGTCCGGGTGCTGTCCACCGTGTACGCCCCGGTGTTCCTGCTGTCCATGGTGCTGCTCGCCGTCGGCGCCGCCGGGGGCGTGCTGCCGGACGCGGCACGGGAGTTCCGCGACTGGCGGGACACCCGACACCGGTTCCGCAGCCTGGAGCCGGAGCTCCGGCGGCTCGAGGCGGCCTCGGGCAACACCGGGCTCTACTTCACGATCGCCTGGCAGCGTCGCCAGTGGCGCAGCCGGTTGCACCGACTTGCCGTCGAGATCGAGGACCGCGCACGCGAGGCCGGGCAGGACGTCCCGGCTGCGGCGACCCTCACCACCGCACGACTCAGGGAGCTCTCATGACAGCCGGACGCACGACCGCACTCGGAACCGCACTCGGAACGACAGTCGGCACCGTCGGGACGCTCGGACTGGGCGCCTTCGTCGCCCGACGACTGCTCTTCCCCGCCCCCTACACGGCGACCGCCACCGTGCGGAGCAGCACCGGGACCGAGGTCGAACTCGTCGCCACACGCGACACCCGCCTGCCGGGGACGTACGACCTGCAGCACGACGACGCCCGCGTCCCGGTCGGCGCGATCGTCGCCGCGAGCACGAAGACCGGGCCCAGCGGGGACACCATCCGCCGCCGCGTCACCGGAACCGTGGCGACCGGTGACTGGGCCTGGGACGCCCTGCGGTACGACGGGCCGGCCGACGTCCCCGGCGCCGAACCCGAGGCCGCCACGACCCACGTCGTCCACGTGCACGGCCAGTCCCTCGGGCCGCGGCAGGTCCTCCGCGGCGTCGGTGTCTGGCGCGGCCTCGGCGCGACGTCCGAGGTCCTCGACATGACGGACCTGCCGCTCCGGTCGCTCGACCCGGGGGCAGCAGACCGCATCGTCGCCGCGGTCCGTGCCGCCCGTGCCCGCGGTGCCCGCCGGGTGGTGCTGCAGGGGTGGTCCGCCGGCGCCCTCGCCTGCTCGGTCGCGGCCGGCCGGGTCGACGTCGATGGGATCGTGGCCGTCTCGCCGCTGCTCGACGTCGCGTCGGCACTCCGCGGAGCGGTCCGTGGGGCACGACTGCCCGCCTTCGTCGGCACCGTCGCTGCGCGCATCGCGACAACCCCGCTGCTGTCCCGCCTGGCGGGAGCGTCGGCACCGGTCACGACCACGGCTTGGCAGGACGCGACGACGCCGACGCTCGTGGTCCACTCCGAGGCCGATGCGCTGGTCGCAGCGGACGACGTGGCTGCGATCACCGCTCGCCCGCACGCCACCGCCACCGCCGTCGCCTTCGGCACGGCACCGCACACGCTCGAGTGGAACGAGGACCCGGAGCGCTGGGAGGACGCGGTCCGCCGCTTCGTCGGGACGTTGCCCGCCATCGCGTAGCGGACGTGCAACGGCCCCGGTCTGCGAACAGACCGGGGCCGGCAGCGACTCGATCCGTTGGGGGGAACCGATCGAGTGCGACGCGCGAGGAGTTGGGGGGAACGTCTCGCGCGCCGGTCCCACCGTACCCCCGGACGGGGGTCCGTGGACGCGGGACGCGCGCATCGGCGATCCGGGATCTGGACCGACCCGATGACAGACGGGAGGCCCGGTGCCAGCTGGCACCGGGCCTCCCGTCTGTCTGGTGTCGGGTCCTAGGACTCGATCTCACCCTGGGGCGCGTCGGTCGCGGTCTCGACCGCGGCTGCGCCGGCGAGGACCTCTTCGCGGCCCGGCTGACGCCCGGTCTCGAAGTGGAACGCACCGTCGACGAAGTCGACCTTCACGTGGTCGCCGGCGGTGAGCTCACCCTGCAGGATGTGCTCGGACAGCTGGTCCTCGACCTCGTGCTGCATCGCGCGACGCAGCGGGCGAGCTCCGAGGGACGGGTCGAACCCGACCTTGATGAGCTGCTCCTTGGCGGGGAGGGTGAGCTCCACCGTCATGTCGCGGTCGAGCAGACGGTCTGCAAGGCGCTTCACGAACAGGTCGACGATCTGCAGCAGTTCGGACTGCGACAGCTGCGGGAACACGATGGTGTCGTCGACGCGGTTGAGGAACTCGGGCTTGAAGTGCTTCTTGAGCTCCTCGTTGACCTTGCCGCGCATGCGGTCGTAGCCGACTGCCGAGTCACCCTCGACCTGGAAGCCCACCGGGCCACCGGCGATGCCCTGCGAACCGAGGTTCGTGGTCATGATGATGACGGTGTTCTTGAAGTCGACCACGCGGCCCTGACCGTCGGTGAGACGGCCTTCCTCGAGCACCTGCAGCAGCGAGTTGAAGATGTCCGGGTGGGCCTTCTCGATCTCGTCGAACAGGACCACGGAGAACGGCTTGCGGCGCACCTTCTCGGTGAGCTGGCCACCCTCTTCGAACCCGACGAACCCGGGAGGGGCACCGAACAGACGCGAGACGGTGTGCTTCTCACCGAACTCCGACATGTCGAGGGAGATCAGTGCGCCCTCGTCGTCGAACAGGAACTCGGCGAGCGCCTTGGCGAGCTCGGTCTTGCCGACGCCCGTGGGCCCGGCGAAGATGAACGAGCCCGAGGGGCGGTTCGGGTCCTTCAGACCCGCACGGGTGCGGCGGATGGTCTTGGACAGGGCCGAGATGGCTTCTTCCTGACCGATGACCCGCTGGTGCAGTGCCTTCTCCATGAAGACGAGCCGCGAGGTCTCCTCTTCGGTGAGCTTGAACACCGGGATGCCCGTGGCCTGCGCCAGGACCTCGGCGATGATGCCCTCGTCGACGGTGCCGGACGCGGCGACGTCACCGGCACGCCACTGCTTCTCGAGGCGGAGACGCTCGCCCAGGAGCTTCTTCTCCTCGTCGCGCAGGCTGGCTGCCTTCTCGAAGTCCTGCTCCTCGATGGCGGCTTCCTTCTGCCCGCGGACCGTCGAGATCTTCTCGTCGAACTCGCGGAGCTCCGGGGGCGCCGACAGGATCGAGAGGCGCAGGCGTGCGCCGGCCTCGTCGATCAGGTCGATGGCCTTGTCCGGCAGGAAGCGGTCCTGCACGTAGCGGTCCGCCAGGTTGGCGGCCGAGACGATCGCACCGTCGGTGATGGACACCTTGTGGAACGCCTCGTACTTGTCGCGCAGGCCCTTGAGGATGTTGATGGTGTGCGGCAGCGACGGCTCGTTGACCTGCACCGACTGGAAGCGACGCTCGAGTGCTGCGTCCTTCTCGAAGTGCTTGCGGTACTCGTCGAGCGTGGTGGCACCGATGGTCTGGAGCTCACCGCGGGCGAGGAGGGGCTTGAGGATCGAGGCGGCGTCGATCGCGCCCTCGGCAGCACCGGCACCGACGAGCGTGTGGATCTCGTCGATGAAGACGATGATGTCGCCGCGGGTGCGGATCTCCTTCGTAACCTTCTTCAGGCGCTCCTCGAAGTCACCGCGGTAGCGGGACCCGGCGATGAGCGATCCGAGGTCGAGCGAGTAGAGCTGCTTGTCCTTCAGCGTCTCGGGCACGTCGCCCTTGACGATCGCCTGGGCGAGGCCCTCGACGACGGCGGTCTTGCCGACGCCGGGCTCACCGATCAGGACGGGGTTGTTCTTGGAGCGGCGGGAGAGGATCTGCATGACCCGCTCCATCTCCTTCTCGCGCCCGATGACGGGGTCGAGCTTGCCGTCGCGCGCGGCCTGGGTGAGGTTCCGACCGAACTGGTCGAGGACCTGCGAACCCTGCTGCGCGTTCTGCTGCTGCTCGCCGCCGACGGCGACCGCTTCCTTGCCCTGGTAGCCGGACAGGAGCTGGATGACCTGCTGGCGGACCCGGTTGAGGTCGGCGCCGAGCTTCACGAGGACCTGGGCTGCGACGCCCTCGCCCTCGCGGATCAGGCCGAGCAGGATGTGCTCGGTGCCGATGTAGTTGTGGCCGAGCTGCAGCGCCTCGCGCAGGGACAGCTCGAGCACCTTCTTGGCACGCGGCGTGAACGGGATGTGCCCGGTCGGCTGCTGCTGACCCTGGCCGATGATGTCCTGGACCTGGTCGCGCACGGCGTCGAGCGAGATGCCGAGCGACTCCAGCGCCTTGGCCGCAACGCCCTCGCCCTCGTGGATCAGGCCGAGGAGGATGTGCTCGGTGCCGATGTAGTTGTGGTTGAGCATCTTCGCTTCTTCTTGAGCGAGGACGACAACCCGACGGGCTCGGTCGGTGAATCTCTCGAACATGTGCTCTCCCTTGGCCCTTTCTGACGGAGCCGACAGCTGGTCCGGTCTCGTCTGAGTCCGGTCACGTACTCCGAGAGTAACCAGCGCTCCCCGTGCGGGCTGCCCCTGTTCGCCGTGGGCGTGACCTCACTGCGCGATGTGCGCAGTGAGCGAACGCAACAGGAGACGGGAGGCCCGTGGCGGCGTCCGCCACGGGCCTCCCGTCTCCTTCCCCGGTCACGTCTCAGGCGCGCCGCGCTGCCCGGCGCAGGGCACGCCGGAAGCGGCGCGGCTCGACGCCCAGGGCGTCGAGGACGTCGTGCGCGGAACCCATGAAGGGGTCGTCGACCCCGTCGAGCACGGCGAGCACGACGTGGACCGGGCGGACGCGCTCGGCAGGGCCGGCGAGGACGGCTGCTCGTGCGAGGACCCTGGCGGCCGCCGGGGTGCAGGCGACCCGGTCATGCTCGTCGGGGCAGGCGGCCCGCGCACCGACGAAGACGCTGATCTCGGAGCGGACGGCTTCGGGGCTGACCCCGTGCGCCTCGAGGACCGGGCGGAACCGGGGCATCCCGTTGCAGAGGGTGACGGCGGCGAGCAGGAGGTGCTCCGCGTCGACGAAGCCGAAGCCCGTCTCGTGGGACTCGAGGTCGGCGAGCAGCACGATCTCGCGACCCTGCCGGACGGTGGGGAGGGCGACGGACAGCTGAGCGATCTGCATGTATTCAGAATCTCGCATGCAATGACAATTGAACAGCCCTCGGTTCAGCGCGGCTCGGTACCATCCGGTCATGGATCAGCCCGTCGTCGGCCTCGTCGTCCACCCGACCAAGAACGTGCAGGAGTCCGTCACGACCCTGCAGCGCTGGAACGCGTCCGGCCGGGGCGAGCTCGTCGCCCGCCGAGCCGACGCGCAGCGGATCGGCGGAGGCATCACCGCGGTGGAGGACGACGACTTCACCGCACGGGTCGACCTCGTCGTGGCCCTCGGCGGCGACGGCACCATGCTCGGCGCCATGCGACTCGTGGCGAAGCGCCCGGTCCCGGTGCTCGGCGTGAACTACGGCAACGTCGGGTTCCTGGTGGAGATCGAACCGCCCGAACTCGAGGCAGCGCTCGACCGACTGTCGGCCGGGGAGTACCAGCTCGAGCCGCACCACGCACTCGAGGCCCGGCTGTCCTGGAGCGGCGCTCGCACGGACTACCTGGCGTTCAACGACCTGACGATCGTGCGACGCCCCGGCTCCGGCCAGGTGTCGGCGGACCTCAGCGTCGGCGGACTCGGCTACGGCTACTACCGTGCCGACGCCATCGTCGCCGCGACCCCGGCCGGCTCCACCGCGTACAACTACGCCGCGGGTGGCCCCGTGCTCTCCCCCGCGCTCTCCGGGTCCGTCGTCACCCCCGTCGCCCCGATGGCGGGCATCGACCGCGCCGTGGTGCTCGCCGCTCGCGAGCGCTACCGGTTCGACATCGCCGAGGGCACCAGGAGCGCAGCACTCGAGGTCGACGGGCTCGTCGTCGGCGAGGTCGCCACCGGAGCGCAGATCGACGTCCGACTCCGGAAGGACGCCGGAAGCGTCGTGCGGCTCGACGCCGAGCGGCACGGACGCACCGGGCGGGTGAAGCTGAGCCTGCTCGACCTGCCGGTGCGGCCGGACCAGCTCATCGAACTGATCCCGAGCGACCTGCGGCAGAAGCTCGGGCGCGAACTCGACCAGTAGCGGTCCGGGCCGGCGTCGGGCGCCTCCGAACGTGAACGGCCCGCTCGAGCAGTGCTCGAGCGGGCCTTCCCATCACCCCACCGGATCGTCTTCCCACAGACCGACCCGGGTTCCCCTGCCGACGCGAGCGCCGGCCGAAGCCTGCTGACCTCAGTCGGTCAGGTACAGCTGCATGTCCTGCGAGACCGCCTTGGCGAACAGGCGCAGCTTGGCGCGCGACTCCACCCGGCTGACGGCCTGGCGGGTCGTGTGCACGATCTTCGAGATCTCGTCAAGCGTCATCGGCTTGTCGTCGTCGAGGCCGTAGCGCATGCGGATCACGTTGGCTTCCTCGCTCGGCAGCTCGGCGACGATCGAACGGATGTCGCGGTGCAGGAGCGTGGTCTCGGTGAGCTCGTTCGGGGACGCAGCGTCCTCGTCCTCGATGAAGTCACCGAGCTCGCTGTCGTCCGAGTCGCCGACCACGGTGTGGATCGAGACCGGCTCGTGCGAGCGGCCCTTGAGGTCGACGAGTTCCTCGACCGACATGCTCAGCTCGGCGGCGACCTCGTCGGGCATCGGCGCGCGGCCGAGGTCGACGGTCAGGTCACGCTCGGTGCGGGAGATCTTGTTGATCAGCTCGACGGTGTGGACCGGGATGCGGATCGTGCGGGCCTTGTCGGCGAGACCACGCGAGATCGCCTGGCGGATCCACCAGGTGGCGTAGGTCGAGAACTTGTAGCCCTGCGTGAAGTCGAACTTCTCGACCGCACGGACCAGGCCGAGGTTGCCCTCCTGGATGACGTCCATGAACGGCAGGCCACGCTGCGAGTAGCGCTTCGCGATGCTGACGACCAGACGGAGGTTCGAGGTGATCATGCGCTCCTTGGCGCGCTCACCGTCGCGGACGAGCCAGCGGAGTTCGCGCTGCAGGGTCTTCGCGAGGCCCTTCTCGGTCGCGAGCTTCTCTTCCGCGAACAGGCCGACCTCGATGCGACGGGCGATCTGCGCTTCTTCCTCGGCGGTGAGGAGCGAGAGGCGACCGATGTGGCGCAGGTAGTCGCCGACCTGGTCGACGGAGGCGCCGCGGACGCCGGCGAGCTGCTCGTCGGCCTCGACCTCGGTGTCGAGGGAGGTCGTCGTGGACTCGGCGGCCTGGGTCTTCGATGCCGCTGCCTTCTTCGTGGTGGCGCGGCGGGTGGTGCTCGGTGCAGCCGGTGCGATCGTCATGGTGTTGCTCCCTGCGTTCGGCGGTGATGGCTTCGTGCGGTGGTGCTGGGGGTGGTGCTTCTGGGTGCTGCTTGGGGTGTTCACGAGTAAAGCGGTCCGGAGGTGTACCCCACAAACCGATCGGAATGATTCTCAGGCTTCTCCGTGCTTCGTCATCGAAACCGTCCCCCGTGGGGTACAGCGATGCTGCCAGTGTGGTCCCCCGAACCGCCGCGGATCAAGGGTGTGACGTGATGTTTCCGGCGTTGCAGGCGTGTTTCTCACGCGTTTCCGAACCTGTACCCCGGGGTGCCGCGCCTTCCGGACATGCAAAAGGGGTACGTCCGGCCGGATCGATGCGATCCGGTGGTCGTACCCCGAAAACCGAGTGGGTGGGGGTCACCAGGAGGGTTCGAGCCACCCGTCCCGGCGCTTGGACACCTCGAGGTCGGCGTCTCGGTCGAACTCGTCGTACTCGCTCTCGATGTCACCGACGAGGCTGCGACCCGTGAAGGGGTGTGTGGTTGCCATGCGGACGATGCTCACCCCGGCGCGCGACGGCGAGGTGAACGGCGCGTGACCGGTCGAGGGCGCACGGACGTCGAGGAAGCACAGACGTCGAGGGAGCACAGAAGTCGAAGGGGCGCGGACGTCGAAGGCCGCCGCCCACGATGGGGCGACGGCCTTCGGATACTACGTAGGTCGGGCGGCGCTACTCGGCCGAGGCCGGTGCCGGCGCGGGGACGCCGTGCTCGCGCTCGAACCGGGCACGTTCCTCGGCCTCGACCTTGGCGTACGCGGCACGCTCGGTGCGGTCGGCCCGCATGATCGCGCGCATCACGAACCAGAAGATGAGGCCGACGACGATGGTCGGCGTCAGGGCGAAGATGATCCCGGTCACGACTCCATGCGGCACCCGAGCATCGTACCCCGGGGAACCGGGGGCTACTTGACCAGCGGGAACAGGATCGTCTCGCGGATCCCGAGGCCGGTGATCGCCATGAGCAGGCGGTCGACGCCCATGCCCATGCCACCCGACGGGGGCATCGCGTGCTCGAGGGCCCGCAGGAACTCCTCGTCGACGCGCATCGCCTCGGGGTCACCGCCGGCTGCGAGCTTCGCCTGCTCGACGAAGCGCTCCCGCTGCACGACCGGGTCGACGAGCTCGGAGTACGCCGTCGCGAGCTCGAAGCCGCGGACGTACAGGTCCCACTTCTCGACGATGCCCGGACGGGTGCGGTGCTCGCGGGTGAGCGGCGAGGTGTCGACCGGGAAGTTCATCACGAACGTCGGGCGGTCGAGCGAGTCGATGACGAAGTGCTCCCAGAGCTCTTCGACGTACTTGCCGTGCGTGGCGTGCGCGACCTCGACGCCCTCGGCAGCGGCGAGCTCCTGCAGCGCGGACAGCGGGGTCTCCGGGGTGATCTCGCGACCGGCGGCCTCGGACAGCGAGCCGTACATGTCGATGCGCGGCCACTCGCCGCCGAGGTCGTACGTGCTGCCGTCGGGCAGGGTGACCTCGAGCGAGCCGCCGGTCACGGCCCGCGCAGCGCGCTGCACGAGCTCCTGGGTCAGGTCGGCCATCTGCTCGTAGTTGCCGTACGCCTGGTACGCCTCGACCATCGCGAACTCGGGCGAGTGCGACGAGTCAGCGCCCTCGTTGCGGAAGTTCCGGTTGATCTCGAACACCCGGTCGATGCCGCCGACGACCGCGCGCTTCAGGAAGAGCTCGGGCGCGATGCGCAGGAAGAGCTCGGTGTCGAAGGCGTTCGAGTGGGTCACGAACGGACGAGCCGAGGCGCCACCGTGCTGGGTCTGCAGCATCGGCGTCTCGACCTCGAGGTACTCGTGCTCGGTGAAGGTCTGGCGGAGCGAGGACATCACCGCGGCACGGGCGCGGACGGTGGCGCGTGCTTCGTCGCGGACGATCAGGTCGAGGTAGCGCTGGCGGACGCGCGTCTCCTCGTTCAGTTCGTTGTGCAGGTTCGGCAGCGGCAGGATCGCCTTCGCCGCGATCGCCCACTCGTCGACCATGATCGAGAGCTCACCGCGGCGCGAGGAGATCACACGGCCGTGCACGAACACGTGGTCGCCGAGGTCGACGAACTCCTTCCAGCGCGCGAGGGACTCGTCTCCGACCTCGGCGAGCGACACCATCGCCTGGATGCGGGACCCGTCGCCGGACTGCAGCGACGCGAAGCAGAGCTTGCCGGTGTTGCGCGAGAACACGATGCGGCCGGCGACACCGACGACGTCCTGCGTCTCTTCGCCGGTCTCGAGGTGTGCGTACTGCGCGCGGACCGCCGGGATCGTCGTCGTGATCGGGAGCTCGGCGGGGTACGCCTCGATGCCGGACTCGAGCAGCTTCGCGCGCTTGTCGAGCCGGACCTGTCGCTGCTCGCTGGTCTCCTGCTCGGCCAGTGCGGCGGCGTCGGCGATCGCGGTGTCGGTGGTGGCGGTCTCGTCGGTCATGCGGGTGCGGCTCCGATGGTCGTGGGGGTCGGGGGAAATGCTACCCGCGCCGCGCTCCCGCCCTCGAACCGTGCCCGGGTTGCGCCCGGACCACGCCCGGACCACGCCCGGGTTGCACCCGCCGACCGGTCACGACTCCCCGTCGTCACGATGCCGAGCGGTCACGAACTGTCG
>NZ_JANZKM010000013.1:0-97655 GCF_025642935.1 Curtobacterium sp. RIT-PI-V
AAGCTCTCGCTGCCGGGCGACTGAGGTCCCCGCTGGCCCGACTTCGTGAGCAGAAATGGTCGGGTGGTGTGACAGGACCCGACCATTCCTGCTCACGAAGCGGAACAGGCCGACACGACGCAACAGCACCGCCCGCGCGACTGTCGGGGGCACGGAGCACACTGGGCGCATGTGTGGAAGGTTCGTCGTCTCCGACACCACGGCCGATCTGTTGCCCGAGCTCCTCGGTGAGCTCGCCGGCCGGACCGAGCACGTCGACCAGGACACCGGCGTCGTGGGGACGGGCCTGGTGCCGAGCTGGAACGTCGCCCCGACCGACCCCGTGTCCGCGGTGCGCCAGCGGCACGGCGAACGCGAGTTGCCGCAGATCAGCTGGGGCTTCGTGCCGAGCTGGGCGAAGGACTTCCAGAAGCAGCGCCCGAAGCCGATCAACGCGCGCATCGAGACGGTCGCGACGAGCGGCATGTTCAAGCGGGCCTTCGCGACGAACCGCTGCATCGTGCCGGCGCAGGGCTACTACGAGTGGGTGGTGCGCGAGGACGGCAAAGAGCCCCACTTCGTGCACGAGCCCGGCGGTGCCTTGGCCATGGCCGGGGTCGTGAGCGCCTGGCCGGACCCGACCAAGCCCGACGGCGACCCGGACAAGTGGCGGCTCTCGCTGGCGATCATCACGCGGGACGCCCACGTGGCCCCGGGCGAGGTGCACGACCGCATGCCGGCGTTCCTGACGCCCGACGGCTACGACGACTGGCTCGGCGGCGGCACCGGTGGCGCCGGGGGCCTCGGCACCGACGACCTGCTCGCGCTGCTCGACCACGAGTCGCTGACGGTCGCGGCCGGCCTGGAGCAGTACGAGGTCGCGCGCACCGTGAACAGCGTGAAGAACGACGGCCCGCAGCTCATCGAGCCCGTCGCCTAGACTGGCCCTCTGACCGAATCTGATCGGTGCGGTTGACCCGTCGCGAGCGCGCGGTCGATCCGAGGCTGGAAACCTCCGGCGTTCCCCATCGAAGCCCGGAGACCATTTCCATGACCATGCCCTCACGGACCGCATCCGACACGACCGCCCCGTCCAGGCGCTGGTGGGCGCTCGTCGTCCTCGCGCTGACCCAACTCGTCGTGGTGCTCGACGGCACCATCGTCAACATCGCCCTGCCCCAGGCGCAACAGGAACTCGGCCTCAGCGACGGTGAACGCCAGTGGGTCGTGACCGCCTACGCCCTCGCGTTCGGTGCCCTCCTGCTGCTCGGTGGTCGAGTCGCTGACTACTGGGGGCGGAAGCGCACGTTCCTCGTCGGCATGCTCGGGTTCGGCGTCGCCTCCGTCATCGGCGGCATCGCCCAGAACGGCACCGAGCTGATCATCGCTCGTGGTCTCCAAGGCGTGTTCGCTGCGCTGCTGGCGCCGGCCGCGCTCGCGCTGCTGACCGTGACCTTCCCGAGCGGCCGTGAGCGGAACACTGCGTTCGCCGTCTTCGGGACGGTCGCGGGCGCGGGCGCAGCCGTGGGCCTCGTGCTCGGCGGTGTCCTGACCGAGTTCGCGGACTGGCGGTGGTGCCTGCTCGTGAACGTCTTCTTCGTGGTCGTGGGACTCATCGGCGGCATGCTGCTGGTGCAGGAGTCCAAGGCCGAGGGCGACAACCGCTACGACCTGCTCGGTGCCGCCACCGTCACGCTCGGCCTCGGATCGCTGGTGTACGGGTTCAGCCTCGCCGAGCAGGGCTGGGGCGAGATCCGGACGATCGGCTTCCTCGCCCTGGGCGCGGGACTGCTCGTGCTGTTCGTGTTCGTCGAGAGCCGTGTCGCCCAGCCTCTGCTGCCGTTGCGCGTCGTCACCGACGCGGTCCGGGGCGGAGCCTTCCTCGTCCAGATGATCGTCGGCAGCGTCCTGATCGGAGCCATGCTCTACGTGGCGTTCCACCTGCAGATCGTGCTCGGGATGGACCCGTTGCCCGCCGGCCTGGCCACGCTGCCGATGACGCTCACCATCATGGTCGTGGCTCCGATCGCCACGAAGCTGCTGTCCTCCGTCGGCCCGCGGCCGATGATGATCGGCGGACCGTTGATCGCCGCCGTCGGGCTCGGGTACCTCAGCCGCCTCACGGCGGACGGTTCCTACGTGGTCCAGGTGCTGCCGGCGCTGATCGTGTTGGGTCTCGGCCTCGCGTTCGTCTTCGTGCCACTGCAGAACCTCGCACTCACGGGCGTCGCGCCGCACGACGCCGGTGCGGCCTCGGCCACGTTGAACTCCGCGCTGCAGATCGGCGGGTCGATCGGTCTGTCCGTGTTCACCGCGCTCTACGCCGCTGCAGTCGCTCGCTACGACGGAGGCGGCTCGGAGCTGGACGCGTTCGCGGACGGGTACTCCGTGGCGTTCCTCGCAGCGGCCATCGGCATGGTGCTCGCGTCGGTCATCGCCGCCGTGTTCATCCGCGGCTCGAAGTCCGACTTGCTGCCCCAGGGGTCCGGCACGGAGGCAGCGGTGCCGGTGCACTGACTCCGGCTCCCCACCCGCCCGCTGGCGGCGTGCGTCGGACGCGACCACGGCACGACGACGGGAGGCCCGGATCACGTGCGCCTGTCGGCTGACGTGATCCGGGCCTCCCGGTCGACCGCAGTGGTCACGAACGCGCGCTGCGTCGGATCCCCGGGGTGGCTGCGATGCCCGCCGCGATGCGGCGACGTGTCACGAGCAGCACGCCGGCCAGGAGCAGGGCGATCGCCGCGAGGCCGAGGCCGACCAGGCCGGTCGCGCCGGTGAAGGCGAGCTCCGCGGTGTGGACCGCTGCCGCGATGCCGGTCGGGTAGGTGACCGTGATGGTCGCCGTCACCGTCTGACCGTTGCTGTCCGTCACCACGTACCCGATGAAGGTGGTGCCGGTGTGGCCCTCCGCCGGGGTGAACACGACCTTGCCGTCGCGGACGGTCCAGGTGCCCTCGTGGCTGACGACGACGCGGTCGGACTGCTCGCCCGTCTCCGGGTCGATCAGGTGCAGGGTGCCCGCCTCGAAGGTGGCACCGCCCGAGGCGGAGTCGTTGTCGAGCGGGTCGATCGTGACCAGGTGCCCGACGGTCCCGGTGGCGGAGTCGTCCTTCGCGACCGCGGCGGCGACGACCGTCATCGTGGCGGTGGCGGTGGTGGTCAGCCCCGAGGCGTCGATCACCGTGTAGGTGAAGGTGTCCGTGCCGGTGAAGCCGGCGGCCGCGGTGTAGACGTACGCGCCGGTGGGCTGGACCCTCACCGTGCCGTGGGCCGGCCGCCGGTCCAGGGCTGCGGTGAGGCGGGTGCCCTGGTCGTTGGCGAGCAGACCGTGGGCGGCGTCACGGGCGATCGGGGTGCCGGCGACGGTGTGGCCGGCGTCCTTCGTCGCGTCGATGCCGACGGTGACGGTGACGGTGGCGTCGACCTGCTGGCCCGAGGCGTCCTGCGCCCGGTAGGTCACGGTGTCGGTGCCGGAGAAGCCCTTTGCCGGGGTGTAGACGAACGTGCCGTCCGCGGCGATCGAGACCGTGCCGTGCTCCGCCGTACCGGAGGTCACGACCCTCAGGTCGCTGCCGTGGTCGTTGCCGAGGACGCCGGGGCCTGCGACGGTGACCGGCTTGCCGGCCTTCGTGGCCGCCTTGTCGTTCGTCGCCGTCGGGGTGACGGTGATCGTCACGAGGCCGGTCGCGGTGTTGCCGTCGCGGTCGACCGCCGTGTAGGTGAAGGTGTCGATGCCCGACCAGTCGTGCTCCGGCGTGTAGACGTACGAGCCGTCCTTCGCCAGCACCACGGTGCCGTGCGCCGGCTTCCGGTCGGTCTTCGCCCACAGGTCGGTGCCCTCGTCGTCGGACAGGACGCCCGTTCCGACGGTCGCGGTCACGGTGCCGTTGGTGGCGGTGCGGCCGGTGTCGGGCGTCGCCATGGTGCCGACCAGGACGGTGACGGTCGCCGTGGTGGTCTGACCGGAGCCGTCCGTGACGGTGTACGTGAACGTGTCCGTGCCGGAGAAGCCCTTCTTCGGCAGGTAGACGAGCGAGCCGGGCTCGGTGCCCTTGGTCACGGTGCCGTGCGCGGCGTCGCCGTGGCCGGTGACCGTGAGCGTCGTGCCGTGGTCGTTGGCGGTCAGCGTCGTGCCGGCGATGGCCAGCGCGGTGCCCGCGGTGGTGTGCACGGCGTCCGCGACGGCGACGGGCTCGACCGTCACCGTGACGGTCGCCGTTGCGGTGCCGCCGGTCGGGTCGGTCACCGTGTAGGCGAACGTGTCCGTGCCGGAGAAGCCGTCGGCTGGCGTGTACGTGACGGTGGTGCCGGTGCCGGTGCCGGTGCCGGTGCCGGTGCCGGTGCCGCGTCCGGTGATCGCGGCCTCGCCGTGACCGGGCTTGGTGACCGCGGTGACGGTGAGCTCCGTGCCGGAGTCGTTGCCCGTGACCACGACGTCGACCGGGGTCGAGGCGGAGGTGGTCGCGGTGTCGGCGACGGCCTTCGGTGCGACGACGATCGTCACGGTGCCGGTCGTGGTGCCGCCGGCGCCGTCGGTGACGGTGTAGTCGAACGAGTCCGGGCCGGAGTAGCCGGGCTTCGGCGTGTAGGTGTAGCCGCCGTCCTTCTCGACGACGACGTCACCGTGCGACGGGTCGGTGTTGTCCGTGACGTGCAGGTCGGTGCCGGTGGCGCCGTCGAGCACGCCCTTGTCGGCCGGCACGGTGATGGAACCGTCGGCGTCGGTGGTCGTGGAGCCACCCGCCGTGACGGGGGTGACCCGGACGGAGACGGTGCCGGTGTTCGTGAGGCCGTTGCGGTCGGTGACCGTGTACGTGAACTCGTCGGTGCCCGAGAAGCCGGGCTTCGGCGTGTAGGTGACCGTGCCGTCGTCGTTCCGGACCGCGGTGCCGTTCGTGCCGCTCTTGCCGACGGGGATGTCGAGCACCGACAGGCCGGTGCCGTGGTCGTTGCCGGTCAGGTCGGCGGAGGTGACCGTCTTGCTGCCGCCTGCCGTGACCGTGATCTCGTCCGGCTCGGTGCCGGGCTCGACCGTGATGGTCACCACACCCGTGGCCGTCCCGCCGGAGGGGTCCTTCGCCGTGTAGGTGAAGGTGTCCGTGCCCGAGAAGCCGTCCTTCGGGGTGTACGTGTACGACCCGTCCTCCGCCAGCTCGACGTCGCCGTTCGCCGGTTCGAGGTCGACCGTGGCGGTGAGCTTCGTGCCCTCGTCGTTCGCGAGGACGCCCGTGCGGTCGTCGCCGTCCCCGCCCACGGTCAGCGTGGTGCCGGCGGTGGCGGTCGCGGTGTCCGGGGTGGCCATCGGGCCGACGACGACGGTGATCGTGCCGGTCGTGGTCTGGCCGGAGTCGTCCCGCACCGTGTAGGTGACGGTGTCGGTGCCCGAGAATCCGGGCTTCGGCGTGTACGTGATCGTGCCGGTGGTCGGGTCGATCGTGACGTCGCCGTGGGTCGTGCCGTCGGCGTCCGGCACGGCGGCCGCGTCGGTGACGGTCAGCTTCGTTCCCTTGTCGTTGCCGGTGAGCGTCGTCGGCGCGATGGTCAGCGTCTCGCCGGACTTCGTCGACACGGTGTCGCCGTTCGCGACCGGCTTGACGGTGACGGTGACCGTCGCCGGGCTGGTGGTGACCTTGTCGCCGTCGGTCACGGTGTAGGTGAACGAGTCGGTGCCGGAGAAGTCACCCGTCGGCGTGTAGTCGACGGTGCCGTCCTCGGCGACCACTGCGGTGCCGTTCGCCGGACCGGTGACGATCGTGGTGACCAGGTCCGAGCCGCGGTCGTTGTGCTGCACGTCGACGTTCACCGGGGTGCCGGCGCTCGTCGTCGTGGAGTCGTTCGCGATCGTCGGGTTGACCGTGATGGTCACCGTGGCGGTCGTCGGCGCACCGGCGGTGTCCGTCGCGGTGTACCGGAACGAGTCCGTGCCCGAGAACCCGTCGGCCGGCCTGTAGGTGATCGCACCGGTCGCCTTGTCGAGGGTGAGCTCGCCGTGCGCGGGCTTCGTGTTCGTCGAGACGGTCAGGCCGGTGCCGAGGTCGTTGCCCAGGACGCCGGTGGCGCGGGTGTCGGCGGTGTAGGTGTTGCCGGCGGCGACGCGGATGGTGTCGTCCTTCGCCAGCGGGGCGACGTTCACGGTCACGGTGACGGTGTCGCTCTTCCCGTTGCCGTCGGTGACGGTGTACGTGAAGGAGTCGGCGCCGGAGTACCCGGTGGCCGGGGTGTAGGTGTAGCTGCCGTCCTTCGCGACGACGACGTCACCGTGCGACGGCTTGGTGCTGCCCGTCACTGTCAGGTCCGAGCCGAGGTCGTTGGCGAGCAGGCCGGGAGCAGTGCCGGGGGTGCCGGTGCCGGTGCCGGTTCCGGTTCCGCTTCCGCTTCCGCTGATCGGCGAGCCTGCCGTCGCGGTGACGGTGTCCGCGACCGCGGTCGGCAGCACCGTGATGGTGACGGTGCCGGAGATCTCCGCGCCGTCGCCGTCCTTCGCCGTGTAGGTGAACGAGTCCGGACCGGAGTACCCGGCGGTCGGGGTGTACGAGTACGAACCGTCCTTGCCGACGGTCAGGGCACCGTGGGCGGGCTTCGTGTTGCCCGTGACCGTCAGGCCGGTGCCGTGGTCGTTCGCGAGCAGACCCGTCTTCGCGTCCGCGGTGGCGGTCTGGCCGGCGTGCACGCTGAACGCGTCGTCGGTGCCCGCCGGGGCGACGGTGATCGTCACGGTGCTGGTCGACGTCTGGCCGGAGGAGTCCTTCGCCGTGTACTGGAAGGTGTCCGTGCCCGAGAAGCCGTCGGCCGGGGTGTACGTGTACGAGCCGTCGGGGTTCACGGTCGCGGTGCCGTGGGCGGGCGTGGTGTTCGACACGACGGACAGGCCGGTGCCGCTGTCGTTCGCCAGGACGCCCTTCGCCGGCACGGTCAGCGTGGTGCCGTTCGGCGTGTTGCCGGTGTCCGAGGTCGTGGTGACGTGGACGGCCTTGAGCGTGTTGGTGAAGGTCACCATGACGTCGGTGCCGTCGGCGGTCGTGGCTGCGGGGAACGTGAAGGTGCCGGTGTTCCCGGTGCCCTCGGCGACCAGCGCGCCGGTCGTCTGGTTCCGTGCCACCCACGACGTGCTGTAGTTCGCCAGGTCGGTGGTGCCCGAGGCGGTCTGCGTGACCGTGTAGTCCTTGTTCGGCGTGCTCAGGACCGCGCCGGCGCGCTGCGACTGGGTGCCGGTGTCCTTGCCGGTCGTCGTCGCCGAGGTGCCGGGCTTCGTGGGGTCGATGCCGCCGCCGGTGATGGCGAGGCCGAACTGGTCGCCTGTGTTCCAGCGCTTGTCGACGCTCGACTCACCGGTGACGGTGTCGGCGTAGTTGCAGCTGGCCAGGTCGCTGGCGGCGTAGTTGCCGACGATCGGGAAGCTGCGGACCTGCGCACCCGAGGTGGGGTCGAGCTGGTAGATCGTGGTCGTGGAGACGCTGTTCGCGGTCACGGTGTTCGACACGTACAGGTAGCCGTCGGACGAGAACGCGATGCCCGGGCTGCTGGTGCCCGCCGGCAGGGTCGCGATCGCGGACGTGGTCATGACCGTGCTGCCCGAGGTACTCGGGACCTCGTCGGTGTTGACGCGGTAGACCGTGTCGGCCGCCACGACGAAGAACAGGCCGCGCGAGCTGAACGCGAAGTCACCGTTGCCGGCCTTCAGACCGTTGATCTGTCCGACCTGACCGAGGTACGTCTTGGTCGCCGGGTCGTAGGCACCGAGCCACCCGGTGTTGTCGCCGTAGTAGTAGATGCCGTCCTTCGGGTTGACCGCACCGCGGATCACGGTCCGTGTCTTGTCCGTGGCGATCGGATCCGACGCGACGTTGGTCTTCGGGTCGTACTGCCGCAGCGTGGCGCTGACGTTGTTCGACGCGGCGAACATCGACAGGCCCTCACGCGAGATGCCCAGGCCGTTGTTGGCCCCGGTGCCGAGGTTGGTGACGTCGGCCGTCGTGCCCTTGGAGTCACCCGTGGTGATGTCCACCGCGACGACCTTGCCCGTGCCGTCGATGGCGTAGAGCGTGTTCTGGTCGCACACCAGTGCACCGTTCGAGATCGCGGTGACGGCCGAGGCGGGCTCGGCGGCGATGACCGCCGTGGTCGTCGAGAGACCGGCGCCGACGAGCAGCGCGGCGCCGAACACGGCGACGGTTCGGACGCCGAAGCGGCGTCGAGGCACAGCGGTGCCCTGGGAAGCAGGCAGCATGATCACTTTCGGGTCGAGACGATGCGGGCGCCTGATCCACGGCCGTCGGTTCAGGGAGGACGGGCGGTGGCGCCGGGTCGATACTGGCAGGTCTCGATACCGAAATGGGGACGGGACGGGTCCCCAATAGGGGGGACCACTCGTTGTGGGGGCAGGCGCGCTGCGGGCCTGCGTCACCCGCTCGGGGCACAACGAAACCCCACCGGGATCCGGCGGGGTTTCGGGGGTTCGAGCGCGGTCCGGATCAGGCGGTCGCGCGGATCACGTCGGGCAGCAGCACGTGCAGCCGCTCGGTCAGACGCCCCTTCGCTTCGTCGAGGGAGCGGAAGTCCCCCACATACTCGCCGAACGTGTCGGCGACGAAGAAGTGCGTGCCCTGCCGGTCGACGGTGCCGCCGTAGTACCCGCCGTAGTTGGCTACCCAGAGCCCCGTGTCGGGCTGCGCCCAGCTGATGCGGACGCGAGCCGGCGCGGTGTCGGCGACGACCTGCGCCTCGATCTCGGCGATGACCTCGATCGTCCGGGTGTCCAGCGTCACTTCGGTCTGCTGGTGGTGATCGGCGGTCATGCTCATGGTGGTGCTCCTTCGGGCTGTGCTGCGTGCTGGTGCTGGTGCTGCGGGCGTCGCGGACGCCGATGGTGCGTGGTGGGACGGGCACCGACGGTGCCCGTGGTGCGGTGGCGCCTACTCGACCGGTCGGATGACCGACGGGAGCATGACGTGGAGCTGGTCTTCGAGCTTGGTCTGCGCTTCTTCGAGCGATGCGAACTCGCCGACGACGAGGCCGAAGGTGTCCGAGGCGACGAAACGGCCGTCGCGCTTGTCGACGCTGCCGCCGAAGTACCCGCCGTAGCCAGCGATCCACTCGCCCTGGTCTTCCTGCACCCAGGTGACCTTCGCGCGGGTCGGACGGGTCGAGGTCGCCGCGTCGGCTTCGAGGATCGCGATGGTGTCGACCGTGTCGGTGTCGAGGGTGACCTCGGCCTGCGTCGCGTTGCTGACGGTGATGCTCATGTCGCTCTCCTTCACGATCCGGGGTACATCTACTGACACCAGAACGCTACGAGAACCACGACCCGAACCGCCAGCGATGCCTGTTGATTCACGGGTTCTGTCAATGCGGCCCATCGGCGTCCCCCGGGTTTCCGGGGCGGTGTGACGTCTTTCCGGGGTACAGGCTTCAGATCGGGGTACTCGTTTTCCGGACCTCCGAGATGCGTCACGGAATGACGGAGACGCCCATCCGGGAGGCCCGACTCACTACCGTCGGTCGGGTGACCTCCGACAGTCCCCGCGTTCCAGGGCGCGCCCCGGCCACCGGCCGCAGCCGTCGGGTCGCGACGTGGCTCGCCGCCGCCTACGGCGTCGCGGTGGCGCTCGTCGGGTTCTGGGGTTCACCAGTCGACGCGGCGGCCGGTCCGACGCTCGACCAGGTGATCGCGACCGCCCATCGGCACGGGGCCCCCGACTGGTTCGGCTACGGCACGATCGAGTCGCTGTCGAACGTGGTCTTCTTCGTCCCGTTGGGCCTGCTCGTGGTCCTGCTCGCGGGCGCTCGGTGGTGGTGGGCTGGCGCGGCTGCAGGTGTGGTCGTCAGCGTCGGCATCGAGACCGTGCAGGCGCTCTTCCTGCCCGCTCGCACCGGATCAGTGGCCGACGTGCTGGCGAACGGGCTGGGAGCGGTCCTCGGAGCCGTCGTGGGCGTCCTGGCGCTCGAGTGGGCAGCACACCGTCGGCGTCGCTGACGCGTGGACACGACGAAGCCCCCGGAGCGATGCGCTCCGGGGGCTTCGTTCAGTCGCTCGAGACTCAGACGGACTCGCGCTGGCGACGGACCGAGCCGCGGACCAGCAGCAGTCCACCACCGAGGACGACTGCGCCACCGGCGACCCAGAGGGCCAGGGCGGACACGGTCGAACCGGTGAAGGCGAGGGTGCCGTCGGTGCCGGAGCCAGCACCCGCAGCGGGGACAGCAGCAGCGTCAGCCGGGGCGACGGTGAAGGCGGCGAAGCCGACGACACCCGAGGTCGCGCCGGTGGCGGTCAGGTTGTAGGTACCCGAAGCGCCCTTCGGGAAGGTGACCTTGACGGCGAGTGAACCGTCGGAGGCAGCGGTGTAGGTCTTCGAGACGGTCGTGGTCGGCAGCGCGCCGAGCGTGACCGCACCGGCACCGGTGACCTGAACGTTGACGGTCTCGTTGTCCTGGAACGCACCCTCGGTGAAGTTCACGGAGGCGGTACCGCCGGCAACAGCGGTGCCGGAGACGGAGACGTCGGAGTCAGGCGTGTAACCGGCGGCATTGGCGACGGTCGGCGTGGCGAGCAGTGCGGCCCCAGCCAGCACCACCGCAGCGATGAGCTTCTTCATGTGGTTCCCCTAAAGATCTGAAAATCCAGACCCTGACACCCAGAGCCCGCTGATCCGCCCGTGGTTGTCCCCGGCCAAGAAACTGGCGGTTGTGATGGCGAAGTTGTCTCAATCTACCGGAGTTTCACAGCTCGGTACCAGATGGCGTGGATTTCGGTCATTGGTCGTCATGTGTTCATTCCGGACGAGCGCACGACCGAGTCGCCGTCATGATGCCATCGGGCTGAATCCGACGAGGAAATCCCAGGTCAGGCGGACATCCAGCCCCATCCCCACGAAGCCTGACCACCGCATCACCAGCCTGTGACCTCGGACAGCCGCGGTCGATCACCCCCGGAGTGGGGGCGCCCGATCCGCGTTAACGGGACGGCGGGCTCACCCGGCGGCGAGAGGCTGGTCGCACTCGAACGCGATCGGCTTGGCCTCGGACTGGCGGACACCCGGGGTGGAGCTCGCCTGCACGGGGGCTTTCGCGTACTTGCTCTCGCCGAGGAAGGCAACGCGGTAGGTCAGGCTCTGGCCCGGTGCGAGCAGCGTCTGCAACTGCGCCACGGGGTGTCCGCCATCCGTCGCCGTTTGCACAGCGGTCGTCTTGCCGTCCTTGGTTGCGCCGAGGAAGATCGCGCCCTCGGGCGCGTAGGTCGCGATCAGGGTCTTGATCCTGCCCGGCTCCACCCCGAAGTCGCCGCCACCCGTGACGTACTCGGGCAAGCTCGTCGCGGCGTCGGCGGGTGCAGTGTTCTTGATGGTGACCTCGACGATCGACGTGGGACGACCGTCTTTCCGGCACACTGAGCTGCCGACGGACACGGTCTTCTCGAGGTAGTAGTCCATCTTCGAGCCGGTGCCGTCGTTCAGGTACACCGCGAACTCTCGTGACGACGCCGACTCGGTCGGGAGTTCGCCGGCCACAGCGGTACCGCTGATGCGGCGCTGCTCGGCCCGGTCCGCGCTCCACAGGCGCAGTCGGTCCTCGCCGGTGCTCTGGCTCAGGGCGGAGACGAACTGCTGGGGGTCGAAGTCACCACTCGCGACCTTGTCGAACACCGCGCTGGCGGCGGAGGCGAAGAAGGCGTCCTGCACGACCGGATCCGGGTACCTCGCGTACACGTCGCTCAGGAGGAGCTTGACCGCGTTGTCCGACGTCAAGGTGTCTCCGGTCGGCAGTTTCACCGGGCCGGTGGCCTTGAGGATGTAGCTCAGCGTCACCGGGTCCATCGCCAGCACGCCGTCGACCTGTTCGCCGAACTTCTGCTTCCACATGGCCCGAGCGAGCTTCGCCGAGACGTCGAAACGCGGCGTCAGGGTGACGTCCTGCATGTACTTCCCGGTGATGCTGCCGTACAGCCCGGTCGTGTCCGGGGTCAGCGGCAGGATCGGCTGCGCGTACGGACCGAACGAGCCACCGGACGTCTGGTTCTGCAGGTGGATGGCGCCGTCGTCCGTCTGGAGGAGCGCCACGGCTCCCGGGATCCCGCCACCCGCGCGCAACTCGGCGTTGTTCTGGAACAACAGCAGGTAGTTCCGTTCACCGTCGTTGCCCAGCATCGCCGGCGCGAGCTGCACGACCCGGTTCGCGGTGGTCACCTGCGCAGAGGCGGACGACAACGCGTTCCGCAGCTCGGCAACCGCGGTCGTCACCGGGGACAACGTGTCACTCGTGTCGATCGCGTCCGCATCGCGGTCCGCCCGCGCCAGGGTCGTCGTCGCCTTCGCGACAGCCGGCTGCGCGTCCACGATCGGCTGCAGGTCGACCTTGCCGTTCTTCGGCGCGAACGAGTCGGTTCCGAGACCGCCGATGACGTCGGCGACCGGGGTCACCGCGTTCCGGGCAACATCGTCCACGACGACGGAGACCTGTCGGACTGCACGCAGGTTGGCCCCGAAGAACGGGACGTTCTGCGAGGCCCCCCAGATCGGATCACCCGTCAACGAACGAGCTGCCCCCGCTTCACGCTCCAGGTGCTTCGCGGTCTTCTGCGCGGCGGCGGTGTCGCCACCGGTGAGTTGTGAGCGCAGTGTGTCGACGTCACCGACCGCTCGTTCGAGGTGCCCCTTCGCGAGCGCACCACGCACTCCCACCCAGGCGACGGCGAGGATGAGCAGCAGGACGAGGGCGAGGACGATCCACAAGACGATCCGGGCCCTGGATCCCCGGTGTGCTGCAGTGCGTCGCGACTCGGGCAGGTCGGACATGACGCGATCCTACGGTTCCCCGTGTCCAGCCCACATCACTGACGCACGGTGTCCACGTGTTCGCGGTACCAGTCGATGGTGCTCCGCAGACCGTCCTCGAGGCCGATCTGCGCGGTCCAGCCGGCATCCGCGAGCTTGGATACGTCGAGCAGCTTCTGCGGCGTGCCGTCCGGCTTGGTGGTGTCCCAGACCGTCTCACCGGTGAAGCCGACGATGCTGCCGATCGTCTCGGCGATCTCCTTGATGGTGACGTCGGACCCGGTCCCGACGTTGACCTGGTCCGGACCGTCGTAGTGCTCCATCAGGTGGAAGACCGCCGCCGCCATGTCGTCGACGTGCAGGAACTCCCGACGGGGCGAGCCCGTCCCCCAGTTCTCCACGCGCGCCGCACCCGTTCGTGCCGCTTCGTCGTACCGGCGGATGAGGGCCGGCAGGACGTGCGAACCGGTGGGCGAGAAGTTGTCGCCCGGGCCGTAGAGGTTCGTCGGCATGGCCGAGATCCACGGGTGCCCGAATTGCCGCCGGACGGCCTGCACCTGCAGGATGCCAGCGATCTTGGCGATCGCGTACGCGTCGTTGGTGGGCTCGAGGTGCCCGGTGAGGAGCGCGTCCTCGTGGATCGGCTGTTCGGCCATCTTCGGGTAGATGCACGACGACCCGAGGAAGACGAGCCGCTCGACGCCGTGCTCCACAGCCGCGTCCATCACGTTGACCTGGATCTGCAGGTTCTCGCTCAGGAAGTCGTGCGGGTAAGTGTTGTTCGCCATGATCCCGCCGACCTTGGCTGCCGCCAGCACGACGTGCTTCGGCTGCTGCTCGGCGAAGAAGGCGAACACGGCGCCGCGGTCCTTCAGGTCCAGCTCGGAGGAGCTCCGCCCGACCATGTCGGTGAAGCCCTCCGACTCGAGCTTGCGCCAGACCGCCGAGCCCACCAAACCGCGGTGTCCCGCGACGTAGACGCGGTCCGCCCGGTTGATCGGACCGGGAGTGAAGTCGGTCGTGTTCATCAGGATCCCCAGCTCTCGAGTCGGACGGTGTCGATCCACGGGCTGCCCTCGTGCTCGAGGGCGGCGATGTCCGCGTCCACCATGATCCTCGCCAGTTCGGCGGTGTCGACCGTCGCCTCCCAGCCGAGCTTCTCCTTGGCCTTCGACGCGTCACCGACCAGCGCATCCACCTCGCTCGGTCGCAGGTACCGCTCGTCGAAGCGCACGTGGTCCTCCCAGTTCAGGCCTGCGTGGGAGAACGCGGTCGTCAGGAAGTCCTTGACCGTGAAGTCACCGCCGGTCGCCAGGACGAAGTCGTCCGGCTCGTCGACCTGCAGCATCCGCCACATGCCCTCGACGTACTCGGCGGCGTACCCCCAGTCGCGGACGGAGTCGAGGTTGCCGAGGTACACGTGGTCCTCGAGGCCGGCCTTGATCCGCGCGACTGCACGGGTGATCTTCCGGGTGACGAACGTCTCACCACGTCGCGGCGACTCGTGGTTGAACAGGATGCCGTTCACCGCGAACATGCCGTACGCCTCGCGGTAGTTCCGGGTCACCCAGTAGCTGTAGACCTTCGCTGCACCGTACGGAGAACGCGGCCAGAACGGCGTCTCCTCGTTCTGCGGCGGCGGGGTCGCCCCGAACATCTCGGAGGAGGACGCCTGGTAGAAGCGCGTGTGGATGCCGGAGACCCGGACCGCTTCGAGCATGCGCATCGTGCCCACACCCGTCACGTCACCGGTGTGTTCCGGCTCGTCGAACGACACCCGTACGTGTGATTGCGCCGCGAGGTTGTAGACCTCGTCCGGCTTCAGTTCGCTGAGGAGGCTGACGAGTCGTGCACCGTCGCCGAGGTCCCCGTAGTGCAGGAACAGTTTCGCGCCCGACTCGTGCGGGTCGACGTAGAGGTGGTCGATCCGCGAGGTGTTGAACGTCGAGGCGCGACGGATCAGGCCATGCACCTCGTACCCCTTGCGGAGCAGCAGCTCGGCCAAGTACGAGCCGTCCTGTCCGGTGATGCCCGTGATGAGCGCGCGCTTCGTCAATTGGTCCCTGTCTTGTCGGCAGAACCGGATTCGAACCGGTCTGGGAGGAGCACATGAAGAATACTTTTGAATCGATCGATCGCAGCAGCCGCAGTGAGGTGAGCCGCTCGGTAATTCCGAGCGTCCCTTCCGTACCGCTCCCGCGCAGTCGGGTCTCGGATGAGCGAGAGCACGCCGTCCACGAGCCGAGTCGGCCTGCCCGCATCGACAACGATCCCTGCGTTCGCAGCGAGCACCTCGGCTCGAGTGACGCTCCCCTCGTCCGACGCGGCGAGCACCGGAACGCCGGTCGCGAAGTAGGTGGTCAGCTTGCTGGGGACAGCCATGCCGGAGATGCCGGGTGCCTCATTGACCAGGAGAATGTCTGCAGAGTTGAGTGCAGCGGCGAATTCGTCGTCAGGGAGCGGCGCAAGGAATTGCAGGCTGTCGATCCCAGCCGCCTGCTGCTGCAAGGACTCTCGTTGGTTTCCGTCACCGAGGAGGACGAAACGGATGGGAAGACCTCTGTCCTGAACGGAGCGAGCTGCTTCGACGACGTTGCCCAGGCCCTGCTTCACACCCATGTTCCCCGCGTGCAGGACGATCGTCTCGTCCGGTGCCCAGCCGAGCGACGCACGAGCCCCGACTCGGTCGACGAACTCGGGCGGCTCGACGTGGGTCCAGTTCCGCATGACGGTCACTCGCGACGCCGGCACACCGAACTCTTCGACGACTGTCTCCATGAACCGGTCGTGGATGACCACGACTGTCGATGACCGTTTGAGGACCCAGCGCTCGATCGCCGCGACGAAGCGCTCAGCCGGCCCGGTACCCGATCCTGTCTCGCGGAGGCCGAGCGAGTAGATGTCCTGGACCCAAGTCACGACGGGGGTTCCTCGCGAGAACAAGCGGGCACGCACTAGTGCGATTGCCGAACTGAACAGAGCGGGAGACACGAGAACGAGGACGTCGTGCCGCGCCCAGCGGCGGGAAACGGCGTGTAACCCGAAGCTCACCTCGGACAGCAGTCTGCTCACACCACCGGGCCGGGCCGGGAGCCGATGGCGGAGTCTGTGCACCGCACAGCCAGTTTCGGTCGTCACTGCAGATGACGGTGGACGTGCGTCTCCGAAGCTCCAGGCCGGGTAGTGCGGAAAGGTCGTGATGACGCTGACGTCGACACCGGACGCCGTCAACCCGCTTGCGAGCCCTCCGCTGTAAGGAGCGATCCCGGCGGGCTCAGGGGGGAAGTTCAGGCCCACCATGAGAACTGCCCCGCGCCGCATGGGGCGACCATAACAGTTGCAAGGGATTCCGATCCGGCGTCGGCGCACCTGCGGCGCCGCCGGGCCGCCCGCCAGCCGGTAGCATCGGCGCAACGCGTACTCGGGCGCGCAGAGAGGCGGGGCCATGATGTCGGACGCGAAAGTGCCCGTCATTCCGCTGAAGTCAGCTCCGGGTGAACGGACGTCGTGGAACCGGGGCAAGGGGACGGTGTACCTGTGGGCCGTTGCCGAGCTGCTGTTCGTGACCAATCCCTGGCAGATCAGCTCCTCGCTCCGAGCGAAGGTCCTGCGGCTGTTCGGCGCGGAGATCGGGGTCCGCGTCATCATGCGACCGAGGATGCGTGTCCGTTTCCCGTGGAAGCTCCACATCGGCGACGACTGCTGGATCGGCGAAGGTGTGTGGTTCCACAATCAGGACCACATCCGGGTCGAGAACGACGTCGTCATCTCGCAGGAGGCGTTCCTCACGACCGGGAGCCATGCCCACCGCACCGACATGGCGTTGATCACGCGCCCGATCGAGATCGGAGCCGGCACCTGGATCACTTCGCGCTGCATGGTGCTCGGTGGCACGCGACTCGGCGAGTCGTGCCTCGTGAAGCCGATGTCATTGGTCTCCGGGACGAGTCCCGCGAACAGCGTCCTCGAAGGAAACCCTGCGCGGGTGACAGGCGTGCGCTTCGGAGATCGATGACTCCTGTCAACTTTGGCTGGGATGCGGTGCGAACGGAACCAGACCGATGCGATGATGAAGGAATGACCTCTTGGCGACTCGACTGAGGGACGCTTCCGTCCTGTGGGCGCAGGGGGGCCTCGGCAACCAGCTCTTCCAGTTGAACGCCGGCCTGACCCTGTCCGAACATCCCGCAACCCTCCTGGTCTCAGGGAGCAGTTTCGGTCGCGACCGTCTCCGGCAGTTCGAGCTCGGTGCTTTGCTCCCCTCTTCAGCGCTGACAAGCTCGAGAGAGGACTTCCGGCTCGGTCAGCCGTACGACTGGAGGGGCCGTCGCCGAGCGAAGACCCGCGATCGATCGCTGACGACGGTATTCAGCGACCCCGAGACGCTGCCCTCCGCCTTCCGCCCCGGAACGTTCAACATCGGGTTCTTCCAGGATGCGGCATCACTCGCTCTGCCGACGGACGCAACCACTGCCCTCCTCGCTGCGTACCGGAACGCTGTCTCGGCGGGATCTGCGTCAGCGAACCGACCCGTTCTGCACGTCCGCCGTGGCGACTACACGACTTCTCCTGCCGCGCAGCGCACCTTCGGCACGCTCTCCCGGCGCTACTACGACGACGCGTGCCGTGCGCTCGGGATATTAATCGACGAGAGCATCATCTTCACCGATGACCCCGCCGCGGTCGAACGCGAGTTCGACGTCCCTCGCAGCAACATCATCGGACCCGAAGACATCGAATCGCCGCTCGACACGCTCGTGGCAATGTCGCGCGCCAGCGCCCTGGTCATACCGAACAGCACCTTCTCGTGGTGGGCCGCTGAGCTCGCCTCCCACGTTCCGGTCGCGGCCCCGAGCACGTGGTTCTTCGATCGCCCGGGGAACCTGCGGCGCACTGGATGGGTCTCCGTGCCGAACGCATGAGACGATTCGGCACGTCCCTGTCGCTCGGGTGGCTCCCGGCGAGCCAGGCGCTTTCCTTGGTCGCCTCGTTGGCGGCCTTCGCCGTGCTCTCGCGCGAGCTCGGGCCCGCGAGCTACGCGCAGTTCGCCGTCTTCGTGTTCGTCTACACGATGGCCGCGCTGGCCACGGACTTCTCAGCCATGGGTTTCCTGCTCGTACACGGGGTCTCCGGCCCGCTCCGACGAGCGGCGTGGTCCAGTTCGGCGGTGAGCGCGACCGCAGGTGGTGTTGCGCTGACCGCAGCATTGTTCGTCCTTTCGTTCTTGAACCTCCCGACGGGGCCTCCCCGGGTCTTCGACGTGCTGATCTTGGTCGCGGGGCTCGTCACCCAATCGCTCATCCAGCCGCTTCGCGGCGAACTCATGGTGCATCGCCGCTACCCGACTGTCGCTCTTACCGACGTGGGCGCAACAGTCGCCGGCTTCGCGGCCGCGATCCTCCTCGCCGCACAGATCCACTCCGTGACCGTGCTCTGCGTCCAACTCGCTCTCACCTCCGTGGTCCGTCTCCTGTTGACGCTCGCGCTCTCAGCTCGCGGTCGCCAACGGACCCTCCGAGGACGCGCAAGCAGCTCCCCGTCCGAAATGGCCGCCCCTGCGCCGAACCCGTTCCGGTACGGCCTCAAGGTGCTGCCGCTGAACGTTGCTTCGTACGCGAGCCGAGCGATCGATTCGGGCACGTTGCCGCTCATACTCCCGGTCGGAGCGGCAGCAGCGTACGCACGCTCGTACCAGTTGATCGTCACGCCGGTCACTCAGGTCCAGCTGTCCCTCGGAGGGGCGATCGTCGAGCGCATGGCCCGTCGTGCCGCGCTCCCCGGAGACAACGGCACGTTCGACAAACGAGTCTGGCAAGCACTCCACGTCGTCACCTTCGTCGCAGCCATCGTGTTGTCGGTGGGCGCACCGATCCTGGAGAAGGTCTTCTTCGGCCCTGGCTGGGTGCATGTCGCGCTCATGATCTCCTCGATGGCGCTGCTCCTGCCATCCCTTACCTTGAGTTCCTTCATGTCGTGGAAGCTCCAGATCAAAGCGGAACTCCGGCACTCGCTCCTCAACCTGGCCGTCCTCATGCTCGTGCCACTGCTCGCCATCGTTCTCGGACTGCTTTACAGCACCATTGGCGCGTTGATCGGCTTGGCAGTCGGTGCGCTCGTCCAGGGTCTTGCTCTGGCCACGCTCCATCGTTCGCTCCTGCCGATACCGCTCAGGTACGCCGTTGCACAGATCGTCGTGGAGTGGGCAGTCCTGGCAGCCCTATTGGCGGTCCGATTCCTGTGAGCTCGCTCCTCCGGTGGTCCTGAGCGGGAAACTCCACGGAGAACGCACCAGCCGCCGGAGGTGACGGCGGTCTCGCCTACTCGTCACGTCGTCGATGCGGCGTTCGAGCCTCGCACGCAGCTGGTCGGTGCTCGTGTCGCTCACGTCGACGCCGAGCACCGACTCCGCAAGCGCGACGTACGACGCGGCGAGGTCTCTGTTGTCACGCACCTGCCCGCCGTAGCCCGGTTGCGAGGTTGCCTGCTCCGGGTGATGGCGGTACGCAACCGTCGGCACGGAGGAGAACGAGATGCGAACGCCGGATGCAGCCAGTCGCATCCAGAGCTCGTAGTCCTCGGCATGGCCAGGCCGGTACGTCGCGGCCCCGTCCAGCGAATCCCGTCGAGCAATCATCGTCGACTGCGGCACCGGGTTCAGGGCGAGGAGCGCCAGTGGCATCGCCGCCGGTGACAACGATGCAGGTCGAGGGAAGTGCACCCGCCACGTCTGACCGAATCGTGCGATCGGGGCGAACACGATGTCAGCGTCCGAGACCTGGCGGCGGTACCCGAGGAACCGGTTGGGCAGGCACACGTCATCAGCATCCATCGCGGCGACGAACTCGCTGTCGGATCGGTCGAGCAGCCGATTGCGAGCCTCTCCCGCACCGACGTTGGTCGTTCCTTCGATCAGCGACACACGTCGCGAGCGCTCGGCGAAACGCTCGACGACGCGGCGGGTTCCGTCCGTGCTCGCATCGTCGTACACCAGGACCTCCGCGTCGCTCGGCATCGCGCTGAGCGTCGACCGGAGCGCTGTCGTGATCGTACGCTCCGCATTCCATGCGGGCATGATCACCGACACCCTAGGCATCTCGCATGCCCACAGGCCTCGCGGGGGCGCCGATGACTGTCACTCCAGGCTCCACGTCATCGACAACGACCGCCATCGCAGCGAGCGTCGCACCGGAACCGACCCGGATCGGCCCGAACACCTGGGTGTACGCGCCGAAGGTCACGCTGTCCCCGATGACCGGTACCCCGCCGCCCTCGCGGCGTTCTCCGATAGTGATTCCGTGCCGCAGCACACAGTCAGCCCCGATCCGCGCTTGCGGATGGACGATGATCCCGCCGAAGTGGTGGATCATCAATCGTGGACCGATCTCGACCGTCCGGGGGATGTCAATCCCGGTCACCAGTCGAACCACGCTGTAAAGCACGAAGGACAACGCGTGGAGGAACTTCCCTCGGATGCCCCTGACCTGCAGCGTGTATCTGCCGAACCGGTACACCCGAAGCGCCCAGTAGCCGGGCTGCAGGAGCCACGGGTGTCCGCCGAACAGGGCGGCTTCCTCCTGCTTGGCGGTGACGCTGTCGTAGAACGACATCAGTGTCCTCTCGAGAGCATGGACCGGTACCTGCGTGCCGCGCGATGACGGAGCCCGCTCACGACGGACACGGCGGGGTGCACGGACAATGTCTCGCGCTGGACCCGACGTGCTTCGGCGCCGATCAGTTTGCCGTGCTGCGTGGACGTCCCATCGAGGTGGAAACGAGCGACCACGATGTGCTCGACGACGAATGGGACTCCCGAGGCATACAGCCTCGCCGTGAAGTCGTAGTCGGCGGCTACCCGGAAGCTCTGGTCGTAGCGACCCGTGATCGCCGCTCGCGGGTAGAAGATAGCTTGATGCGAAGTCGGCAAGGCGTGCCACATCGAACGAGCGGGTCGAGACGCGCGGGTCCGGTCCCGAGTGGCCGCTGCTAGGACGAAGTCCCCGAGGATCACCGCAGCCTCGTGCGCGTCGAGGACCGCGGACAGTTGCGACCATCGGACGAGGCTCTCGTCGCCGCCGTTGAGGAACCAGAGGTGGTCGCCGCTTGCCGCAACCATGCCCTTGTTCATCGCGTCGTAGATGCCGGTGTCGGGCTCGGAGATCAGCCGAACCGATCGTCCGAGATCCGACACGAGCCGAGCTGTACCGGGTGACATCCCGCCGTCGACGATGACGAGCTCACAACTATCACCCGATTCGTGGAGCAGGGTCTCCAACGAAGCGACCGTCCGCCGCAGGCCTTCGTCGTCCTGGAACGTCACGGTGATGATCGACAGCTTCGGGGGCAAGTGCAGAACCGCTCTCTCCTGGGATCACGAATCGGCGTTGGTGCCGGGTGGCGAAGACCAACCAAAGGGTGAACACGTACTCCGGCAACATGATGCCACCTGAGAAGAGAAGACTCCCGACCGCCCAGAACGGGAGCACCGCCTGCGCGACCGATCCGGTTCGCAGTCCAAGCGCCAAGCCGACGAGCGCCCACGACGCCAAGGCGATGGACGCGATGAGACCGAGCCAACCGAAGTAGAAGACGATCACGTAGAAGCCGTTGTCGAGGGAGTCGCCCGCAGCCGCGCCGTTGAGGATGCCGTAGTCCGCGACGGTGTTCCGCAGTGAGCCGTACGGATGCCCGAGCGGGAAGTGCACGAGCGTGTCACCGAGGATCTGCAGCGGGCCGATCAATCGGTAGTAGGCACTCGAACCGGTGGTGAAGGTCGAGTCCAACCTCCCCGACAAGTACGGCAGCGCCAGTGACGTCAGCACCGCCAAGACGATCAGTGCAACGACCTTCAGGCGGCTCTTGCCGACGAAGATGACCATCAGGGCCACCACGCCGAAGAGGATCAACCCGGTTGCGGAGCGAACAGCGAGGAGACCTGCTCCGGCGAGCACCCAGACCGGGGCCTTCCGGTACCCCTGCGCCAGCAGCGCGACGGCAAGGGAGCCGATGACGAACGCGGCGTACGACGGCTCGAGGTAGAAGCCGGCGGCGCGCGGGATCGGATTGAACTCGAGGTGTGGGTCGTACTCGTAGAGGTACTGGTGTTCCCCGAATGGATTGAACCACTGGACTGATCCTCGTGCGCCCGTCGCGACCTGGAGCACGCAGAGCGCGACGACGATGACCAGAGCGAAGAATGCCCCGCGCAGCATGGCCGGGACTGCTGCCGGTCGGATGGTGCCCCGTCTGCACTGTCCGATGACGACGGCCGCGAACACGAACAGAGCCAAGGTCTGGAAGAAGGACGACGAACCTTCACGCGTCGAAGGAGCAGCGATCTGCACCAACGCGTTCGGGACCACTGCGATCCCCAGGGCGATGACGACGTTGCTCATCGCCAACGTGGTGCTGACGCTGATGACGAGCACTATCCCGAGGAACAGACCCATCGTGATCGGGTAGTCGCCGACCTTGCCGACCTGGAAGTGCTCGAGGAGCACGAAAGCGGTGGTCAGGAGACTCACGAAGGCTCGGTAACCGTTGCTCATGCGGCGAGCACTCTCCGGTAGACGTCGACGTACTCGTCGATCATCCTGTCGGGAGAGAAGCCAGCGAGCTCGGTCGACGACACCGGGTTGCTGGGGACGGCCGACGCGATGGCGTCTGCCCATCGACGACGTTCGTCCACAACCGTCACGTTCGACGACCACCCGAACTCGCGAGCGGCTCTGGACTCCGCCGCGATAACCGACATGCCAGCCGTGAGCGCTTCGACGATGGTCAACGGGTAGTAGTCGACGGTCGACGAGAACACGAGGTGAGAGTGGTCACGCATGAGGCGGTACATCTCACTGCGATCGGTGATCGCTCCGACCATGGTGGCGTTCGGGATGGGGGACGGCGCGTTGTCGCCGACTATCGTCAGCTTTCCGGGGGCTATCCGCGCGATCTCCTCCAACAGGCTCCAGTCGACCTTCGCTGCGTCACGAAGGTCTCGGCATATGAAGAGGAACCGTGCCGGAGTGGAGCGGTGATCGACCGGACGCTGCGCCCAGGCCATGTTCCAGAACCGCGGATCAACCGAATTCGTGACGGTGGTCACATCTGAGAGACCGCCCGCTTCCATCTCCTCAGCCAGCCATGAGGCGCAGGCGACCATCTGCAAGGGCACGCTCGATCGAACGTCGTCGATCGCCCGGCGACGTGCAACGAACGTGGGTGCCGCTCGATCGATCTTCGCGGGCGGGTATGCGGTCAAGAAGGGACAAGGGTCACACCCGCCCTCCCACCCGGTGCACGTCCCGGGCTGTGCGCACCGCCCAGTCATCGCCCACTGGTCGTGCATGGTCCACACGATGGGCTTCCCTTCCTCAGCGATCATCGAGAGAAGGTCGGTCGGCGGCATCATGTAGCTGTGGATGGCATGGAGGTGGACGACGTCGCTCTGTCGCACCGCCCGTCGCAGGGACGCTCTCCTCGACCGTGATGGGCGGACCACCTCGGTCCCGACGATCTGGTGCGCAGCGAGATTGAGCGCGGCTCGCGGAGCCGATGTGAGTCGGAGAGCGCCGTACTCCGCTTCCAGCGGGGACGGGCTTCCGCCCTTCGCATAGCCGTACGCGATCTTCGCGCCGATCCCACGCGACGGCAGGCCGTCGTGCAGGGTGCGCGCGACCCCGGCCGCGCCGCCCTCACTGAGGCGAACGTTGATTTGGAGCACCTCGGTCATCTCAGCGGCCCCTCCTCGGCCGAAGTGACCCCGTTCACTTCACGCCGTTCGCTGACGGACGCGTTCTGGAAGGGGGGAGCCTCGAGCGCGGCCATCAATATGCTCCTTGCGATCGCCAGACGGCCTTGGCAGTCCGCCAGAGCACCACGAGATCACCCGTGATGGACCAGTTCTCCACGTAGTACAGGTCCAACCGCACCGAATCCTCCCACGACAGGTCGGACCGACCGCTGACCTGCCACAGACCGGTCATGCCCGGCTTCACCAGGAACCGACGGTGGACGTGCGTGTCGTAGCGCACGACCTCGCGAGCGAGCGGAGGACGTGGACCGACGAGCGACATGCTGCCGGCGAGAACGTTGAACAGCTGCGGCACCTCATCGAGGCTGTAGCGCCGCATGAACCCACCGACCCGGGTGACGCGTGGGTCGTTCCGCATCTTGAACAGGACGTCGTTCCCCTCGGCGCGGTCCAGAACGCTGAGCTCCTGCAAGCGATCTTCGGCATCGACGACCATCGATCGGAACTTGATCATCCGGAAGGTACCGCCGTTCAGGCCGACTCGCTCCTGGCGGAAGAAGACCGGACCCGGTGTGGTGGTCTTCACCAGCACCGTCAGCACGAGCAGCAGCGGCGACAGGACGATGACGAGCAGCGCTGCACCGACCAGGTCGAAGGCACGCTTCGTGTAGAGCTTGCGCCCAGAGTACGTCGGCGTCTCGACGTGGATGAGCGGGAGCCCCTGCACGGGCCGCGTGTGGATGCGCGGACCTCCGATGTCGGTCAGGCTCGGTGCGACGACCAGGTGCTGCCGACCGGGCTCGAGCGACCAGCTGAGTTCGCGGACCCGCTCCGGCGGCAGGTCGTCGGAACTCGTGATCACGACGGTGTCGGCACCGGTCTCGCGCAAGGCCGAGCCGACGTCGTCGAATCCGCCGTGGCTCCGGATCGTCGAGCCCGCCAGCATCCCGCGGTGGTTGGAGGACACGACGGCACCCACCACGCGGTACCCGGCTTCGGGTGAACGAGCCAGTTCGCGGCCGATGTGCAGCACGCTGGCCGGCGAACCGACCAGCAGCACCGTCGCCGAGTACGCACCCTGCTGACGCTGGGCGACCAACCACTGCCGCCACATCCACCGCGACAGCAGCAACACGAGGATCCCGATCGGGAAGGCGATGAGCACGTACCCGCGCGCGAGATCGACGTGCAGCAGGAACGCCGCGATCGCCAGCAGCCCGAACACCCGGACGCTGGAGTCTGCGACCAGGCGGTACTCCGTGCTCCCGACACCGATGACTCGCGCCCCGCGGGTGTCGTACAGAGCGAGCGCGCTCATCCACATCACGATCACGACGATCGAGATGGCCGAGTAGCTGAGCCGGAGGTCCGCGGTGTTGGTGGCGAGGTTCGACTCGATCCCCAGCCAGGCGATCTGCACGCCGAAGACCACCCAGATCAGCGCCAGCAGATCCGTGATGAGCACCCGGCGCGAGTACGAGCGGCTCCACTCGTCGCGGGCCCCGACCACGCTCGGTGCGCGGAGCGCGTCCGCCGTCATGATCGCATCACCACGACGCACCGCCGTCACTCGAGACCCTGACCGTCTCGCCGTCCCACAGCCAGACGTCCTGTCCGGCACGGTCGATCGTGACGGTGCCGTCGGAGTCCGCACCGTCGGCGCAGCCCACCGGCGAGACCGCGGTGCTGGGGGTCACGTCCGCCGCGGGCATGGTCACGAGTTGCACGCCGGAGCAGGACGCCACGTCCACGCGGGCCAGGGTGTACTCGCCGCCGTCGACCGCGATCGAGCGCACGCCGCCCATCGGTACGTCCACCCAGGCGTCCGTGCCGGCCCGCCACTCGAGCTGTCCGTCGCAGATCACGACCGAGGTCCGCTCCCCCTGGAACGCCTCGATCGGGTCCGCGCACGGGGCCTGGATCGTCCCGCTCGCGAGCACCACACCGTCGGTGCTGATCCCGGCGCCGGCGGCGCCGGGCGTCCCCGCGTTCCACGTCACGCCCGCGTCGGTGCTGGTCCGCGCCGTCGTGGTGCAGTCGTCACCGACGCCCGCCAGGATCGAGAGCTCCGCATTGGAGGCCCGGATCGCCATGAGCGATCCGACATCCGTCCCGAGTCCCACCGGGACCCACGTCGACCCGCCGTCCACGGTGTGTTCCAGCACCGGCCGGGGGCCGCCGCACGACCCGCCGGACGCACGCCATGCCTCCCGGTCGTCCACGGCTGCCAACAGGCGCCGCCCCTGCTGAGCAGTGGATGCGGGGTCTGCGTCAGCCGACGTGCTCGCGCGCGGCGTCTCGGTCGTGTCGGGTGTGCTCGTGAACGTGGGGATCGGGCCCGCTGGCCCGTTCTGCTCCGGCGCGGTGCGCCCCAGGGCGAGGGAGACGAGCACGACGTCGATCGCGACCAGCACCACCACGACTGCCGCCACCACGATGAGTGTGGTTCGGGGCAGTGCGCGGCCGAGGCTTCGGGTCCCCCGGCGGGTCTTCATGGTCGGCGGCTCCGTTCAGCGTCCGGCGCGCCGGAGCACGCCGAGCTTCTTGCCGGGTTGCTTCGGCGGGGTCACCGGTGCAGAGGCGCCGTCGTCCTGGCCGTAGCCGTACCCGTACCCGTACCGGCCGTACCCGTACGCACCGGGACCCTTGACGGGCATCTTGGTGATGACGAAGCCGGAGATGGGGGCGCCGACGTTCTCGAGCGATGCGATGGCTGCCGCCAGTTGCCCCTTGTGGGTGTGGCCCGAGGCGACCGCGATGATCGCGCCCGATGCCTTCTTCGCCAGGATCGCCGCGTCGGTCACCGGGAGCAGCGGCGGCGCGTCGAACAGCACGTAGTCGAACTGCTGCTCGAGGCGCTCGATCAGGTCCTGCATCGCGCGCGAGCCGAGGAGTTCCGACGGGTTCGGCGGGATCGGTCCGGCGGGCAGGACGACGAGCTTGCCGCGCCCCCACGGGTGTGCGACGTCCTCGAGGTCGGCACGACCGATGAGCACGTCGGTGAGGCCGGCGTTGCCCTCGACGTCCATGTACTCGGCGACGCGGGGGCGGCGCAGATCGGCGTCGATCAGGATGACCCGGAAGCCGGCGCTGTCCAGGGCGATCGCGAGGTTCGCCACGGTCGTGCTCTTGCCTTCGGACTGCATCGACGAGGTCATGACGAAGGTCCGAGCGCCCGTGCCGATGTCGAGGAACTGGAGGTTCGTGCGGAGCGTCCGGAAGGACTCGGCGCGGGGGCTGCGGGGGTCGACCTGCACGATGAGCGGACGCTCGGCGGCCTTGGCGTCGTAGGCGATCCCGCCGATGACCGGCTTGTCGCTGATCTTCTCGACGTCGAGCTCGGTCCGGACACGGTTGTCCAGGGTCTCGCGCAGCACGGCGATCCCGATGCCGAGTGCGAGCCCGACGAGCAGGCCGAGTGCGACGTTGACGGGCACGTTCGGACTGACCGGGGTGCTCGGGACGTCCGCCTGCTTGACGCGGGTGAGCTTGACCGTGCTCTTGCCGCTCGCGTCGGTGGCCTCGATGTCCTGCACGACGTTGGTCAGGCTCTGCGAGGTCGCGTTCGCGATGTTCGCGGCCTGCACCGGGTCGGTGCCCTCCACCGAGATGGAGATGAGGGTGGTGCTGGTCGGTGCCGTCGCCGACACCATCGTCGCGAGCTGGTCCGCATTCATGTCGAGCTTGAGCGACGAGATGACCGGCAACAGGACGATGGGCGTCGACACCAGGTTCGAGTACGTCAGCACGCGCTGCTGAGTGAACGTGTTGCCCTGCGCAAGGTCGCTCGCGCTGCCGGACGTCTCCGTGGAGACGAAGACCTGCGCGGATGCTGCGTAGACCGGCTTCTTCACCAGGGAGAAGCCGGCCGCGGCCGCGACCCCGACCAGTGCCAGCACCAGGATGAAGACCCATCCCTTGCGCAAGACCGCTATGTAGTCGCGTAGCTCCACGCGGCACCCTTCCCCGGAAGTCGCCGCGCCCTGCAGAGTCCCTGTCGCAGGTCGACCGGGATCGTCCCAGCGTTCGGCAGGGAAATACTGCCACACCGATGAGACGCGCTCGGGGTCTGGCGACGTCGAGTCTCGTTCTGCGTCCCGTACGGTGGCGACATGCAGCCCGAACCGGACGCGCCGACCGCCGCCCGCCCTTCCTCGGCGGTGCGGGACCTGCAGGTCATCGTGATCGCGCTCCTGGTAGCCGTGCTGCTGTCCCGGATCGTCGGGGGCGTCGCCCGGACTGGGGGTCTGCCCTCCCCGGTCGCGCAGGTGCTGGTCGCCGACCTGGCCGTGTGGGTGCCGCTCGTGCTCGGTGTCGGGTGGGTGCTCCGGAAGTCCGCTCCGGCTGCCCTCGTGCGCCGGCTCGGGCTCGGGTGGGCCGATGCCGTCGCGGCCATCGGCATCGTCACCGTGTGCCGCGGGCTCGATGCCGTGCTGTCCGTCGCGTTCTTCGGTGTGACCGGGCTGACGCCGCAGCCGACCCTCGGCACGCCAGACGTGCTGCTGCTCGTGGTCTCGGCGATCGGGGTGTGCCTGGTCAGCCCGGTGCTCGAGGAGGTCGTGTTCCGGGGTGTCATGCAGCGTCGCCTGTCGGCCGAGCTGACGCCACGCACGCGGTTCCTCGCGGTGCTGGTGACCGCGTTCGCGTTCGCGTTGATGCACCTGGCGATCAGCACGACCACGTCGTCGGTCGCGGGCTTCGAGGTCTTCGTGACGACGTTCGTGCTCGGCCTGCTGACGGGGACGCTCGTCGCCATGACCGGACGCCTCGGCGGGGCGATCGTGGCGCACGTCCTGTTCAACACGGTGGCGGTCGTGCTCACATGGCCGCGCTGACATCGGCCGCACGATGAGCCGCTCCGACCGGTAGCGTCCTTCTCGAATGTCTCGCCCAACCAGCATCCTCGAGAGCCCCCTCGCCCGGCAGGCTCCCCTGAGTGCGCTGTTGGCGCTCGGCGCCGTCCTGAGCATCACGGTGCCGTCGCTCCAGGTGACGGACGACGGCCTGTTCGTCGCGAGCCTCGCGGTCACCGGTGTCGCGACGGTCGTGGCTGCGGTGGCACTGGCGCTCCCGCACTCCGTCGGACTCGTGCCGGCGTTGCTGGTGCTCGACTTCGTGGCGATCGCGCTGTTCCGGACGAGCACGGGCGCAGGCGCCTCCGTCTTCACCTCGCTCGCCGTCCTGCCGGTCGTCTGGTGCGGGTCCCTCCGTGGGCGCCTGACCGTGGTGTACGCGGCGCTGGGCGTGACGCTCGTGATCATGGCGCCCTACTTCCTGACGCCGACGAACGTGCCCGGCGCGAGCGAGCTGGTCCGTCTCGGCGTGACCGTGATCGTGTTCGGGACGGTCGCGGCGGTCGTGCAGGAACTCTCACGGCGAGCGCGGCGCAACGTGCGCGCTGCCCGGCTGGGCGAGGAACGCGTCCGCGCGGAGATCGACCGCGCCGCCGCCGTCCAGCGGTCGCTGCTCCCCGCGCCGACCGACCACCTGGGCACCGACGTCGCGGTGGCGGGCGCCTGCCTGCCGGCGAAGTCGGTCGGTGGTGACTTCTTCGACTGGTACGAGACGAACACCGGGATCGCCGTCAGCCTCGGTGACGTGATGGGCAAGGGCGTGGGGGCGGGGCTCATCGCAGCGGCCGTGCGGGCCACGGTCCGCAGTGCCCGCACCGTCGACGACCCGTCCGAGGCCCTCCTCCGCGCAGCCGACGGGCTGGCCGCCGAGGCCAGCGCGACCGACGTGACGTTCACCACGCTGTTCCACGCGCGCATCTCGACCGACGGCACCTTCCGGTGGGCGGACGCGGGCCACGGATTGAGCCTGGTGCTCCGGTCGGACGGCACCGTGGACCGGCTCCGGTCGAGCGACCTCCCGCTCGGGATGGGGCTCCGCGACGAGTGGGCGACGACCGAGGGGTTCCTCGACACCGGCGACCTGCTCATCTCGTTCAGTGACGGCGTGCTCGACCTGTTCGGCGGGCGTGAGGACACCGTCGACGCCGTGGCCGATCTCGCACGGGCCTGCGGCTCCGAACCCACGGCGCTGGTGGCCGCACTGTCCGCGCGGGCGGACGAGGTCGCGCACGACGACGACGTGACGGTGATCGCGATCCGACGAGCACCGGTGGCGACCGTGGCCCCCGCGCTGCCCGCGCAACCGGCGCGCCAGGATCGAGCGTGACGAGGTCAGTCGCCGGTCGGTGACTCCTGCTCGCGCCGGAACCGCTCGACCTCGGCATCGACCTGCCGCCGCGAGAACCGCTTCGCCACGAGCGCGGCCCAGGTCGAGCCGACCGCGGTGAGTGCGACGCCGAGGACGGTCCCCTCGACGCGGAGTTCACCGTCGTCGCGGTTCGGGATGAGCGCACCGATCAGCAGGCTCAGACCTGTCGCCACCAGCACGAACGCGACGATCGTCGCGGGACGGTTCCCCGCGCGTGGAGCGGCCTGCGGATGCGCAGACGTCGAGATCGCCAGCACCAACCACACCCCAGGGACCCCAGCGCTCACCGGGAACCACTGCCCCAGCACGAGCAGCAGCCCGAGCGACAGGACGAACCCGCCGGCGCACCAGAGCCACCACCGGTTCCGGTCCCGCCGCTGCTGCCCGGCCAGGTCATCAGTCCCCATGGGTCGAACGTAGACCAGCTCCGGTCGCCGACCGTCGACCCCACCGGGTCGGTGTCCGGCGACCGGCGACCGGAACCGTGTCAGTACAGCGCGGAGAAGGACGCGTCGCGCACGAGTACAGTCGCCGCGTCACCCGCGACCTGCTGCTCCGGGTCGCTGGACAACCCGAGCTGCCAGTCGCCGCCACCCGGCTTCGCGGGCAGCGTGAACTCGACGGTCGTGTCCGAGGCGTTCAGCAGGACCGCGACGGTGTCGTCGCCCTGTTCGAGGACGAGCATCACCGCCCGGTTGCCGCCGTCGGCCCAGTCCCCGTCCTCGAAGCCGGCGTTGTCGGCGCGGAGCACCGAGACGGTCGATTCGGAGTCACCGGGTGCCGTACGGTACCACTCCGGACGCAGGGAACGGTGCTGCGCCCGGAACGCGATGGCCGCGGTCGTGAACGCGAGCAGGTCCCGGTCGGCCGCTTCCCAGTCGAACCACGAGATCTCGTCGTCCTGGCAGTAGGCGTTGTTGTTGCCGCCCTGGGACCGAGCGATCTCGTCGCCGCCGAGGATCATCGGCACACCGGCCGACAGCAGCAGGGTGCCGAGGAAGTTCCGGCGCTGCCGGTCGCGGTACGCGTTGACGCCGGCGTCGTCCGTGGGCCCCTCGACGCCGCCGTTGAACGAGGCGTTGTCGCTCTCGCCGTCGTTGTTGTCCTCGCCGTTCGCCTCGTTGTGCTTCTCGGCGTACGAGGTCAGGTCCGCCAGGGTGAAGCCGTCGTGTGCCGTGACGAAGTCGACCGAGCACAGCGGCGAGCGCCGTGACCCCTCGTAGACGTCCGGGCTGCCGAGGACACGCTGGACGGCGTCACCGAGCGCCCCCTCGTCGCCGCGCCAGAAGGCACGGAGGTCGTCGCGGTACTTGCCGTTCCACTCGGACCAGTCGGCCGGGAACCCGCCGACCTGGTACCCCGCGGTGTCCCACGGCTCGGCGATCATCTTGACCCGACGGAGCACCGGGTCCTGGTGGACGATGTCGAGGAACGCTGAGTGCTTCTCGGCCTCGCCGTCCTGTCGCGTCAGCGTCGTCGCCAGGTCGAAGCGGAAGCCGTCGACGTGCATCTCCTCGACCCAGTAGCGCAGCGAGTCCATGATGAGCCCGAGCGCCGCCGGATGCCCGACGTTGAGCGAGTTGCCGGTGCCGGTGGTGTCGAAGTAGTTGGCCTCGTCACCCTCGACGAGGCGGTAGTACGACTCGTTGTCGATGCCCTTGAACGACAACGTCGGGCCCATGTGGTTGCCCTCGGCGGTGTGGTTGTAGACGACGTCCATGATGACCTCGAGCCCCGCGGCGTGCAGGGCCTTGACCATCTCCTTGAACTCGGCGACCTGCTCGCCGGCGGTGCCGCTGGACGAGTACTCGTCGTGCGGTGCGAAGAACCCGATGGAGTTGTAACCCCAGTAGTTGCGGAGCCCCTTGTCGGCAAGAGTCGAGTCCTGGACGAACTGGTGCGTGGGGAGCAGCTCGACGGCCGTGACGCCGAGATCGACCAGGTGCTGGATCGCCGCCGGGTGCGCCATGCCGGCGTAGGTGCCGCGGATCGCCTCGGGGACGTCCGGGTGCTGCTTCGTGAAGCCCTTGACGTGGACCTCGTAGAAGACGGTGTCGGCCAGGCTGGTCGAGGGACGGACGTCGTCGCCCCAGTCGAACGAGCGGTCGGCGACGACCGACTTCGGCATCGCGGCGGCGGAGTCGGTGTCGTCGCGGGTCTCGGGGTCGTTCATGTCGTGGCCGAACAGGGCCTGACCCCACTCGTACGAGCCGTCGACCGCCGTGGCGTACGGGTCGAGCAGGAGCTTGGCGCCGTTGTGGCGCAGGCCCTTGGCCGGGTCCCACGCGCCGTGCACTCGGAAGCCGTAGCGGGTGCCGACGGCGACGCCGGGGACGATGTCGTGGAAGGTGTAGCCGGTGCGGTGCTGCAGCTCGGTGCGGTGTTCGTTCCCGTCGTCGTCGAACGTGCAGAACTCGACGCGCTCCGCGGTGCTGGAGAAGAGTGCGACGTTGGCGCCGCCGTCGACGAGCGTGACGCCGAGCGGGGTGCGGGCAGAAGTGGTCATCGTGTCGTTGTACCGGGCGGCCGCTGTGGTCCCGGCTCGCGCACGTACCCCGCCAGGCATGGATGCGCAGACCGGACAGCTGCGACCGCCTCGTCGGACACCGGACGGTGACCGAGGGCGTCTGCTCCTCGTTCGGGTCGAGGAGCAGGCGCCCTCGCGCTACGACGACGTCGGGTTCGGCGCGGCGGTCCGCGACGATGCCAGCCCGGAACAGGGATCGGGCCCCCGCAGCTGGGCGGCGCGGGGTAGCTCACGAGACGGTACGGACGTGCCGCTCTCCGGGCGCACAGGTACGCGGAAATCGACGGAAGCGGCCCCGCTGCCATCCAGAGAACGCGCGTTCCCCGTTTGGGGGATACCAACGAGGGGCGTCGCCTGATTGGGTCATCGAGTCAGCAACTCCGTTGCGGACGAGATCCGCGCGGAGCTTTGGCACCAAGCGAAGGTGACCTCCCTCGGGTGGGGCGGTCACGGTGGGTGCCGGCGTGTCGATTCGGGTTCGACGCGGCGGCACCCCCATTCACGAGACGCGCAGAGGTCCTCACTTCAGGGGACTCGCCTGTACCCCGTTCTGGGTGTACCGATTCGTCTGTCCTCCGACTGTGATGGGTGCCTGGGCTCCACTGTCCGCATCCACCCGAAGGAGCGCGCATGACCGTCACCGTCCCGCGTCTGAGCGCCGTCCTGTCGTCGGCCGAGCCGCCGCACCGATCGGCGCTCCGGCCGCTCCCCCGCGCGTGGACGCGGTGGCTCCTCCGGCTCGCGTTCGCCGTGCCCTACGTCGTGGTCGCCGTGCTCTCGATCGAGATCCCGACCACACCGCTCCTGGAGCTCACCGGCAACCAGGCGACCCTCGACCGGGCGACGGCGGCACTCGACGGCGGCGTCGTGCAGGCCGTCGGTCAGCTCTACCCGCTGCTCTCCGGCGTCCTGCTCCGGTTCCTGCCGTTCGGCGTGCACGGTGCAGCGGTCCTCGGCGGCCTCGCAGCAGGCGTACTGCTGCAACTCCTGGCGCAGGCCATGCTCCGGCGCGGTCTCCGGATGCGGAAGGTGGTCGTCTTCACGATCGCGCTCGGCGCGAACCCGCTCTACGCCTTCGTCGCCCTCAACGACCTGCAGGCCTTCCTCGGCATCGCACTGTTCGCGCTCGCGATCGCCGACATGGTGCGGTTCTTCTCGTACGGCGACACCCAGGCGGGGTTCCGTGCCGGCCTGTCGTTGATGGTGTCGACGCTCGTCGACCCCATGGGCCTCGTCTACGTCGTCATCGCAGCTCTGACCGCCCCGCTGCTGGAGCTCGCCCGGCACGGACAGCCGGGCATCCGCCGAGCGAACACGCTCGTCCTCGTGTTCCCGAGCATCGCCGTCATCGGCTCGATGTCCGTGCTCGACCTGCTCGTCCTCCGCGACCCGTTCGCGGCACTGCGGAACACCGTGCACACCGACAGCACCCGGCTGAGCGGCCTCGAGCACCTGGTGGGTTCGTTCGACGGGCTGTTGCTCCTCGCGATGGTCGTCGCGGGGTGCCTCCTGGCCCTGCTCGTGCACCGACCCGGTGCGATCGTCATCGTGGTCGCGCTGTTCGCCGGGATCCTCGCCGGCTACGCGATCGGGCTCATCCCGGTCGCCACCGCCGGCAACACGTTCGTCACGATGCTCGCCGTCGCGATCGCGATCCTCCCGCGTGTCAGCAGCCGGGTCACGAGCGCTCTCGTCATGGTGCTCGCCGCCCTCCAGATCCCGCTCGCGTGGACCGCGGCGTTCGAACGCGAGGTCGTCGCCGAGTGGATGCACGCCCTGGTCTCGGCGGTGGGCGCATGACCGCCGTCGTGTCCGGTGCGTCCGCCGTCACCAGCGAGACCGACACCCCGTCGATCGACGAGACGACCGCCCGGCACCGCGGCGACGAGTCAGACTGGCGCCCGCCGCACCGGTGCTCGGTCCGCCGGCACGTCGACGAGGGCTGGGTCGCCTCCGCACGGATCCGCGAGGGTGTCCTCGTCCTGACCAGCGGCCGGTCGGACCCGGATGTGCTCCGGGCCGCCTTGACCGAGGAGTTCGGCGAGCCGGTCGTGCTCCGGGCGGTCGATGAGGCCGAGGTCCGCCAGCGCATCATGTGGGAGCTGGACGACGAGGTCGCCGACCTCGCCGCACACGACCTCGCCCGCACGATCCCGGCCATGTCCGCCCGCACGGTGCTGTCCCGCGGTCAACAGGTCGGCGGCGGCATCGCCCTGCTCGCGTTCGCCGGCTGCCTGGTGATCGCTCCGGGCACGACCGCCGCCATCGTCACCGCGGTGCTCTCGCTCGGGTTCCTGGCCGGCATCGTCTTCAAGTTCTGGGTCTCCATGGTCGGCGCCCGCTTCGACCTCGTCGAGCAGGTCTCAGCGGCCGACGTCACCGCGCTCGACGACACCACCCTGCCGACGTACACCGTCCTGGTCCCGGTGTTCCGCGAGGCGAACATCGTCGGCGACCTCGTCCGCAACCTCGAGGTCCTCGACTGGCCAAAGGACCGCCTCGAGGTCCTGGTCCTCGTCGAGGCCGAGGACCACGAGACACGCCAGGCCGTCCTCGACGCTGATCCACCGGCCTGGATGCGGATCGTCATCGTCCCTCCCGGTGCGCCGCAGACCAAGCCGCGCGCCTGCAACGTCGGCCTCGCGATCGCCCGCGGCGAGTACGTGGTCATCTACGACGCCGAGGACCGCCCCGACCCTGACCAGCTCAAGAAGGTGTTCACCACGTTCGAGCGGGCCGGCACCGACACGGTGTGCGTCCAGGCCGCTCTGAGCTACTTCAACGCCGACGAGAACGCCCTGACGCGCATGTTCACGCTGGAGTACTCGTACTGGTTCGACTACATGCTCGCCGGCCTCGACGCCCGGAACCTGCCGATCCCGCTGGGCGGGACCTCGAACCACTTCCGCACCGAGCTCCTGCGTGAGCTCGGTGGCTGGGACCCCTACAACGTCACCGAAGACGCCGACCTGGGCATTCGTGCGTCCGCGGTCGGGTACCGCGTCTCCGTCGTCAACTCGACCACGATGGAGGAGGCGAACACCTCGATCCCGAACTTCGTCCGGCAGCGGTCGCGGTGGATCAAGGGGTACATGCAGACCGCCCTCGTCCACGCCCGGCGCCCCCGCGCGCTCGTGCGGGAGATCGGGCTGCGCCGGGCTGCTGCGTTCGCGCTGCTCATCGCCGGGACACCGTTGACGTTCCTCGGCATGCTGCCCGGCATCGCGGTGACGATCGCCACGCTCGTGCTGCCCACGGCGTGGACGGCCTCGGTGTTCCCCGCCCCGGTGCTCTGGCTGTGCGTGCTCGACTTCCTGCTCGGCAACGCCACGATGATCTACCTGACCATGATGGGGCCGTACAAACGCGCTCGGTTCGACCTGATGCTCTGGGCGTTGCTGAACCCCGCCTACTGGGTGCTGCACTCGGTCGCCGCCTACAAGGGCCTGTGGCAGCTCATCACCCGACCCCACTACTGGGAGAAGACGGAGCACGGTCTCACCAAGACGTCATCCGTGTGAGTACTGCGGTCGCCGCGGCGTCTCCCGTTCAGGGGGTTGCCGCGGCGGTCGAGGTGGAGCACGCTGTGGTCGGTCCGGTCATGTCAGAACCTGAGGGGGAACCATCATGCGATCGCTCGTCTACACCAGCACGCAGACCCGACCGATCACGGACTCGGAACTCGCGCAGATCCTCGCCGTCGGCCGGGAGAAGAACACCCGCCTCGGTGTCACCGGGATGCTCGCACACCGCGACGACAACTGCATCGGCATCATCGAGGGCGACGACGACGTCGTCGCTGAACGCTTCGATCAGGTCCGAGCCGATCCCCGCCACACCAACGTCCGAGTGCTCCTCAACGAGCCGATCCGACACCGGTCCTTCCCGGACTGGTCGATGGCGTTCCAACCGCTCGACCCGTTGCTGCACGACGTGCCGGGGTTCAGCGACCTCTTCACCGCCAACCGCCCCAACGACTCCACCTTCGGTGCGTCCCGCGCGCGTGCTCTGCTCGACTGGTTCCGGAAGCACCCGCTCGCTCCATTGACGAACCAGGACGCGGCCGACGAGGAGATCCCCCGAACCCGGATCCTGAACGCCGCGATCACCGCTGTCCACGCCGGCGGCGCGTCCCGGTTCACCCTCGAGGACGTCGCAGAACGCGCGGGGATGACCGTCCCCGAGGTCCTGGGGCTCTTCCCGTCGCAGCACGCCGTGCTCGCCGCGACCGTGATGCGGTGGACCCGAGCAGTCTCCGCTCCCCTGCTCCCCCTGGCCGCCGAGAAGGGCACGATCGCGTTCCTGCACGCGCTCCTCGCCGCCCATGCCGAGGAACCAGCCCTGATGCGCCTGATCGCGTCCACACTCGCCACGTCGACCGACCCGTCGACCGACGGAGCGGACTACTACCGGTCCGCTTACCTCCAGTTCCGTGAGACCGTGCGCACCGCCCTCGCCGAAGACGTCCGTGCCGGGCGGGAACCCGCCACGATGGATCCGATCCGCGGTGCACAGCAGCTCCTCGCCCTCTACGACGGCATCCGCCTGCAGGCGCTCCTCACACCGGACACCGACGTCGTCGACGCCTTCGACCGCGCCGCGTCGCGCATGCGACGGGGCTGGACCGAACACTACGAACGACCCGCCTACTGGGACCTGCCCACGATCCCCAGCGCCTGACGACGGGGGCCGGTCCCGCCGACTCCACATGGGCCGATGGCCGAGAGGCACAGCATCGCGCGAGTGGTAGGACCTGTCCATGGTGTTCTACGACGCACGTCCGATCCGCACGGCAGGGCAGGTGCTGCTCGATGTCGTCGTGGTGGCCGGGATGGTCGCCGCGGTTCTGCTCGGGCGATCGGTCTCCGCATCGATCAGCGCCCTCGCCGACATCGGAACTCGTGTCCACGACCAGGGCACCGCGTTCCAGGAGCAGTTGAGCAGCACCGCAACGGCACTCGAGAAGGTGCCGTTCATCGGCAAGTCGGTCAGCGCACCGCTGCAGGACGCGAGCCAGAGCGCGCAGCGGATCGCGGCTGCCGGAGCAGAACAGCAGCAGGAGACGCTGCACGTGGCGCACCTCCTGGGTACCTCGTCGACCGCGGTGCTGATCATCGTCCTGGTGGTGGTCTGGATCCGGTACCGCGGCGGCTTCATCCGGCTCGCCACGCTCACACAGCGCCTCGGTCAGCAGCCGGACGGAGCCGAGTTGCTCGCTGTCCGCGCGCTGACGACCCGGAACGCCGCCGGCCGGCTCGGCGTCGACGTCGTCGACCGATGGCGCCACCGGGATCCGGAGGTCATCCGCGCGCTGGCCGATCTCGAGCGGCGCTCCACAGGGCTCCGCGTGGCGCCTTCGCGGACGTCGTGACCTCCCGCCCACGAGGGCGGGATCGGGTCAGGCACAACTGGTGCGGCCGAGTCCGAGGAAGCGGACGGTGCTGATGCGGACGCTGCTGGCGGAGGTCGTCGTCCACGTCGAGGTGACGTCGGCGCGGACGGTGACACTGGAGGTGCGGAACGAGAAGAGGTCCCAGGAGCTGATCGTGGTGGATCGGGCGGTGCCGGCGCTGGTGTCGCTGCTCGCGACGCCGTCGATGACCGTGGTGAACCGCTCGGGTGCCACCCCGTCGTAGCTCCACCCGATGGTGACCGACCCGTTCGTGTTCGACGTGCACGTCAGCGCAGTGGCCGGGGTCGCGGCCACGGTCGCCATCGTGCTGGGTGCGGTGGCGGTGGCGGCAAAGGCCGCGGCGGCCGCCGGAGCAGGTACCGCCAGCGCCGCGACGGTGCAGACAGAAGCGACGAGGAGTGCCCCCACCGCCCACGGCCGGTGGTCCTGCTGACGATGCCGGGGCCCACGTCGGGACGCCCCCGTCGTCCTGGTCGGATCTGCGACGGCCGGCAGGACGGCGAGTCCAGCGACGAGGACGAGGGCCGAACCGAGGGCGACGAGCGCGCCCGCTCGATGGTCCGCAGCCCAAAGGACGGGTGTGCCGATGAGTGGGACACGGAGGTACCCGACTCCCGTGACCGCGGACCGGGAGATGTGTGTGGAGTCGGCGGAGGGGTTCGCGTCGCCCTTCGTGGTGAGGGTTCCGTCGCTGTTGAGGGAGTCGAACCGGTGCAGCCGGAGGGTGCCGACGTGGTCGGGGTCGGCGAAGAGCAACACCTGTCCCTTCCGGAGCTCTCCCGCGGTGACCGTCTTGCTCACCACGACGTCACCCGGGTGCAGGGACGGCTCCATGGAGCCGGTCATCACCGTGGTGGTGTGCCAGCCGAGGACCATCGGAGCGACAGCCCAGAACACGAGACCGAGGACGGCAGCCAGGATTCCCCGGGCGCCGAGCACCACGGCGAACCGACCCCACACGGACGGACGCATGACCGACCTCCTCTCGTGTCCTCCCGGCCGCTCAGGAGTTCTGCGCTTCCCAGGTGAACCCGAGGCTCGCGGTGGCACCCATAAGGGAGGCCGGGGCATCCGACGAGACGGTGTAGGTGATCTGGTAAGTCTTGGTCTCCGACTTGTCGCCGGTGGGCTTCCACGTCCCGACGCCGGTGGCGTAGCTCGTTCGGTTGGACGCGAACGACGCGAGGGAGTCGTTGTACAGGAGACCGTCGGACCCGGCCGCCGCGGTGAAGCCGTTGCACGTGCCGTAGCCTCCACCGCTGCCCTGCTTGACCTGCAGGGTGACGTACGAGGCCAGCGCCTTGGTCTGCTGCACGTTCGTGGCGTAGAGCTTCACTGCACTGGGGAGCGAGCCGGTCGAGGTGACGGCGATGCAGTTCGTCCCGGTGGAACCGGGCTTGAGGTTCGACGCAGCGAAGAGCGCACCGTTCGACGCGTCGTTGCTCAGCGCCACCGATCCCATCGACCAGTTGTTGGCGTCGTCCGACGAGGTGGCCGAGAACGCCGAGTACGACGCGGTGGACACGGCGACACCGGCGGCGAGCAGGGCAGCCGGGATGACGGCGAGGGTGGCGACACGGGCGATGGTGCGGTTCGGGCGACGCATGAGAGAAGATCCGTTCAGGTTGAGACTTGACTCGAATTTCGAGCTAGATGAACCATACGCCTACAAATTCGTTCAAGTCAATTTTTGTCCCAAACGGATCTCGTCTAAGATAGGACCATGAGCGCGAGCCCTCCTCCGATGAGTGACGCCGACCAGGATCGTCTGCTGGACGAGGCGGTCGCCGCGTTCTACAGCGCTCAGGTCGAGCACGCGCACCTGATGCAGCACCTCGCCGTCACGCACGACCTGAACCCGGTCGACCTCCGCGCGCTGAAGTTCCTCGGCGCAGTCGACGACGACCGCACGCCGAAGGAACTCGGCGGGTACCTGGAGATGGGGACGGGAGCCGTCACCGCCCTGCTCGACCGTCTGACCAAGCGAGGCCTGCTCGATCGTGTCCGCAACCCGGACGACCGCCGGAGCGTGCGGATCGAGCTGAGCGCCGACGGGTTCGCGGTGGTCGGGACGCTCCGGGCCGCCTACCGCCGGGCACTCCGGCAGTCCTTGCCGCCGGAGAGCACGGATGTGTTCATCCACTTCACCGAACGCGTGTCGCACGCCTTCCGCGAAGCCAGCCTCGACTGAGGACGACCGACTCCCTCACGCGTCCCCCACGCGACTCACGGGAGTGGAGCTCCTCCGGCCCGACGGTGCGACGTGACGATGTCGATCTCCTCCCTCCGGAGCTCCGCCTCGACGCGGTGTTCCTCCGTGACGGTGTGGGTCGTCAGGGTGATGCGTTCGACCGGGACGACTGCTGTCGAGACCGTGATCTGTTCCTCGCGGAGGACCACGACGATCGGTTCGTGGACGGTGTCCGTGGTGCCGGCCGACACCGGTACCGCGCCGCTGATCGGCTCACGGACGAGTCGGATCTCCTCGTGACTGACGTCCACTGTGATGGTCCGCTGCTCGGTGACGATGACCCGCTCGAGCCGGACACGTTCGATGGCGTGGCGTTCGGTGCCGATGACGAGTCGCTCTTCGCGTCGGACCACGTCGAACTGGTCCGTCCGTTCGTCACCACCCGGAGCGTCGCGCGGTGCGTGGCGAGAGGTCATGGTCTTCTCCGATGCTGGGGGCACGGTCCCGAGCGAACACGGGAGCGCGGGGATGGCCCTCGGCCCCGCCCATGGTGAGCGGGGCCGACACACAGGGCGCGCTCAGTTCGAGCGATGGGAACTGGTCGTCGGCGAGGCAGCTCGCTTGGCCTTCCCGGCAGCCTCTTCTGCCTGCTCGACGACGGACGGCGCACGCTGGGCGTGCTGCTGGATCTTCGGGGCTTCTGCCTCGGCCTTCTCGAGGATCGCCTCCCAGCGGTGCTGCATCGGCTTGATGAGTCCGCCGCCGGCTCCGACGATGACGACGCCGGCGATGATCGCCAGGACCGCGATCAGGATCGGGGTGGTGACCGAGGTGGCCACGTCGATCTGGTTCAACGCCGCGGTCGCTCCGATGAAGACGATGAAGACCGCGACGATGTTGCCCAGCAGCTTGCCGTAGGAGAGACCACCGAGCGTGTTCTGGATCAGGCCCTTCGCTCCGGCCGCGATCGCCGCGGCGACCACGATGATGATGATCGCGACGATGATCTTCGGCAAGAACCCGATGATGCCGGCGAGGAGATCACTCACCGGGTTGGACCCGAAGACGCCGAACGCGAACTGGAGCACGAACAGCACCAGCGTGTAGTAGATGATCTTCGACACGATGTCGGAGGCGTCGAGTTTCGAGTTCGCGAGGGCCTTCTTGATGCCCCCGCGTTCGACGGCACGGTCGAAGCCGACCTTGGTGAGGAGACGCGAGAGCCCCTTCTCGATGAGCTTCGCGACGATCAGGCCGACGACGAGGATGAGCAGGAAGAGCAACGCGAGCGGGACGAACGCGATGACCGCGGCCAGTCCGTTCTGCAGAGCGGCGGGGAAGTCCATGGGGTGAGCCTTTCGGGTGAGGGTCGGGTGGACAGGGCGCAGAGAAGGCGTCCTGCGCTGGCGACGGCCGTCCGGCTGTCGCCGAGCGGCCGTCGCCCAGCACGATCAGGAACGGCCGTCGCGGTCCGCGATGGTCTCGTCGGTCACGGCGGTGTCGTCGAGGACGATCTCCTCGTGCGCGACGTCCTCGGTGACCTCCTGCTCGCCGGCGATGGTCTCGGTGCCGAGCCGGACGCGCTCGACCGGGACCGTCTCCTTGGCGGTGACGACGCGCTCCTCGGTGAGCACGACCTCGTGTTCTTCTTCACTCAGTGCGGGCCCCGACAAGGCATCGTCGGCGGTCGCGTCGGTGATCGGCTCACGGCTGAGGGTGACCTCCTCGTGGCTGACGGGCACGGTCTTGGTGACCTGCTCGGTGACGATGTGCTTGCGCAGACGGGCACGGCCGGACTCGATCCGCTCGGTACCCACGTGCAGCCGTTCCTCGGAGCGGGTCATGGCGTCGTCCGTCGTCGGACCGGACGTGTCGTGTCCCTGGACGTCGGCGGAGTCCGTGCTCCGGTCGGCGTCCTGGTCGTACAGACCCGCATCCGCCGACGCGCTCGACGGGTTGCCGTAGAAGGAGTAGAGCGACTGCTCCTCGTCCGCGCTGAGCGCCCCGTCGGCGTCGACCCGCGGGGCGTCCTTCACGAAGGACTTCTCGTAGGCGACGTGGACGGCGCCGGCTTCGAACGTCGCGTCGTTCAAGGGTGCGAACGACTCCGAGGTGCCGAAGAGCCCGGTCCGCACCGTCACCCAGGTCGGAGCCTGGGTGTCGTTGTCGACGTAGACCTGGCCGACCGTGCCGATCTTGGCGTCGTCGCTCCCGTAGACGTCGGCGCCCGTGAGGTCGTTGATGCTGCTGCTGTCGATCATGGTGGTGCTCCTCTTCCCCGGCAGGTCGCCTGGGGTTCGATGCGGAGTGGATCCGAGGTGACGGCGGCGCACGGCCCGCTCGATCGGCGGAGACCACCACCTCGTGGACTTACGGCGTAAGCCCAGCGGGAGCTTACATCGTAAGTCGCGATAGCGTGGGTTTGTCGGCCGCGAACTCGGCGCAGCGCCCGTTGTCAGCCACGAACCGCGGATCGGCAGGGAGATCAGCCGTGGCAGCACGATCGAGGGCGAACCGTTCCGAGACGAACGCACCGAGGCTCAGCCGTGACCTCATCGTCGAGACCGCGTTGCACCAGATCGATCGGTCAGGTCCCCAGGGACTGTCCATGCGGTCACTCGCGCAGGAGCTCAGCGTGGAGGCGATGTCCCTGTACCGCTACGTGCACGGGAAGGAAGACCTGCTCGAAGGCGTCGTCGCCTCACTGATGCGGGATCTCACCTCGCAGCTCACCGAGGCCGAGGAAGCACACTGGCAAGGGTTCCTGCAAACGGTCGCCCATGCCGTCCGGCAGATCGCCACGGACCACCCGAAGGCGTTCCCGCTGGTGGCGACCCGCCACCCTGCAGCCCCTTGGCTCCGCCCGCCGCTGCGGAGCGTCGAGGTCGTCAACACGTTCCTGACCGCGCTGACGGGGAACGGCTTCACGGACGCCCAGGCGGTCAACGCGTACCGAGCGTTCAGCAGCTTCCTGCTCGGCCAGCTCCTCCTGCAGTCAGTGGTCAGCGGTGCCGAAGCAGGCCCAGCCGAGGAACCGCTCGACGAAGGAGGCGCCGCCATCCCCGAGGGCGACGGCAACACGTCCCTCGACGTCGCACCGGAGGTCCGCCGACTCCGCACCTTGTTGAGCGAGGACCGCAGCGACGAGGAGTTCGAGGTCTCCCTCGAGGCACTCCTCGACCGACTGGACCGCGAACTGTCGCAATGACCCGCGATCGCGGTCCGGCGACGCGGCCGTCAGACGTGGGCGTCGAGGTGCCCACCCCACACCTTGTACGTGTCGCGGTACCGGTGCTCGTCCGACTCGGGCCGCCACACCGACCGCGTCAGCTCGTCCGGGAACCCGACTGCGCGCACCCGTGGACAGGCTTCGACGACGAGTCGAGTCCGCGCGTTGAGGCGACGACCGTGCACCCCGGCTGCGAGCCGAGCCGGCCGGGACAGACTCCCGGCGTTGTCGAGGGGTGGGATCTCACCGATGACGACCTCGGCATCCACGGGCACCACCTCGCGCAGGGCAGCGATCGTGTCCCGGACGCGTTGTTCCCACACCCTCGTCGGCAGGACCCGGAGCGCATCCGTGATGCCGACCAACACGACGACGAGGTCGCACCGCCCCAGGTCCTCGCGGTGGGCGGCGATGACGGATGGGAGTTCCCGGACACTCGCCGACGGTGCGGGGAGCATCTTCCAGGCGACGCCGCGCGCGGTCCGTGCTGCCCGGTGCCGAGCGAAGAACGCGGGGAGCGAGAGCTCGTGGGTGCGGACGCCGAGCGACAGTTCGCCCCGCTCACCCACGAACACCACGCGATCCGGGTCCGGGCCGGGCACCGTGCCCTCCATCGCGTCGTCCGGGTAGAAGTCCCCGGTCGCGTCGAGGCGACGGAACACGAACTCGACGACGCGCGCACTGCGCGACGGGAACCTGAACGCAGCGCGGCGCAACGACTTCGTCCGTGACACTGCCCCACCTCTTCCGAGCACCTTCACCGACCGGGACCCGGTCGGTGTCCGGTTCCTCCAGCGTAGGCAGCGGCCCACCGCCAGGACACCGCGCCATCCACCTTGCGCGCCGGCCACGGGCCACAGACGACAGGAGGAGCGCGACGCGATCGGCACGCCTTGCCATCGGGGCAGGTGTGCGCCACTGTGTGGAACACAAGCTTGCTTCGAGGAACAGGGGCCACATGCTGTCGTTGGTGTACGTGAGCACGATGAGCCGACCGGTCACGGACGAGGAACTCGCCGAGATCCTGGTGGTCGGTCGCGAGAAGAACCTGCAGCTGGGCATCACGGGGATCCTCGCCCACCAGGGGAGCAACTGCATCGGCATCATCGAGGGCGACGACGAGGTCGTGCGGGAACGGTTCGAGGGCATCCGTCAGGACCCCCGTCACACCAACGTGCGCCAGGTCGCCGCGGACACCGTCGCGACGCGGTCCTTCCCGGAGTGGTCGATGGCGTTCCAACCGGCGGACCCGTTGATCAAGGAGATCCCGGGGTTCCTCGACCTCTTCGCCGACGGGCACGCGCCCGACCCCGCCACCGGGACGTCCCGCGCGACGGCCCTGCTGGAGTGGTTCCGGAAGCACCCCCTGGCGCCGCTGACGAACCAGCACGGCGACGACGGCATCGAGCTGCGCACCCGGATCGTCAACGCGACGATCACGGCGCTGCACGACACCGGGGTCGAGCAGGTCGACGTCGACACCGTAGCCGCCCGGTCCGAGATGACCGTCGACGAGCTGCGCACCCACTTCCCCACCCGCGAGAGCCTGCTGACGGCGACGGTCGACCGGTGGTCGAGCTCCGTGTCACGGCCCCTGCGGCCGATCGCGGACACGCACGGCGCGGTCGCCTACCTGCACGCGCTGGTCGTGGCGTACTCGGAGGAACCGGCGCTGATGCGACTGCTCGCCTCGACGCTCGCCTCGAGCACCGACCCCGGGCACGAGGGCGCGGAGTACTACCGCACCCTGTACCTCCGGTTCCGTCGGACCGTCCGGGAAGCACTCGAGCGGGACATCCGGGTCGGTCGCGAACCGGCCACCATGGATCCCGCGCGTGCCACCGAGCAGCTCCTCGCGCTCTACGACGGTCTGCGGATCCAGTCGCTCCTCATCGAGGGGTTCGACATCATCGCGTCCTTCGACCGTGCGGCGTCACGGCTGCGGCGGGGGTGGGCCGAGGACTACCGGCACACGGACCTCTTCGAGATCCCGGTCGAGGGCACGGGCGATCACAACGCCCGCGAGAAGCAGACCGACTCAGGGTCGTCGCGGTAGTGCCCGAACGGCTGGATCCGCACGAACCCGTTCCGGCTGAACAGCGCGGCGGCGTGCGGCTGCAGCACGCCGAACTCGGCGACGACCGCCGGCGCCTGCAGCTCTTCGGCCTGCGCGAGCAGTTCGAGCACCAGCAGGTCGCCGACGCCCTGCCCGCGGGAGTCCGGTCGGACGAACAGCCGCCGGACCTCGAACACGCCGTCGCCGGCCGCACTCAGCGACGCGGTGCCGAGCGCCAAGCCCGAGCGGTCTCGGGCGATGACGTGCACGGCGGCGGTCGCCTCGGTCAGCGGACGGCCACGGTCGGCCGGGCGGCCGTAGATCCGGTCGACCTCGATCCGCGCCGCGGCGCGCAGCCGGACGGCGTCCTCGTGGTCGAAGGGCTCGGCCGCGACCGAGAACGTCAGGTGCTGCATCGTGGTGTGTTCCTCGCCCGGCGCCGCGTCGTCGCGGTGCCCGTGGGTGATCGGTGTGCGTGCCGCCGCTCGAACCCGAATCGAGCGGCGGCACGGTGTGCGCTCTGCCGCTCGAACCCGAATCGAGCGGCGGCGCGTGCAGACGACTGGCGTCTGCCCTCGGACGCCCTAGCGTCCGTGGTCTGTGGTGGGTCTGGGGCAGTCCACGAGGTCCTGGTCAGCTCACCAGGTCGAGGTCCCACACGGGGGCGACGTACTCGCGGGACCATCCCTCGCGCAACCGGGTGACTGCCCGGTCGAACGCTTCGAGCAGGTCCATCTCGGGGCGCACCATGGACTGCAGCTGCAGTCCCTCGTAGGTCGCGAGCAGCTGCTCGGCGCCGCGCGACGGCTCCATGGTGCTCGGCTCGCGACCGAGCAGGCTGTCGCGCTGCAGGGAGTTCTGCACGAAGGCGTGGAAGCGGCGCCACCGCGCGTGCAACATCGGCGCGAGCGGGTGCTCCGGTGACGCCGCGATGTTCAGGGTGGCGGTGAGGAAGCGCATCAGGGACGGGTCGGCGATGTTCGCGGTCACGATCGCACGCAGGAACGGCACCGTCCCGAACCGTTCGGCGAGTGGCATGAGCGGTGCGGTGCGCTGCTCGTTCCAGTGGTCGATGGTGGCCAGGAGCAGACCGTCCCAGCTGGGGAACGTCCGCTCGACCACGTCGACGTCCTGGCCGGCGTGGTCCGCGACGACGGCCGGGGTCACCTCGTGGAGCGGACGTGTCCGCAGTGCCGTGATCATCCCGTCCACGACGGCCGATCGGAGGGCAGCATCGTCCGAGGTCCGGCGCGATGATTCGATGTGCATGCATACACCCCATCAGGCACATCGGTCCCACCCAAGCCCCCGAACGGGGATCGCGCGCAAAACGGACCAGCACGATCCGGCCACGACACTTCCCACCGATCGACCTGCGAGCGATACTCATCCATGCAGTGGGGACGGATCGTACCGGTCGTGGTGCCGGCCCTGGTGGTCACCGGCGGGCTCGCGGGGTGCGATGCGGAGGGCCGGGTCCAGCCCCGCGGGGACACCGAGGAGAAGAGCGTGGCGTGTGCCTCGCGCATCGCACTCGACACTCCGGCCGAACGCCGTGCAGCTGCTGACCTCGTCGTCGATGCGGAGGTCGACAAGACCGGCCGCACCGTCGAGTTCCAGGGCGTCTACGACGTCTACGACGCGTCGGTCACCGACGTGTCGAAGGGCGACGACCCCGGCCACACCATCCAGGTCATCAGCACCTCGGACCAGTGCGAGACGAGTGGCGAACCCGTCGAGTACCTCGACGGCGACGTCCTCGCAGCGGAAGGAACGTTCCGCCTCAACCTGACGAAGGCCGACCCCGAGGACGACGTCTGGCGCCTCGTCGTCCCCGGCGCCGCCGAGCCGCTCACCACCGGCTGACGCCCGGCACGCACCACGCGCGCCCTACGTCTCGGGGACCGCCACGATCCGGTTCTGGTACGCCCACACCACGGCCTGCAACCGCGACCGCACCCCGAGCTTCGGCAGCATCCGCGCCAGGTGCGACTTCACGGTCGAGACCTCGAGCACGAGTGCGGCGGCGATCTCCTCGTTCGACATCCCCTGCGCGAGCAGCAGCAGGACCTCGCGTTCGCGGGCGGTGAGCACTCCGTCTGCCCGGTCCCCCGACACCGGCTGCAGGCTCCGTCGCGACACGAACTCGCGCAGCACCCGCCGGGTCAGGGCCTGGTCGAGCGTCCCGTTCCCCGCGGCGACCTGGCGCACGGCGTCGACGATGGTGTCCGGCTCGGCGTCCTTGAGCAGGAACCCGGAGGCACCGGCCTCGAGCGCCCCGAACACGTAGTCGTCCAGGTCGAACGTCGTGAGCATCAGCACCGGGATCGCCGGGTCGGCGTCCGGCGCGCAGAACAGCCGCGCGAGCTCGATGCCGTTCTTCACGGGCATCCGGATGTCCAGGCAGGCCACGTCGGGTCGCAACGAGCGCGCCAGCGCGAGCGCCTCGCCGCCGTCGGCGGCCACGCCGACCACCTCGATGTCGGCCTCCGCGCCGAGCAGCGCGGACACCCCGGCACGGACCAGCGGCTGGTCGTCCGCCACCAGCACGCGGATCACGCGACCACCTCGCCACCGTCGGCGGCCTGCGCGGGCGCGGCAGGTGCCTCCCGTCCGAGCGCCAGCTCCACCAGCCATCCGCCGGTGGCGGTGGGACCGGTCTGGAGGCTCGCCCCCACCAGGTCCGCCCGCTCGCGCATCCCCCGCAGGCCGTTGCCGCCCGACGGTGAGGTCGGCGCTGCCGGAGCGGCGGCCCGCGCGTTCTCCACCCGGATCACCACCCGGGCCTCGTCGCGGTCGTCGACGGTGACCGTGCACGGGGCGGACGGGGCGTGCAGGGCGGCGTTGGCCAGGGCCTCCTGCACCGTCCGGTAGGCGGCGAGCTGCGCGAGCGGGCCGACGCCGTCGGCCAGGGCCTGCGCCTGCGCTCCGCGCTGGTGGTCGCCAGCGAGCACGTCGAGGCGCACGTCGCTGCGGAACCGGGCACGCTCGACCAGGTCGACGATGCCGGCGACCGTCTCGACCGCGCGTTCGGCGGGGACGTCCTCGCGCAGGAGCCCGACCAGACGGCGCAGGTCGTCGAGGACGGCGGTGCTCTGCTCCCGCACCTGGCGGGCGCCCTCGTGCGCGCGCTCCGGGTCGCTGTCGATCTGCCGGTCGATGACGGCGGCCATCAGGGCGATGCCGGACAGGTGGTGGGCGGCGATGTCGTGCAGTTCGCGGGCCATGGCGGCACGCTCACGGGACACCGCGGCCTCGACCAGGGCGTCCTGTTCACGGAAGACCGCGCTCGCCTCGGCGGTGCGGGCGGCGCGGACCTCGCGGCGGGAGCGCACCAGCAGGGTGACCAGGAGCGGGAGCCCGACGGCGCCGACGGCTTGCAGGACGCCCTGGCCGAGTGCGCCGGACAGGACCGCGTTGCCCGCTGCCACCAGCGCGCCGGCGACCAGGAGGGTCGGCCACAGGCGCACGAGCGGGACGCGGAGGGCGGCGAGGACCACGGCGACCACCACCGGCAGGGCGGTGAGGCCGAACAGGTCGAGCGACTGCGGGGCGAGCGCGGCGACGAGCACCGGCAGCACGGACACCGCGACGAGCACGGCGCGCGGTGCCCGACGGGCGGCGAGCAGGGCGGCGGATTGGGCCAGCAGGCCGAGCGCCAGGACGGTCCACGCAGCGGTGAACGGTGCCGGCACCCGCATCGCCAGGGTGGCGCCGTCCGGCTCGAGGCCGTCGAGCGGCGGCAGGCCGAGCAGCAGGCCGATGGCCACGACGCCCGTGCCGAGCGCGACGAACACGTCGACGCGCCGGTCGCGGGTGCGCTGCGCGCCGTCGCGCTGGGTGCGGGTGCGCGGGTCAGCGGAGGCCATCGTGTGATCCTACGAGGCGGGTGCGGGCGGGGACCGGGGCGTCGATCGGCAGCGCTCGGCGAGCCGGGTCGTAGCCCAGGCGTCCGCGGGTCACGACGAGGAGCACCGCGGCCGCGACCGTCGAGGTGATCGTCAGGCCGATCATCAACGTGCCGGCGGTCATGCTCGGGTACATCTCCGGGAACAGCGTCGAGATCGTGTTGTTCACGCCGACGTGCAGCAGCAGCGCCAGTGGCAGGCTCTCGCCGGTCTTGTTGAACACCTGGATCATCACGACGTTGAAGGTGATCGTGAACAGGGCGAAGACGACGGGTTCACTCCAGTGCGCGTTCGGCCACCCGCCCCAGTCACTCAGGTAGAGCGGCATGTGCCAGAGCGCCCAGACCGGACCGAGGATCGCGGCGGCTCCGAGCCCACCGAAGCGGTGCTGCAGGCGGGGCAGGGCGAAGTCGCGCCAGCCGGGCTCCTCGCTCAGCCCGGTCGAGAACAGCTGGATGAGCAGGCCGGGCACCAGGGCGGCGAACGCCAGCGCCGAGGGTGCCCGGACGTCACCGCCGGCGAAGGGCAGCGCGGACGCCACGATCATGGCCGGCACGACGACGAGCGCCAGGGCGTACCAGTACCAGGCGACCCGCCAGCGGAACAGCCGGCCGACCCAGCGACGGAAGCCCGGACGGCCGTCGGCGACCGCGGTGACGATGAACGCGCCGCCCAACGGGCCGAGCAGCGCCCCGGGCAGCACGCCGGTGAACTGGGCGGAGCCGAGGACCTCGGGGAAGTGCAGGTCCCACACGCCCAGGCCGTGCGGCGACAGGATGTACGGGATCCACGCCAGCCAGCTCAGGCCGAGCGCGAGGGTGAAGAAGGACGCGAGCGGGTGCCGGGCGATGACGCCGCTCGCTCCCCCTCGCTCCTGCGGAGTGGTGCCGGCGGTGGGCCGGACTTCGGTGGTGTTCGGCATGCACACGACGCTAGGAACTGCGGCGTCGCGCGACGACCGGCTTCGGGATGCACCTGCGGGAGTTCCGTCGAAGGATGCAAGGCCTCCCGGGCCGTTCAGGCGGTGTGCTGGGCGGCCACGTGGGCCAGCACGACGGGGTCCTCGCAGCCCCGGGCGAACCCGCGGATGCGCCGGTCGATGTCCCGCTGCAGCACGAGCACGCCGATCCGTTCAGCGAGTGGCGCCAACCACTTCGGCCGGCAGGTGAAGTTGTACCGCCAGACCGCCAGCGTGTGCCCCGGCTCGCCCTCGGCCGCGGAGAAGCGCCACCCGCCGCCCATCCGCTCGAAGAACCACGACCCCTTCGTCATCTTCATCCCGACGTTCGACGGCGGGTGGTACGACACGTACTCGCTCTCCATCGCGAAGCCGAACCGCTGCACGGTGTACGTCCGGACGCCCTTGCTGGGGACCGTCGCACCACCGACCAGGTGCTGCCGTCGGATGAAGGGGTCCCAGCGCTTCCGGATCGCGCCCTGCGTCTGCGAGACGGCGAAGGCGACCTCGGGCTCGACCGGTACGACACAGCGGGACTCGACGACGGGCATGAGTCATCCTCGCACGGTGCGGTGGCCGCCGGCCCGTGGGAGCTCCGCCGAGCCCCCACGGTGCGGTGGCCGCCGGCCCGTGCGAGGTTGGTCACTCCGTGCGCGGACAAAGCCCTGCACCGAGTGGTCAACCTCGCACCAGGCGCAGCGCGGCGTCAGCGCAGCGCGGCGTCAGCGCAGCGCGGCGTCAGCGCAGCGCGGCCCGGAGGGCGTCGGCGATGGGCGCAAGCGCGGCGTCGATCTCGTCGGCGACCCGAGCGTGGGTGGCGTCGGACCGGCGGTAGGGGTCGTCGACGTCGTCGGCGGCGGGTTCGGCCGGCGGCGGCACGGTACCGCGCAGCCGTGCGACCCGTTCGACCAGGGCCTCGGGCGAGTGCACGTCGGCCAGGTCACCGGGCTCGAGCCCCCCGAGCACCCGCGCGAACTGCTTGATCGTGAACGCCCGCTTCGTCGCCCGAGGAGCGAGGGACGCCACGGCCGCACGGTGCGACCGTTCGGCCGTCAGCACCAGGTCGGCGTCCTCGACGATCGCGGCCGTCAGGTAGCGCGAGCCGTGCCCCGACGGGTCACCGCCGAGCCGCACGGACTGCGCCGCAGCGGCGCCGTCCATCGCGGCACCGTCGTCGGCGATGGTGCCAGCGGACTCGACCACGAACGCCGCAGCGTCCGGACCGAGTCGCGCCGTCAGGACCTGCGCGCCGAGCGGCGAACGACAGATGTTGCCGCTGCAGACGAACAGGACCCGCATCGTCAGGCGCCAGCGCCGAGCAGGTCGTGCCGGACGACGATGGCGTCGCGGCCCGGACCGACACCGATCGCGGAGATCCGCGCACCGGACATCGCCTCGATCGCGAGCACGTAGTCCTGCGCGTTCTTCGGTAGGTCGTCGAACGAACGGGCACCGGTGATGTCCTCGGTCCAGCCGGGGAACTCCTCGTAGACGGGCTTGGCGTGGTGGAAGTCCGACTGGTTCACGGGGACCTCGTCCACGCGCACACCGTCGACCTCGTACGCGACGCACACCGGGATCGTCTCGAGCCCGGTCAGCACGTCGAGCTTGGTCAACACGAAGTCGGTCACGCCGTTGATGCGCGCGGTGTACCGGGCGATCGGGGCGTCGTACCAACCGCAGCGGCGCGGACGGCCCGTGGTGGTGCCGAACTCGAAGCCGTTGGCGCGCAGGAACTCGCCGGACTCGTCGAACAGCTCGGTCGGGAACGGACCGGCGCCGACGCGGGTCGTGTACGCCTTCACGATGCCGATGATGCGCTCGAGCTTGCCCGGGCCGATGCCGGAGCCGGTCGCTGCGCCACCGGCGGTCGCCGACGACGACGTCACGAACGGGTAGGTGCCGTGGTCGACGTCGAGCATGGTCGCCTGACCGGCCTCGAACAGGACGGTGTCGCCGCGCTCCAGGGCCCGGTGGATCTCGAGGGCCGTGTCCGCGACCATCGGGCGCAGGCGCTCGGCGTACGACAGCAGCGACTCGACCACTTCTTCGGCGTCGATCGCGCGGCGGTTGAAGACCTTGACGAGCAGGTGGTTCTTCTGGTCGAGGGCCGCTTCGACCTTCTGACGCAGGATGTTCTCGTCGAAGATGTCCTGGACGCGGATGCCGACGCGGTTGATCTTGTCGGCGTAGGACGGACCGATCCCACGACCGGTGGTGCCGATCTGGCGCTTGCCGAGGAACCGCTCCGTCACCTTGTCGATGGTCCGGTGGTAGTGCGTGATCAGGTGGGCATTCGCCGACACGAGCAGCTTCGAGGTGTCGACGCCGCGGGCCTTCAGCGCGTCGAGTTCCTGGAACAGCACCTCGAGGTCGACGACGACGCCGTTGCCGATGATCGGGGTGACGCCCGGGGTGAGGATGCCGGACGGCAGCAGGTGCAGCGCGTACTTCTCGCCGCCGACGACGACCGTGTGCCCGGCGTTGTTGCCGCCGTTGAACTTCACGACGTAGTCGATGCGGCTGCCGAGGAGGTCGGTGGCCTTCCCCTTGCCCTCGTCGCCCCACTGGGCGCCGATGATGACTGCTGCGGGCATCTGGTTCTCCTCACGTTGGCGGAGGACCTCACGCGACCAGGCGGGCCGGTGGTCCACCCGAGTCTATCGGCTGGTCACCTCCGCGTCACCCGACCCCCGCACCCCTGCCCGCGGCGAGGTCATGTGACGGCGCCGGGGTCCATCCGCGGCACCGTGGCCCGGAACCGCCATCGACGCACCGCGGTCAGCCGTGCTCGCCGTGCCCGACGGGCGCTCGGGGCGAGCCTCGGACGGAGCAGACCGACGCACGTGACGATGGTCAGTTCGACTCGCTGCAGGATCGAGACCACGCGGCCCCGGTGCGCCGCCGTCACCCGGATCGCACCGTCCGCCCGGGCCGCTTCCACCAGCGGGTGGAAGGACGCCTCGGACGCGGACCCGGCGTGCTCGACCCGCGCCGCTCCGACCGCGACGAGGGGGTGGCCGGCGGCACGTGCACGTCGGGAGAGATCGGCGTCCTCGCAGTACATGAAGAACTGCTCGTCGAACGGGCCGAGTCGACGGAGCACCGCGGTCGCTGCGAAGAGCGCGCCGCCGCTCACCTTCTCGACGTGCCGGATGCCGTCCGCACCGAGGGCGTCGGACCACCGAGCGCGCTTCACCAGCCGCTCGCACGAGAAGTCCCAGTCGATGTACCCGTCGCGTTCGACCGCCCCGTCGCGGATCATCCACCCACCGAGGAGTGCGTGCGGCACTCGGCGACCGGCCGCCAGGAAGGCACCGAGCGCCGGCTCCTCGAGGGCGGCGTCCGGGTTGAGGACCAGGACCGACTCGGCTGTGGCCGCTGCGATGCCGAGGTTGACCGCGGCACCGAAGCCGACGTTGCCGGGCGACTCCACCACGACCAGTCGGAGGCCCGCGGGGACCGACTCCAGCGGCAGTGCCCCGCCGTTGTTCACCAGGATCAGGGTCGCGACGACGCCGGATCCGGCGGCCGATCGCGCCACCGAGTCGAAGCAACGCGCCAGGAGCGTCGGATCCGAGTGGAAGTGGACGACCACGACGTCCACTCCGGGCGACGGGTCACGAGAGGAGTCCATCGTGACATCCTAGCATGTCACATTCCTCCGACACTCGAGCCGGAGCGACATCGATGGTACCCGCCGAGGCAGCACCGGCCGATCACCGGAGGCCCGGTGCCGCCCGACACCGGGCCTCCCGGTCGTGCGCGACGCGCCTGGTCGCGATCAGGCGCGGAAGAAGTCCTGGTAGGACGGGTCGCCGACGGGCTGTGAGTAGCCGGGCTCGGCGAGGCGCTGCTCGATCATCGCCTGGACGACGTCGGGCGGGGTGAGTCCCCGGCGGCGCCACTCGGTCGGGTTGGCCCGGAGCTGGCTGAGCGTGTTCTGCATGCTGCAACCCTGGCACCGTGTAACTAGTTTGTCTAACTACCTGTCCTGAATCCGCGTCCTCGGAGCGCCGGATCTCGTTTCGTGAACAGGAGATGTCGGGCCCGAACTCGGGACCCGACATCTCCTGCTCACCGTGTGCGGCGCGCGGACGCGCTCGCGGCGACTACTTGCGCGCGACCTTCGCGGTCGACTTGGACGTCGCGGTGCCGTCCTTGTAGCCCGAGGCGTGCGCGGTGACCTTCACCGAGAACCTGTGTCCCGCGTCGGACGTGCCGAGCTTGTACGTCGCAGCGGTGGCCTTCCGCACGACCTTGCCGTCGCGGAGCCACTGGTACTTGTACGTCGCCTTCGTCGTGCTCCACTTGCCGTGGTTCGCCGACAGCTTCGAGCCGACCTTCGCCGTCCCGCTGACCGTCACCTTGCTGCCCGCGGCGAGCGCGAGCGTGGGCGGGGTCACCGAGATGGTCGACGTGCCGGCCTGCTTGCCCGACGCGTTGCCGAGGTGCAGGAGCAGCACGGTGGCCTTCGTGACACCCGACGCCCGGGTGACCCGGAGGGCGCCGGAGTCGGCGAACAGGACGCCGGTGCTGCGGCCCTGCGCGAAGGACAGTGCCGGCTTCGACGGGTCGAACGAGGCACTCTTCGTCTCGTCCACCACGGAGGAGCCCGTGGTCGCGGCGCCCGGGGCGTAGGCCGACTCGGTGAGGACCGAGTAGGTGAACGTGCCCTTCGCACCGATCAGCGCACCCGTGGTCGTGAGCACCTTCACCGAGCTGTCGAAGGTGTTGACGTCCTGGCCGGGCGCCCCGCCGTTGAGCGGCTGGGCGTCGACGACCTTGCCGGTCGCCAGGTCCACCGTCGTGGCGAGCGTCGCGTCGATGGTGGCCGACTTGGCGTCGTACACCAGGTAGTCGGGCTCGCCGTCCCGGTTCGTGTCGATGAGCACCTCGACGTTGGTCACGGCGCCGGGGTTGGCGTCGGGACCGGCCGTGTGGATGCCGAACGCGATCGTGTCCGAGGCCTTGTCGTAGCTCGCACCGTAGGAGCGGATGTCCGCCGCCTGCAGCGAGCGCTTCGCCGAGCCCTCCGGGAACGACTCGACGGGGTCCGTCCCGCCGAGCACGAACGGTGCCACGGCGGCGTGGTAGCCGGTCGTCAGGCCGCCCTGGTCGACGGTGCGTCCCGTGAGCTTCAGGTCGGCCGACCTGCCCGGGCCGGTGAAGGCGACGGTGGAGCGACCCTGCACGGAGCTGACGGGCTTCGGTGCGAGGTACGCACCGACGCGCAGCGGCACCGCGGTCGTGTCGGTCGGCGTGAACGCCACGATGCCCGAGGCGGCGCTGACGAACTCGCGCTGGTAGCCCTGCTGCACCGATTCCTGGGTGGGGTCGATGACGCGGCGGAGCTTCGTCGGGTCAGCGATCGTGAAGGTGAGCTTCACCGTCGCGGTGCGGTTCGCCGGCACGGTGACCCGCTTCGTGTCGAGCGCGAACGTCACGCCGGGCTGCGACACCTGCGGCTGGTAGGCCACGTCGTAGGTGTGCGCGACGCCGTCGGTGTTCGCGATCTGCAGGGTGCGGCTCTCACTCGTCGCGCTCGAGACCTCGACGACGCCGAACGAGGCGGTGACGAGCAGGTCGTTCTCGACGCTCCGCACGGTGGTGCCGGCAGTCACGGCCTGCAGGGCGTCGACGCGGCCGGTGCCCTGCCGGAGCAGGGTGGCCGAGCGCGAGCCGTCCTTGACGTCGTGCGTCGCCGTGTTCATCAGCGCCGCCTTGACCTGCGGTGCGCTCCACTCGGGGTGCGACTGGAAGGTCAGCGCCGCGATGCCCGCGACGTCCGGCGTGGCCATCGAGGTGCCGCTCATCGACATGCGGCCGTCACCGGTGCCGTTGGCCGCCGAGATCACGTTGACTCCGGGGCCGGCGATGTCGGGCTTGACGATGTCGTCGAACGAACCGTGCACGCCGCGGCTGGTGAACCCGGCGAGCGTGTTCACGGCCTCCGGGTCGGTGGCGAGTTCGAAGGCCTTGAGCTCGTCCGCGAAGCGCACGTGCAGGGTCCCCGCCGTGGCAGCTGCCTGGAGGCTCGTGACGGCACCCAGCGTCAGCTCGGCTCCGGGGATGGTCGCGTTCCCGGCGATCCCCCCGTCGAAGGTGTTGATCGTGCCCGCCAGCAGGACGCCGATGCCGCCGGCGGCCTTGACGTTGTCGAAGCGGGTCTTGGAGCCGCACTCGAGGGCGCCGTCGGTCCACTTCAGCCAGACGACCTTGCCCGCGATCTTCGCGGCGTCGGTGGCGCTGAACGCGGTGCAGCCGTCGATGTTCGTGGTCGGGACGACGACGTCGCCCTCGACCGGCAGCGTGCCCGTGTAGTCCTGCGAGTACTGCGACCGGTAGGTCTTCGCGACGTTCGCGGGGGCCGTGACCTGCACGCCGTCGTAGAGCGACTGGCCGGTGGCGCTCGCGGCGACGGTGAGCGCACCCTCGGCGTTGCCCGGCGAGCCACCGATGTCGGTGAAGTCGTCGGCGTTGCCCGAGGCGATCACGGGCAGGACCCCGCGTGCGGTCAGTGCGTCGATCTTGGCGTTGTCGGGGTCGTCCGGTGCGCCGTAGTCGGAGCCGAGCGACAGGTTCAGGACGTTGATGTCCTTGCCCTCGGTGAGCGCCTGGCCCACCCAGTCGAGCGCGGCGCCCGTGACGTCGGTGGAACCGCCGCCGTCACCGAACACCTTGAGGGCGTAGAGGCCGGCCTCGGGCGCGGTGCCCGGACCGATCCACATGTCCTGCACCTGCTGCGTGGTGAGCTTGGTGTAGTCGCCGTCGAACTGCCGCTTGTCGGCGGTCAGGCCGTAGCCCGCGATCGAACCGGACACGTGCGTGCCGTGGTCGCCTCCCGTGCCGTCGATGGGGTTGTCGTCCGGAGCCGGCACCGGGTCGTAGGCCGGGTCGTCCGGGTCGGCGTTGTAGGTCGCACCGGCGAAGTCGTACCCGCCGAGGAACTTCGACGCGTCGTACAGGCTGGGGTCCGGGGCGCCGGAGCTCGCGTTCGCCAGGGCCTGCTGGTAGGCCGCGGTGGTGCCGGGGCCGCCGAAGTCCGCCTGCGTGTAGTCGAGGCCGGTGTCGAGGACGGCGACGTTGACGCCCTTGCCGGTGTGCCCGGTCTGCTGCCAGGCGTTGAGCGAGCGCGTGTAGACGTCGCTCGCGGCGTTCTTCGGCGAGACGCCGTCGGCGCCCGGCTTCACGAGACTCGGGTCGACGCCGGACGGTGCCGCGCTCGCGTCGGCGTTCACCGTCGGCTCGACGATCTTCTTCGGCGTCAGCGGGATGATGCTCTCGACGTCGGAGCGCTTCGCGATGTCCTGCAGCGCGGAGACGTCGGCGACGACCGCGACACCGGGGACGGTGTACTCGGTCGAGTAGAGCTCGGTGGAGTCGGCGTCGGCGCGCTTGACGGCCGCGCGGACGGCCGCGGTGGTCGACTCGATCGCCTTGACGCGGCTCTTCGCTGCCGAGGACTGGGTCCGGGACTTGGTCAGGTCACCGCCCTTCGCAGCGGCGTCCACCTCGAGGGCACCCTGGCCGGTCGTGCGCACGAAGGCGGCGACGGTCTTGGTGGGCTTGGCGTCACGCAGTGGTGCGGAGAGCTTCAGGTCGGCCACCGGCACCCCGGTCGGAGCTGCGGAGGCCGCGCCCCCGACTGCGAGGCCGCCGCACGTCAGGGCCACGGCGGCGATGCCGGCGGTCAGGACGCGCGTGATGCGATGGGAGTTCGGGTTCGGGTCGTGGTTCGGTGTTGCACGGTTCAAAGAGGGCACTCCAGGCTCAGTCCGTGGTTCGCATGAGATTGCTGTGAAGTTATGCGCTCACATTCAGAATGGGCAGTCCGCACTTTGGGGGACACCCCCGTTCGGGGGACGGCCTTCCTGTTAAGTTGCACACCTGTGTGCACGTTATTACGATGGGGTTCGTGACCACTGCTCCCCACCCCGCACGCGCACCCCGCCGCGACGCGACCGAGAACCGGGCGGCCCTCCTCGACGCGGCACGGACCTGCCTGCAGCGCGATCCGGACGCCTCCATCGAGACGATCGCCGCGGCCGCCGGACTCTCGCGCCGCGCGGTGTACGGACATTTCCCGTCACGTGACGACCTCGTGCGCGAGGTCGTGACCTCCGGCGCCGCTCGCATCGCCGCGGCCATGCCGACCACCTCGGACCTGCAGGAGCTGCCGCCGGCCGCCCGACTCGCCGCGATCGCCGTGACCCTCTGGACCGAGGTCTCCCACGTCCGATCCATGGCCCGGGTCGCCGTGCGCAGCCCGTTCGCCGAGCCCGTCGCCGAGGTGTTCGCGCCCCTGCGCGCCCAGGTCCGTCAGGCGTGCACGCTCGGGATCGCCGAGGGCGCCATGCGCGACGACGTCGACCCGGCCACGCTCGGGCGCCTGGTCGAGGGAGCGTGCATCGCCGTCCTCGACGAGGCGACCCGGTCCGGCACCCCGGACGAGGCGGGACGGCGCATGGTGGTGCTGTCGGCGCTCGGCATGGCCGGCATCGACTGGCGCACCGCACTGCTGTCCGAACCCGCGGCCCCGGCCGCCGGCTCCACTGTCTCCCCCGTGAAGGACCCCGCATGACGCTCGAACTGGACCACGTCGGCATCGGCGAGGAGCCCGGCGCGGCACTGCCCGTCGTCTCCGCCGTCGCCGCACCCGGGCGCCCCGGGGTCGTCGCCGTCGAGACCGAGCAGGCCCCCGTGCTCGCCTCGCTCGTCGCCGGCGGCCGGATGCAGCCCGACACCGGGCGGCTGCTGCTCGACGGGCACGAGGACGCCGCCGCCGTGCGCCGCGCCTTCGCCCTCGTCGACACCCCGGGCGTCGCCGAGCCCTTCCCCGTGATGACCGTCAAGCAGATCGTGCGCGAGGAACTCGCCTTCGCCGCACAGCGTCCCTCGCGCGGTCACGTCGACACCGTGCTCGAGGAGCTCGGCCTGGGGCACTACGCGGACACCCCGGTCCAGCGGGTGCCGACTGCTGTGCGGGTGCAGCTGCTCGTCGAGCTCGCCCTGCTCCGCGACGGCGTGACCGGCGTCGTCGTCACGGCACCCGAACGGCACGGCGGCATCGTCGAGGAGTGGTTCGCCGTGCTCCGCGACGTCGCCCGGCGCGGCGTGACCGTCGTCCTCGTGACCTCGAAGGCCGCAGCCGCGACCGTCGAGGCCCTGCTCGACACCATCCAGACGGCCGAGACCATCCAGACGCACGACGACGCCGCGACGCACGTCGCGCTCCCGACCGAGGGTCCCGACGACGCGGCCCTGTCCGACGGAACCGAGCCGGGCCTCCCGTCCGGCCCTTCCGTCACCGCAGAATCCGCAACCGTCCCGACGGAGGCAACCCCGTGACCACCACCTCGCTCGTCCGCGCCGAACTGGCGCGGCTCACCGCGACCCCACTCGCACGACTGGCGTTCATCGCCCTGATGATCGTGCCGCTGCTGTACGGCGGCGCGTACCTGTGGGCAAACCGCGACCCGTACGCCAAGCTCGACCAGATCCCGGCGGCGATCGTCAACCTCGACGCCGGCGCCACCCTCGACGGCGACCAGGTCGACTACGGCACCGACGTCACGAAGGAGGCGATCGACGGCGCCGACTTCAAGTGGACGAAGACCAGCGCCTCGGACGCGCGCTCCGGCGTGCGGAACGGCACCTACGACTTCGTCGTGACGATCCCCCACGACTTCTCCGAGCACCTGGTGTCCGCGCAGTCCGACGACCCGACGCAGGCGAAGCTCGTCATGACGACGGCCGACACGAACTCGTACCTGGCCTCGACGATCGCCGAGCAGGCGGGCAAGACCATGCGCACCGCCGTCGCCGAGCGCGTCGGCAAGCAGGCGGCGAAGACCCTGCTCGTCGGGCTCGCCGACGTCCGCGACAGCCTCGGCGACGCTGTGGACGGTGCCGACCAGCTCGCTTCCGGCACCGCGAAGGCGGACTCGGGGGCCCGTCAGTTGGCGGACGGCACCGGCAAGCTGTCGTCCGGCGCGGCGGAGCTCGCGTCCGGCACGGCGTCGTTGCCCTCCCAGACCGCGCAGCTGGACAGCGGGGCGCAGCAGGTGGCCTCGGGTGCAGCGACGCTCGCCTCGGGCTTGGCGAGCGCGCAGCAGCAGACCGCTTCGCTGCCGTCGCAGACGCAGCAGTTGAACGACGGGGCACAGAAGGTCGCCGCCGGCAACAAGAGGCTCGCCGACCAGATCGACGGGTACAGCTCCGACGTCGACGCGCTGCAGCCGCTCGACGCCCGCACCGTGCTCGCCGGGATCACCGACAACCTGCCCGAGGGCGTCGAACTCACCGAGGAGCAGCAGGCCGCGCTGACCGCCACCGTCACGGATGCCGTCACGCAGGTGAACACCACGGGCGCACAGGCGAAGAAGACCTACGCCACCGCGAAGTCGTCGGTGGACCAGCTCCGCGACGGATCGGCCCAGGTCGCGGCCGGCACCTCGTCGTTGGCGGCCGCGACTCCCGAGCTGTCCGCCGGCATCGCGTCGGCGGCGACCGGGGCGTCCACGCTCTCGTCGGGCGCCTCGCAGGTGGCAGCCGGCACGTCGGCGCTCGCGTCCGCCGCACCCACGCTGTCGTCAGGTGCTTCGTCGCTCGCCACGGGCGCAGCCTCCGCCGACAAGGGTGCTTCGTCGCTCGTCTCCGGCTTGGACAAGCTGAAGACCGGGTCCTCGAAGCTCGCCGCATCGCTCGACGAGGGCCGCACGAAGATCCCCGCGTCGAACGCCTCGGAGCGCGAGTCGCAGGCCTCGGTCATCTCCGACCCGGTGAAGGTCGGGGACGACAACGTCGCAGCCGCGTCGAACTACGGCGCCGGGCTCGCGCCGTTCTTCATCTCGCTCGCAGCCTGGATCGGCATGTACGCGCTGTTCCTGATCCTCAAGCCGATCTCGAAGCGGGCGATCACCGCGGTGCGGAAGCCCCTCGCGGTGGTGTTCGGCGGCTGGCTGACCCCGGCGCTGCTCGGCCTGGTGCAGATGGTCGCGCTGTTCTTCATCGTGCGGTTCGCCCTCGACCTCAACGTGGTGCACGTCGGCGGCACGATCGGCATCATGGTGCTGGCCTCGGCGACCTTCGCGGCGATCATCATGGCGCTCAACGTGCTGCTCGGCTCGGTGGGACAGTTCCTCGGCCTGGTGCTCATGCTCGTGCAGCTCGTCACCGCCGGCGGGACGTTCCCGTGGCAGACGCTGCCGGGACCGTTGGCGGCGCTGCACTTCGCGCTGCCGATGACGTACTCGGTCGACGCGATCCGGCAGACGATGTACGGCGGGAACCTCGGCGCCGCGTGGTCCGACGCGGGCGTGCTGCTCTGCTGGCTGCTCGGGGCGCTGCTCGTGTCCTTCGTGGTCACGGCGCGGCAGACCCGCTCCCGCACGCTGCGCGACCTGCGCCCGAGCCTGATCGGGTAGCGGGCGCGGGGCGCGCGTTCGCCCGCGTTCGCGTTCGCCCGCGTTCGCGTTCGCCCGCGTTCGCCCGCGTTCGCATGGTGCGCAGAAATGGTCGGGTGCCGTCAGGCCACCCGACCATCTCTGCTCACGAAGTGCTGCGCCCGAGGGGCAACGACACCATCTCGCCGCCGAGGAACCGCAGGTCCTCCGGCGGCAGGTCCGCCCGAGCGTCGGGGTCGAGCGCACGGGACGCGTCGTCGCGCGGGACGAAGCCGATCGCTTCGCCCGCGCGCAGGTCGGCCGGCGACCCGGTGTTCCGCGACAGCGCCCACACGACGTGGTGCCCCGGTTCGCGCAGGTCGACGGTCGCGAGCACCAGGCGCGCCAGGTCGTCGGGCGAACTCCACATCAGGAGCGCTCGCGACGACGAGGGCCGCTCGCCGAAGGCCCCGATGCGCGCCGAGATGATCGACATGTCGTACCGGTCGGCGAACAGGCTGCCGAGCAGTTCCATCCCCGCCTTCGTCACGCCGTAGTAGGTGTCCGGCCGCGGCAGTCGATCGCCCGGCACGCTGCCCGGTTCGTCGAGGGGCTCGGGGACCCGGCCGACCGCGTGGATCGAGCTCGCGAGCAGCACCCGGAGCACGCCGTTCGCCGCCGCCCGCTCGAGCACGTTCTTCGTGCCGGTCAGGTTGGCCGCGAGCAGGTCGTCCCACGCGGCCTCGGTCGGGATGCCGGCCAGGTGGACCACGGTGTCGACCCCGGCGAGCGCGTCGTCCAGCGCAGCGGAGTCGCTCACCGAGCCGGAGACGAACCGTTCGCCGGCGGACACCGGGTCGTCGGGCGTCCGTTCGTCGAGCAGGACGAGGTCGTGTCCGGCCGCCAGTAGCCTGGGCCGGAGAGCCGTCCCGATGCGTCCTGCGGCCCCGGTGATGAGCAGCGTCGCCATGCCGCGGACGCTACCCGCGGCGCGCGAGCAGTCCCCTCAGGTGGTCGACCACAGCGTGACCGCCCGTGTCACGCCGCCCGCTACGATCGACGGACGAACCAACGGAGGTCGAAGCGCATCATGGGAGACGGCAAACCCGCGACCATCTACGACGTCGCCGCGCGCGCCGGGGTCTCGAAGTCCCTCGTCTCCCTGGTGCTGCAGCGCTCCCCCCGGGTGAGTGACCAGCGCCGGGCCGCCGTGCTCACGGCGATCCAGGAGCTCGACTACCGGCCATCCACTGCCGCGGTGTCCCTCGCCGGCACCCGCAGCCGCACCGTCGGCGTGGTCCTCGACGACTTCCGGAACCAGTGGTTCGTCGACCTGCTCACCGGGCTGCGCGAGGCCCTGCAGGACCAGGGTCACCGGCTCGTCGTCGCGGACCGGTTCCTCAACACGGGGCTCGACGCGTCACCGGTCGAGGGCTTCCTGTCCATGCGCGTCGAGGGCATCGTCATCGCCGGCGAGCCCGACACCGACCTGGCGATCCCGGCGTCGATGCCGGTCGTCATCGCCGGCGGGCGCGTGTCGATCCCCCGCGCGGACACCGTGGCGAACGACGACCGGGCCGGCGGCGGGATGGCCGCGGAGCACCTGCTCGCGCTGGGTCACACGCGGCTCGGCTTCGTGGGGGCGAGTTCGGCGGCGTCGAAGGAACGCCGCGCAGGGTTCGAGGACGCAGCGGCCGGGGCGCCGACAGCGGGCGCGAGCGTCGCCGTCGTGGTCCTGCCCGGCGAACCCACCGAAGAGGCCGGCTCGCGCGCCCTCGGCACCCTGCTCGACGAGCACCCCGGCGTCACCGCGGTGTTCGCCGCCAACGACGTGATGGCCCTCGGAGCACTGTCCGAACTCGCCGAACGCGGACTCCGGGTCCCTGAGGACGTCTCCGTCATCGGCTACGACGACACCCCGGTCGCCGCCACACGCTACGTCAGCCTGACGAGCATCGACGACCGCAGCGTGGAGATCGGCCGCGGCGCCGGGGAGCGCCTGCTCGCCCGCATCGCCGACCCGGGCCTCGCCGCCACCGAGTCCCTGGTCGAGCCCCGCCTGGTCGCGCGCCGCACCACCGCTCCGCGCTGACGCGGCTGACGGGAGGCCCGCCCTACGTCCGCCCCGCCCGCTTCGTGCGCAGGAATGGTCGGGTCCAGGGCCCGTACCCGACCGTTTCTGCTCAGGAAGCGTCCGGCAACTCCGCGTGCTGCACGATCCACGAGTGCATGACGATCGCGGCCGCCGCCGAGGCGTTGATGCTCCGCGTCGACCCGAACTGCGTGATCTCCAGGTGCCCGGACGCCCCGGCCACGGCTTCGTCGGTGAGCCCGGGGCCCTCCTGTCCGAACAGGAACACGCACCGCTCCGGGATCGCGGCGGTCTCGATGCGCTCGGCACCGGGGGTGTTGTCGATCGCGATCACCGGGCGCTGTTCCTCGGCCATCGCGGCCAGGAACGCCTGCACGTCGGGGTGGTACCGGACGTGCTGGTACCGGTCGGTGACCATCGCGCCGCGCTTGTTCCAGCGCCGCCGCCCGATGATGTGGACCGTGCCGGCCAGGAACGCGTTGGCGCTGCGCACGATCGAGCCGATGTTCAGGTCGTGCTGCCAGTTCTCGATCGCCACGTCGAACGCGTGCCGGCGGGTGTCGAGTTCGGCGACGATGGCGTCCATCGACCAGTACCGGAAGTGGTCGAGCACGTTCCGCGGGTCCCCCGCCGCCAGCAGTTCCGGGTCGAGTCGCGGGTCGTCGGGCCAGGGTTCCGGGTGCGGGCCGACACCGTTCGTCGTCAGTTCGTGCGACGGTTCGGGCGCAGTGGTCACCGCACCAGCGTACGGCGCGGGCGCGCGGGGTCAGGCGCCGCGGGCGACGCGGGACTCGATGCCCGCGATGAGCACGTCGAGGCCCAGCTCGAAGCGGGCGTCGTACGAGTGCTCCCCCAGGATCTGCCCGACGAGCGTGTGCCGCTCGGGGCGCCCGGTGTCGTCGTCGCCCCGGCCGATCTGCACCGAGGTGTGGCCGACGACGAAGTCGTACACGACGAAGAACGTGTACATGGCCTCGACCTCGGGCAGCCCGGCGTCACACAGTGCCCCGACGACCTTCGCCACGACGGCGTCGGACTCGGTGGACACCAGTGCCCCACGGCGGCTGTGCGACTCGAGCACCAGGGGGTGGGTGCGCATCAGGTCGCGGAAGGTCCCCGCGAACACCCGGACGACCGCGTGCCACTCGTCCGGCCAGACGAAGGTGGCGGTGAACTCGTCGACCGTGCGGCGGACGAGCTCGGCGTGCAGGTCGTCGAGGCCGCCGATGGTCCGGTGCACGGTCATCGGCGCGACGCCGAGCCGGACCCCGAGCGCACGGAACGACAGGCGGTCCAGGCCGTCCTCGTTCGCGATCGCCGTCGCGGCGTCGATGACCTGCTCGCGGCTCAGCACGTTCGGCCGTCCACGACGTCGTCGCGGAGCCACCTCGACCAGATCGGGAACCGCGTCCGTGGCCGGCGCGGTGGCGGATCGGGGCGCGGCGGTCGGGGATCCGGGTTCGACGAGCACGGCGGGGTCTCCTTGATTCAGTACGGGTCTCGAAAAGCCTAGGGCAAAGCCGAATGGCGTTCGGTGTCTCGACCATCTCGGGTCCGTCGGCGACGCGCAAGAGCCGATCCGCGCCTCCCGGCCCCTTCGGAGGAACCCGACCGCAGCGACCCGACCGGCGAGCCGGCCCGTCGGCCGTGCGCAGTAGGGTGAGGCCATGGCGACCCGCGACGACGTCGAGTGCTGGCTGACCGACATGGACGGCGTGCTCGTCCACGAGAACCAGGCCCTCCCCGGTGCCCCCGAGCTCATCCAGCAGTGGCTCGACGAGGGCACCGAGTTCCTCGTGCTGACGAACAACTCGATCTTCACGCCGCGTGACCTCAGCGCGCGGCTCCGCTGGTCCGGCATCCACGTCCCCGAGGAGCGCATCTGGACGAGCGCCCTCGCCACGGCCGACTTCTGCAAGTCCCAGATGCCCGGCGGCTCCGCGTTCGTCATCGGCGAGGCCGGCATGACCACCGCCCTGCACGAAGCCGGGTTCATCATGACCGAGACCGCCCCCGACTACGTCGTCGTCGGTGAGACCCGCAACTACTCGTTCGAGGCGATCACCAAGGCCGTCCGACTGATCCGAGACGGCGCCCGCTTCATCGTCACGAACCCCGACGCCACCGGTCCGAGCGCCGAGGGCGTCCTGCCCGCCACGGGTGCGATCGCCGCGATGATCGAGAAGGCGACCGGCAAGCAGCCCTACGTGGTCGGCAAGCCGAACCCGATGATGTTCCGCTCGGCGATGAACCGCATCGGCGCGCACTCCGAGAACACCGGCATGATCGGCGACCGGATGGACACCGACGTGCAGGCCGGCATCGAGGCGGGGCTCCACACCGTCCTCGTGATGACGGGCATCAGCGACCAGGCCGAGATCGACCGCTACCCGTTCCGCCCGAGCGAGGTCATCTCCGGCGTGCACGAGCTCGTCCGCACCGCCCCCTTCGAGGTCGAGCTGTAGCGATGCGCTGGGACCCGTCGCGGTACGCCGCGTTCGCGGACGACCGCGGGCGTCCCTTCCACGACCTGGTCGCGCAGGTCGCGTGGCCGGCCGGTGACGGACAGGAGGCCCCGCGTCGCGTCGTCGACCTGGGCTGCGGTCCCGGGGCCCTCACCGCCACGTTGGCAGCGCGGTGGCGTTCGTCGCCGGTGGTCGGGATCGACAGCTCGGCGGAGATGCTCGCGTCGGCTGCGGCCGACCCCGCTCTGGCGGGCCTGCCGAACCTGTCGTTCGAGCTCGGGGCGATCGAGGACTGGACGCCCGGGCCGACCGACGACGTGGTCGTGACGAACGCGGCGCTGCAGTGGGTGCCGTCACACGGGGCGCTGCTGCCGCGGTGGCTCGACGCGATGCCGTCCGGGTCGTGGTTCGCGATGCAGGTACCGGGCAACTTCGGGTCCCCGTCGCACGCCTTGATGCGGTCGATCGGGGCCTCCGGTCCCTGGGCGTCGGCGCTCGACGGCGTGCTGCGCGAGGACCCGGTGCTCGACCCCGCCGGCTACCTCGGCATCATGCTCGACGCCGGTTTCACGGCCCGCGCGTGGGAGACGACCTACGCGCAGCTGCTGCCGGGCGAGGACCCGGTGCTCGACTGGGTACGCGGCACCGGGCTGCGACCGGCACTGGCGGCGCTCGACGCCGCCGACCCGACCGGTGCGCTGACGGCGGAGTACGTCGAGCGGTACCGGGCGGCGCTGCGCGAGGCGTACCCGGCGAGCACCCACGGCACCGTGTACCCGTTCCGCCGCGTCTTCGCCGTCGGCCGCAAGCCCTGAGGGGTCAGCGGCGGGTCACTCGACGGTGACGAGGGTGCCGAGCGGCAGTGCGTTCACCGCGGCGACGGCATCGGCGTCGAGCCGGACGCAGCCGTGCGACACCGTGCCCGAGGTCGTGGCGTTCCAGTGCAGGCCGATCAGCCCGCCGTCGTGGCCGCCGTACGGCTCGTCGGCGGCCCCCGAGTGCAACGACGTGAGCTGGATCGGGTGGTCCCCCGTACCCTGGGCCGGGTCGACGTAGCGCTGTTCGAGGTACCCGGTCACGTCCGTCGGCGTCGGGGTGTCCGCCGTGCCGACTCCGGCGTCGAAGCGCTGCAGGGTCGTGCCGGCCGCGTTCACGACGGACACGGTCTGGTCGGTCGTCGAGATCACGATCCGGGAGCGCGGTGTCGCCGTCTCCCGGAGCGCGCGGACCGGCACCCACGCCGCGGTCTGCGCGGCGGCGCCGGTGGTCCCCGCGGCTGACGGCAACTGCTGGCGGGCAGGGGTGAGGACGAGCTCCCAGTCGCCGTCGCGTTCGACCCCGACGACGGTGGTCGGTCGCCGCAGGAAGTCCTGCGCGGCGAGACGGGCGACCGGGCGGTCGCGGTGGGCACCGAACAGGGGTGCGTCCGCGGTCAGGTGGAACACGGTGTCCGACCGCACGGTGCGGTCGAAGGGCATCAGGCCGGCGATGACGGCGGAGTACTGCGCTTCCGGCAGCTTCGCGACCGCGGCGGCGTCGACGTGCGGGACCGCGGGCGCGGCGCTGGCCGGTGCCGTGGCCGGGGTCGTCACCGGTGCGGCGGCGGTGCGGTCGCTGCCGAGGAGCGCGGTCGTGACGAGCCCGGCCGCGGCGAGCACGGCGAGTGCGGCACCGGCGGTGGTCCAGATGGTGCGCGTGTGCATGACGTGGCTCCGAGGAGGGTGGAGAGCGGGGAGGGCGGAGAGCGGTGGGGCCGGTGCCCGCGGGTGCGGGCACCGGCCGGTCGCATCTGTGGTGCGGTGATGCGAGCGGGTCAGCCGCTGACGACCGGCAGGTGGATGCCGGTGCCGCCCGTGGTCGCGCCGGGGTCGGTCGCCACGCCGGTGCCCGTGCCCGTCCCGCCGGTCGCCGCCGCCGCCGGGGTGACGGTGATGGCGAGTGGTGCGGCCAGCACCGAGTCGCCCGTGCTGGCGACCAGGTCGACCGTGTGCGCACCGGTGGCGGTGCCGGCGGGGATCGTCACGGTGCCGGCGACCGTGCCGTCGGCAGCGACGGTCAGGGTGCCCACCGTGACGGGGTCGGAGTGCAGGACGACGGACAGCGTCGCACCGGCGGTGAAGCCCGTGCCCGCCAGCGCCAGCTTCGACCCCGCTGCGACCGACGAACCGTGCGGCGCGGTGAGGACACCGGTCAGCACCCGCGCGGTGCCGCCGGTCGACAGGACCTTGACGGCGCCGTTCGAGGCGACCGCCACGGTCGCGCTCGTCGCTGCGGCGAGGTCGAGTCGCTCCCACGAGCCGTTCGCCGTGCCGGTCTGGTCGAGCGGGTAGCCCGAGTCGATCTCCGTCTGGGCGAGCACCGACGTGCGCTGGGCGTCCGTCAGCGTCGGGAACGTGGTGCGGAGCAGGTTCTCCGCGCCGGCGGGGACGGACGGCGCCTGGCCGGCGGTCCCGGTCTTCGCGAAACCGTAGGTCATGCGCTCCTGGTAGACCCGCACGGCCGAGGCGCGGTCGGTGACGACCTGGGCGGTTCCGCCGGGGATCGCCTTCCCGCCGTAGGGGTTGTTCGTGTAGGGCTGCTCCTTCGCGATGCAGTTCGCCAGGGTGTCGCCGCACTGCTGCTCGAGGTACTGCACGAGCTCGGCGCGAGCGGGCTCGAGCACGTCGGTGCGGTACTGGGTGTCGGACCAGCGGGCTGCGAGGGCGGCTTCGCCGTCGATGCGCCCACCCATGATGTCGAGCGGGTAGTGCACGCCGAGCACGATGCGGTCGTTGCCGTTCTCCGACGTGCGGGCGAGGATCTCCGGCGCGAGCTCGGGGACGAGCGTCGCCAGGGTGATGCCGGCCTGGTACGCCGTGGTGGTGTGTCCGCTGGGGTACGAGCCGCCGGTGCAGATGCCCGCGGTGCCGTAGCCGGGGTCGAGGACGACGTCGTTCGGCGAGAACTCGTGCGTGGTGTCCGTGGCGACCGGGACGCGGGTGATGTCGAGTGTGCCGTCGGCCGATGCCCACGCCTTGCCGGCGCGGTTGGCGGAGACCGACGAGGCGTTCACCGTCGCGGGGGCGCAGCCGGTCTGGTCGTCGGTCGCGGGGAGCGTCGCGGTGGTGGTCGCGGGCAGGTAGGGGCGCGGGTAGCTGTAGTGGGCCTTCGCGGTACCGGTGCTCACGTACGCGCCGGTGCTGCCGTTCGAGCTGTTGATGACCGCGCTCGTCAACGGCAGGGCGCCGTCGAGCCGGCCCTGCACGTACGCCTTCTCGAGCACGTCGCCGAGCCCCTGCGCGACCGTGGAGGACTGGTCGTAGGCGGTGTTCGTGGCGTTCTGGTACTCGGAGTCCTGCAGCGCGGTGAACTGCTGCGCCGCGGTGGCGTTCTGGTTGATCCACGAGGTCAGCTGGTCGTTCTTCGCCAGCGTGGTCGGGTCGACGACGGTGCCGTGCAGGTCGTTGGCGCCGCTCGATGTCCAGAACTGGTCGTACCCGCTCAGCAGCGAGACGAGGTCGGGCTTGGCGGAGTCGCTCGGGTACGTCGTGGCCGCCTGGGCGACGAGGGGTGTCCCGAGCACGAGTGCGGTCGCGGCGACGGCGACGGTCACCCCGCGGACAGCGGTTCTGCGCATGTGTGGTGGCCGCCCGGGGACCGAGCGGCGCTCCTCTCTTGGTACCGACTTGGAATCACCACGACGGTAGGGAGAGGCGGTTGCCAGCGCGCGAACGGGGGTCTACCGCGAGGTGAACCGGACCGCAGGCTGTGCGGGTTCGAAGCCACGGGCCTCCAGGGCGAACGCCGCCATCGGCGGCACCGAACGCCACCGCTTCGCAAGGCGACGCGGACGGTCGTCGCGCCACGCGACCATGCCGCCCGCGACGATCCCGAACGCCAGCACCAGGAACGAGAACAGGCCGATCAGCCCGAGGCCCACGAGCCGACCGGTGTCCGACGGATCAGCGGTCGCGGAGTACCCGATCGACCCGAAGTCCCAGAACGCGTGCAGCAGCACCGGCACGAGCAGTGACCCGGTGACCCGGCGAGCGACGTAGAGCGTGGAGCCGAACGACGCCGCGAAGGCGACCTGGACCAGCGTCGGTCCGATGCCGGCCCCGGCGAGCGCGTTGAGCAGGTGCAGCAGCCCGAACAGCACGCACGACAGCGCCCACACGCCGAACTCGGGCACCCGGCGCCGGAGCCCGACCAGCAGCGTGCCCCGGGCCATCAGCTCCTCGAACACCCCGACGAACAGCACCCCGACGGTGAGCAGCAGGAAGTAGCGCACGGGCAACGCTGCCCAGTCGATGAACGGCAGGCGCACCACGCACACCACCAGGACCAGAGCCGGAGCCAGCGCCGACCAGCGCAGCGGTGTCCGGGTGCGGTCGACGGTCGCGATCCGCCACCACCCGAGTCCCGTGACGACCACGGCGAGCGCGACGGCGGCGATGCCCTCGGGGACGACCAACGACCGGACGACGCTGTCCACCGTCTGGCCGAGGGTCGGGTAGTCGTCGCTCGGGCGCGACCGCCACGCACTGATCGCCGCGAACACCACGAGCGGCGCGAGGCCGATGAGCAGCGAGGGCGGGACCGGCCAGCGGCGGCGACGGGGTTGGTGCACGTCCCGGTTGTACCAGTGCAGCCGTACGATTGGCGGTATGCGCCTGCCCTCGTTGTCGACCATGGCCGAGGACTACGTCAAGCTCATCTGGAAGGCCGGGGAACGCGGCGGCGCCGGACTGGCCACGCGGGACATCGCGGCGACGCTGAAGGTGTCGGCCTCGACGGTGTCCGGCAACCTCAAGAAGCTCGACCGCGACGGCCTCATCGAGCACACCCCCTACTACGGTGTCGTGCTCACCCCGCTCGGGCACCAGGTCGCCGTGGCGATGGTCCGGCGGCACCGGCTGATCGAGTCGTTCCTGGTGTCCCGCCTCGGTTACACGTGGGACGAGGTCCACACCGAGGCCGAGGCGCTCGAGCACGCGGTGTCGGAGCGGTTCCTCGACCGGGTCGACGCCGACCTGGGGCACCCGACCCACGACCCCCACGGCGACCCGATCCCCGCCGCGGACGGCACCGTACCCGCCACGCTCGGTGTCCTGCTCGGCGCGATCGAGCCCGGTGCGTGCGGCACGGTCGACCGGGTGTCGGACGACGACCCCTCGTTGCTGCGGTACTTCGACGAGCTCGGGGTCGGTCTCGGCACCCACCTGCGGGTCGAGCGGGTGCGGGACTACGCCGGCGTCATCGCGGTCTCCCGACGTGGGGCCGACGGCGCCGAGGCGCTCGTCGACCTGCCCGCCGCTGCCGCGACCGCGATCTGGCTCGCTCCCGACGCCGACTGACGAGGGCGCGGGCGCGATGTCCGCGTCCGCCGCGCCCGCCCGCGCCCGTTGAGGTTCCGAGATCTCGGAACCTCGGCGCGCTCAGGGCTCGCGCGTGGAACCTCGGCGACGAACCGACGGCGTGTTGTGGAACCTCACGCGAGCGCGGCAGCCGACTCCAGCCGATCCCAGCCGATCCCGGTCCGCCCTGGTCCGCCCCGCCCCGTGGCGGACGGGAGGCCCGTGGCGGCGTCGCCACGGGCCTCCCGTCCGTCAGGTGGTGACGTCCACGGCCGCGCTCACCCCTTGGCGGACCGGGTGCGGCCGAGCGCCACCTCGCGCCGAGCCCGCTCGAGGGCGAGCGCGGACGCCGCGTCCGGGTCGTGCAACAGCCGCTCCGTGTCGGCGGCGTGTTCCCGCACGGCCTCGGAGCCCCGGTCGGCAGCCGCCCTGAGCACCGGCACCACTGTCTCCTCGCCCAACCCCACCAGTGCCCGCGACAGGCTGAGCCGCCGTTCGCGCGGGCCGACCCCGAGCTGCACCGCGAGCGTCCGGGCCAGGTCGGCCCGCTCGTCGTCGGGCACGAGTGCGACGGCGGTCCGCCAGGCGGCGCGGAGCACCTCGTCGTCGTGGTCCGCGAGCAGTGGGCGCACCGATGGCCAGGCCGACGGGTCGCCGACCTTCGACAGGGTGTGCAACGCCTGGCTGCGGGCCTGCGGCTCGGAACGGGTGAGCGACGGGACCACCCGCCCGACGACGTCGGTCGACGGGTGCCGGGTCAGCGCCCAGGTGAGCATGTCGCGGACGAAGAAGTCCGGCTCGACGGCGCACTGTTCGACGAGCACGTCGAGGTCGGCCGCGTCCGGGGTGGTCCCGGCGGCCATCACGGCCTGCAGCCGAACCGAGGAACGGGGGTCGGCGAGGGCATCGGTGAGCGCGGTCATGGGTCCATGCAACCCGCTGCCACCGGGGCCGTGTCAAGCCTCGGGGCATAGCGTCGGCCGAGGAGCGGCTCACATCGAGGACTGCGCGCCCGACCACGAAAGGACCCCCGTATGCCCCGCATCGGTACCAGCGACCTCCACGTGTTCCCCCTCGCCCTCGGCGGCAACGTCTTCGGGTGGACGGCGGACGAGTCGACCTCCCACCAGGTCCTCGACGCCTACACCGCGGCGGGCGGCGACTTCATCGACACCGCCGACGTGTACTCCGCGTGGGCTCCCGGCAACGAGGGCGGCGAGTCCGAGCGGGTGATCGGTTCGTGGCTCGCGGCCTCGGGCAAGCGTGACGACGTCGTCATCGCCACGAAGGGCTCGCAGCACCCGCAGTTCCAGGGCCTCGGCGCGGACACCGTCGCCGCTGCCGCCCGTGCCAGCCTGCAGCGCCTCGGCACCGACCGGATCGACCTGTACTACGCGCACTTCGACGACCAGTCGACCCCGCTCGAGGAGACCGTCCGCGCCTTCGACCAGCTCGTGAAGGACGGCATCGTCCGCTACACCGCGATCTCGAACTACTCGAAGGACCGCGCCGAGGAGTGGATCCGCATCGCGACCGAGAACGGCCTCGCGCAGCCGGTCGCGATCCAGCCGCACTACAACCTCGTCACCCGCCAGCCGTACGAGTCCGAGATCGCCCCGCTCGCCCACGCGCACGGCCTCGGCGTCGTGCCGTACTTCGCACTCGCCGCCGGGTTCCTGACCGGCAAGTACCGCTCGAAGGAGGACTTCGCCGGCAAGGACCGCGAGGGCCAGGTCTCGGGGTACTTCAACGACGAGGGGCTCGCCGTGGTCGACGCCCTGTCCACCATCGCGGAGGCCCGTGGCACCGAGCTCGCGACCGTCGCCCTGGCGTGGCTCCAGGCGCAGCCCGACGTCGTCGCGCCGATCGCCAGCGCGCGCAACACCGAGCAGCTGCCGGCGCTGCTGGCCTCGGCGGAGCTCGAGCTCAGCGCCGACGAGCTGCAGACCCTGTCCGACGTGTCGGCGAAGGTCCCCGCGGCCGCCTGACCCGCGCCTGCCTCGACCCCGAACGACATCCTCGACGTCGCACGACGTCGGGGATGTCGTTCGTTGCACACGCGGGCATCACCGGCGCGCAACGAGCGACGAGATCGATGTCGTACGACGTCGACGGTGTCGTTCCACGTCGACCGCCGCAGCAGCAGCCGCAGCCGCAGCCAGCCAGCCGCCCTACGCCCCCGGGGCCAACGACGCCGTGAGTTCCTGTCCCGACGACCGCGTCACGAAGCACGAGATGAACCGATCGCCCTGGTCCCACGTCGCCTGGTCCGGAGCGTACGACCCCTGCACCTGCACGTCCCCGACGGCCGCAGCCGCCGAGGCGTTCAGGGCCGCGTCCGACTGGCACTGGTCGGCGGCCTGCGTCGCGAGGGCCTCGGCCCCCGGGTACGCATCCCCGTCGACGGCGATCCGTGCGGTGAGCTGCCCGATGTGCGGCGTCGCGCAGTCGACGACCGTGAAGCTCTGCGCCCAGGCGTTGGTGAACGGCGACAGGCACTCCCCGCCGGCCAGGTCGGTCCAGGCGTGCTCGCCCGGCAGCGCGGGCGTGGTGGCGAACTGGAGCGTGGCAGCCGGAGCAGCGGCGTCCGAGGGAGAGGCAGCGGCAGAAGCAGATGCAGCAGCCGAAGGAGTCGCCGGAGCCGATGACGCTGCCGCCGGGGACTTCTTCGGCGCAATCTCCTGGTCGGAGATGTTGTTGCCGCGGATCCACGTCGTCAGCAGGAACACCAGGGCGATGAGCACGACGATCAGGGCGATCGAGCCGTAGACGAGCAGCTGCTTGCCGCGCTTGCCCTCGCTCCGCAGGCGCGCCGCGCCCTGGTTGATGAAGTTGTCGCGCTCGACCGGCTGGCCGGACGGAGCGGGAGCAGGCGACGAGGCACCGGCACCGGCACCGGCAGCAGCCGACGGCAGCGCTGCGGCCGGCATCATCCGCGTCCCGGTGTCCTCCGGGTCGTAGCCCGTGCCGCCGAGTTGCCCGACGGCCTCGGTGCCGAACAGGTCCTTGATCGCACTCGTGTCGCTGGTCTCGCGGCCGTCCCACTCGGTCTGGTCCAGGTCGTCCGGCGCAACGGCCGGCAACGCCGTGGGCTGCGCCCCCGTGTCGTCGCCGCGCAGGCCGAGGACGGCGTCCAGGTCCTGCCCCACCGCGGGCGGCAGGTGCACTGGGGACGCGGGCGACGCAGCGGGCTCGACGAGCGGCGGAGCAGCGGCGGCCGGCAGCGCTGTGGTCGCCGCGTCCTCCGGGAGGCCCGTCCCCGACTCCGCCCCGTCACCGGCGGTGGGCTCCGGACGGACGTCCAGTGCCTCGGTCGGCGCCGCAGGAGCAGGAGCGGCAGCAGCAGGAGCGGCAGCGGCAGCGGCAGCAACGGCAGCGGGCGGCACGACGGCTGGCGGGACGGCACCCGGCACCGCCGGCGGCACCGGGAACGTCCGCGGCGCCTGCGGCACCCCGTCGGCCGGGGTGTCGACCTCGCCCGAGACGACCTCGGCGTCGGCATCGGCATCGGCATCGGCATCGGCAACGAGGTCGGCGTCGTCCGCCAGCGACCACGAGCCGCTGCCACCGAGCGCCGTCGTGTCGAACGAGTCACCGGTCAGGGCCGTCGGGACCTCGCCGGTCTCGTCGTCGCGGATGGCCCAGTCGAACGGTCGGTCCGGTCCGGCTCCCTGCGTGGGCACGGGACCCGTTCCGGCGATGCGGAGCAGGTCGGTGAAGCTCGGCGGCTCCTCGGACGGGGGCAGCACGTTCTCGACACCGAGCGGCTGGTGGGCGACGGGTCCGGTCGGCGGGACGGGCGCGCCGGAACCGGTTGCACGGCCGAGCCAGTCGACGTCGGCACGGCCCTCGCCGAACGGGTCGGTGCGGCGACGTTCGTCCTCGATGGCCTTCGACGCCGCGGCGCGCTCGTCGCGGTGGGTCTGCGCGGTGGGCAGCACGATCGACGAGGGGTGCGGCGCTGTGGGGTTCGGCGGCACGACGGCGGCCGGCGGGATGCGGTCGTGCAGGGTGGAGCGCTCGTACTCGGCGGCGGCGTCCGGGCTCTCGGACGGAGCTGACAGCTGCTCGGGCATCGAGATGGCCTGCGTCGCGCCGTCGTCCAGCACCGGAGCGGCCGGAGCAGGCACCGCCGCAGCCGCGGGTGCCTCGGGCTCCGGTGCCGACGCCTCGAACGGCTCCGGCAGCGGGGCGCCCGTCTCAAGTGCGGTGCGCTCGGCTTCGCGGCGCTCCCGTCGCGAGGGCCAGTCCTCCTCGCCCCGCGGGGCGCCGAAGATGTCCGCGGCGCTGCGGAGACCGTGGAACGGAGCGTCCGGGTCGGACGCGCGCCGGGCCTCCTGGCCCTCGACCCCGTCGGCACCGTCGGCCGCTGCTGCGGGGCCGGCCGTGTCCTCGGGGTCGCGCGCGTCGTCCGGACGCTCCCCGCTCACGCGGTCAGCCCCAGATCAGCCAACCCGATGGCCGCGAAGTAGGGGTACCCGGCTGCCTCGATGGTCTCCTTAGCGCCGGTGTCGCGGTCGACGACGACCGCGACGGCGGCGATGATCGCGCCCTCACGCTCGAGCGCTTCGGCCGCCTTGAGCGGCGATCCGCCCGTGGTGGAGGTGTCCTCGAGCACGACGACACGCTTGCCCCTGAGGTCAGGGCCCTCGACCTGCTTGCCGCGGCCGTGGTCCTTGGGCTCCTTGCGGACGACGAAGGCGTCGTAGGTCAGGCCCTGTGCGGCGGCCTGGTGCAGCACGGCGCTGGCGATGGGGTCGGCGCCCATGGTCAGTCCGCCGACAGCCGAGACGTCCGGCACCTGCTGCACGAGCTCGGTCATGACCTGGCCGATCAGCGGCGCGACCCGGTGGTCCAGGCTGACCTTCCGCAGGTCGATGTAGTACGTCGCCTTCTTCCCGCTGGTCAGGGTGAAGTCGCCGTGGAACACCGCTTCGGAGGAGATGTACTGGATCAACTGTTCGCGCGCGTCGGTCACAGCGCACAAGGGTAGCCGGTCGGACTCGCAGCGCGCTCCCCCGTCCTGTGGGGTCGTCCCGAGCAGCGCTCGGTACGCTCCGGGACATGCCCCGAGCACCGCGTCGCTCCGCCGTGGCGCCGGCTCCGTCCGGCGGCCATCGGTCCGGCGGCGTGGCCGGGGCGATCGGACGGGAGGCCCTGGGCGCCCTGGTCGCGCTGGCCCTGGCCGTCATCGCCCTCCGCCACGTCGTCGCCACGGAACGGGTCGCCCTGCTCTGGTACGACGGCGACTCGGTGCTGCTGCCCCTGGTGCACCGGTCGATGCAGCTCGGGCAGCCGTTCGAGTGGGCGATGTCCCCGGCGCTGTTCTTCTTCCCCGAGTTGCCGGTCTACCTGCTCTGCGCCGTCGTCACGGGGACCCCGCAGCAGGCCCTGGCGCTGAACGGGGTGCTCGTCCTGCTGGCCGTGTACGCACTGGTGCGGGCTGCCGCGAACGAGCTCATGCCGTCGGCCGGACGAGCGGCCCGCATCACGGTGTCGGCGGCGAGCGTGGCGTTCGTGACCCTGCTGGTGCTGACGGAGTCGTCGGGCACCGCGACGTCGCTCGAGCTGGCGTCCCTGCTGCTGACCACGACGTACTACTACGGCGTGGTGCTGGCGATGCTCGGCACCGCGGTGCTCGTGCTCCGCGCCGTGCGGGTCGGGCGGGCATCCGTCGTCGTGCTCGTGGTGCTCGGGCTGGTGGCGCTCTGCACGACCGCGTCGAACCCGCTGTACGTCCCGTGGTCCGCCGCACCCGTGGTGGTGACGCTCGTGCTGCTGGCGGCGGTGCGCCGGGTGCCGTGGCGTCCAGCGCTGCTGCTGTCCGGCACCGTGGCGGCCGGGTCGTTGCTCGGGTACCTGGTCCGGATCCCGCTGCGGCCCTTCGTGTCGCTCGACCCGTCCACCTACGTCCAGCCGTCGCGCGCGGTGGAGACCCTGCAGTTCTTCGCGGCGCTGACCGACGTGCGGGCCGGCACGGCAGCGGGCGACGCCGGGCTGCTCCTGATGTTCGTCGGCGTGCTCGTCACCGTCGGCGGCACGGTGTGGGCCTGGCGGGTCCGGACCGCGCGCACCGTGCTCGTCGCGACCGCGCTGCCCCTGGTGACGGTGGTCGCGGCGTCGATCGGGGTCGTCCTCGTCGGGTCGGAGACGCCGCGGTACCTCGAGCCCGTCGTCACCGCACCGCTGCTGGCGCTCGTCGCGGTGGCCGAACTCACGCGCACCGCGGTCCGCCGCACCCGCGTGCACCGGCCGTTCCGCGGGGTCCGCGCCACCGTCGCGATCGCCGCCGTCACCGTCCTCGCCGCCGGGGTCGCCACCGCACCGAGCACCGCGCACGCCGTCGCCACCGCCCGGTACACGCCGTCGTCCTGCCTGGACCGCTGGGCGGACGGACGATCGGTCACCGGGGTCGGCCAGTTCTGGACGGTGCGGCCGCTCGCCACGTACTCCGCGACGAACGTGCAGCTGCTGCAGGTCCGCGACACCTTCGACACGTACCCGTGGCTCGTCGACCTCGGGGCCTACCGTGACGCCGACCCGACGTTCGTGGTGGTCGGGTCGCACGACCTGTGGACCACCGCGGTCGAGGACTCGCTCGGTGCCCCGGCGACGATCACGCACTGCACGGGGTTCGACGTCTACGACTACGCGGGGACCTCCGGCGCGGACGTCCTCCGGCGCGACGTGGTCGGCAGTGCCGACGAGATCCGCCAGGAGCGCGGGTTCTAGGAGTTGTCCACAGCGGCGCGTCGGCGTCCGATCTTCTCTGTACGGATGTATAGGCTCGTGCTCGATGTCTCGCCCCACCAGCCACCGCACCCCTCGTGCCACCGTGCGCCTCCGCCTCGCCGTCACCGGACTGGCACTCGCGGGCCTGGTCGGCACGGTCGTCGTCGATGCACCCACCGCCCAGGCGGCGACCTACCCCACGTGGGACGAGGTCAAGAACGCCCGCGGCAAGGAATCCGCGAAGCAGGGACAGATCACCGAGATCAAGGGCATCATCAGCGACCTCGACGCCAAGGTCGAGGCCGCCCAAGCGAAGGCGCAGGAGCTCGGACAGGTGTTCTTCGACGCCCAGTCCGATGCCCAGGACGCCGCAGAAGAAGAGCAGCAGCTCCGCGCGAAGGCGGACGAGCACGCGAAGGTCGCCGAGCAGAGCGCGGCGCAGGCCGGCCAGTTCGCCGCGCAGATGGCCCGCTCCGGCGGTGCCGACGTCACGACCTCGGTGCTCACCAAGGGCGACGATGCGCGCGACCTGCTCTACGACCTCGGCGCGCTGAGCAAGCTGTCCGAACAGGCCGAACGCGTGCAGGCCGCCGCGGCCGTCGACGCCGGCGTCACCCGTTCGCTCGAGGCCCAGGCCGACCGCGCTGCTGCGGAGCTCGAGCGGCTCGCCGCGAAGGCCGAGGCCCGCATGCAAGAGGCACAGGCCGCCTCCGACGCCGTGCAGACCGCGTACGACGAACAGCAGTCGAACAAGGCCCGGCTCGACGCCCAGCTCGCGACCCTGGTCTCCGGTCGCGTCCGGACCGAGGCGGAGTTCGCCAAGGGTGAGCAGATCCGCAAGGCGGCCGAGGCGAAGGCTGCGCGCGAGGCCGAAGCCCGTGCCGCCCGAGAACTGGCCGCAGCAGCAGCGGCAGCGAACGCCGGCAGCGGGTCGTCCGGCGGTGGTGGCGGCTCCGGCAGCAGCGGCTCGGGCAGTGGCGGTTCCGCCGGCTCGGGTGGCGGTCAGGGCTGGGTCCGTCCGGCCAGCGGCTACGTCATCAGCCCCTACGGCTACCGCGTGCACCCGATCACCGGGATCGTCACCAAGCACGACGGCACCGACCTCGCCAGCGGCTGCTCGACACCGATCGTCGCAGCATCCGCCGGCACCATCGACTACGTCGGCTGGTACGGCGGCTACGGCAACTACGTCCGCATCAACCACGGCAACGGCGTGCAGACGGCCTACGGGCACATCGTCAACGGCGGGTTCCGGGTCAGCCCGGGACAGCAGGTCTCCGCGGGGCAGCTCATCGCCCTCGTCGGGTCGACCGGTGCATCCACCGGGTGCCACAGCCACGTCGAGGTGCACATCAACGGCGCCACGACCGACCCGGTGCCGTTCATGTCCGCGCGGGGCGTCGCCTTCTAGTCCCCGAGGTCGTCCACGTCGGCGTTCCAGAGCGCCCGGTACCAGGCCGTCCGCTCTGCGTCGTCGGGCAGCCCGTACGCCTGGTGGAACAGCGGCTCCCACCCCGGCCCGTAGTTCCAGCCCAGCGCCATCGTCGCCACCGCCAGGTCGGCCCATCGGTCCGCGACACCCGTGGCGTCCAGGTCGACGTGCCCGCTCCACCGGCCATCGGCACCGATGAGCGTGTTCGGCGTGCAGGGGTCTCCGTGGCACACCACGACGCGGTCGGCGGGCGGCTCCGGGCCCAGGCGGTCCGTGTCGGCACCAGCCGCCCGCGCCCGGACGAGCCGCGCCGCCGTGGACCACTCGAAGGGGCAGTCGTCCACCGGCAGGGTGTCGTGGAACGCACGGAGCCCCTCACCGACCGCGATCACGGCGGTCCGCGGTTCGTCGTGCCAGCGCGGGTCGACGGCGCTCCACCCGGGCACGGCACGCGTGCGCAGCCACACGCCGTCGGCATCGGCACCGTGGTCGAGCACCTCGGGTACCCGCACGTACTGCGAGGCCCACTCCAGGCGCGCGGCCTCGTCGCCGATCCACCGGCCGTAGGCGTGCGGCAGGACCTTGACGAACTCGTCGGCGTGCTCGTCCGGGCCGATCCGGAACGTCGTGCCGCCGATCTCGTTGTGCCAGACCAGGGCGACCTCGCGGCCCCGGGCGGCCTCCACGACCACCCGCGGCACGGGGACGGAGTCCGGCCCCGGCAACCCGCCGATCGAGCGCACCACGACGGACCTAGTGCACGCGGTCCGGGCGCGAGGATCCGGCCCCACCGCGCGCGATCTCGAGCAGGACCGGCAGGCGTTCGCCGAGCAGGGCGTCCAGGTCGGCCACGACGGCCTCGACCCGTTCGGTGACCTCGCGCGGTGAGGCGCCTCGGCGAGGACGGACCCGCACCCGGATCGCCCGGCCACCGCGGACGCGGTAGACGTCGACCGCGAGCGAGGCCACCTGCGGCAGCTCCCCGATCGCCGAGGACAGCGCGTGCTGCACGGCCGTCGACTCGACGCGCACCGAACCGGCGACGCCGTCGGCTGATCCGTCGCTCTCGACGACGGTGCCCTCGCGGCCACCGCCGAGCGTCGTCAGCACCACGATCGCCAGGATGCCGAGGACGACCCCGCCGCCGAGCACCCACGTCCACGACAGCAGGGAGTCATCGCGCGCCGTGTCCGTGCCGAGGCCCGCGAGTGCATCGCCCGCCGTGCGCCACCAGGACGCCACGAGCGGCAGGCCCTGGGCCGTCTGCACCAGGATCGCGCCGACCCCGGCGACGAGCAGGACGAGCCCGACGACGACGAGCGCCGCCCGGCCCAGGCCACGGTTGGTCGCGTTCATCCGTCCACCCGTCCGGTCGGCTGGACGCGGACCCGCGCAGCGAGGGCGGGCAGCGCGTCGATCGCGGCGAACTCGTGCTCGACGGCCTCGGTCGCAGCCACTGCCGGCACGTCGACGCCGGCGGCGGGGCGCAGCACGACCTCGACGGTCCGGCGGCCCACGGTGCCGACGGCAGCGTCCTGGCCGAGGCGTGTGGCCGAGCGGGCAGCGCGGGCAGCAGCAGAGGCGAGCACCTCGTCGTCGACCACGACGGCGAGCCGGTCGGACGCCATCGCGTGGCGCGGACGCCGCTGCGGCAGGAGCCCCTGCAGCACAAGCACCAGGCCGACGAGGGCGACGATCGCCGCGATCCCGACGACGAGCGTGGGGTCGAGGCCGTCCGGCGCGGCGAGGGCGACGTCCACCACGGCGCGCGGGTCGACGCCGAGGACGTTCTGGTCGAGCAGCACGAGGGCACCGGCGAAGACGGCAGCGGCTGCGAGCACGAGGGTGATGAGCATCGCGATGACGACGGCGCCGGAGCGGGACACGTGTGTCTCACGGCGGAGCAGGCGGCGGTACGTGGCGGCGTGCTCGCCGTGCGACGGAGCGGCGGTCACCGGACCCTCCGCGGCACGTCGACGACCGACGACGCGAACGTCACGGTCACCCGGGACACCTGTCGGCCGGTGATGGTCCGGAGCCGCTCGGCGATCGTGCCGCGGGCGCGGTGCGCGCTCGTGACGACGGGTTCGTCGGGGACCGCGTGGCTCCCCAGCACGGGCAGGGTGAGCGGGGCGGTGATCTCGACCGCCAGCGCGCCGCGGCCGTCGTCGGAGACCCGGGCACGGACCTCCCGGAAGGCCACGCGCAGCGCTTCGGCGGCGACCGCCTGGGCGGTGTGCACCAGCGCCGACGTGCCGATGCGGTCGGAGCCGCGGAGCCGGACGCCGCTGTCGCCGACCGTGGCGACGGCGGCGTCGGTCACGACGAGCTCCGGCGTCCGCGCAGCACGTCGACCAGGCGACGCACGTCGACCTCACCGGCGACGATGCGGGCGACCAAGCCACCGACGGCCGTGCAGACGGCGACGACCACGAACGCCCAGAACCCGAGGGTCACCGCGACGATCGCGAGGAGGGCGCCGACGCCCATCCCGACGACGGTGGCGTTCACCGGACCCGGCCCTCGCGGACGACGCCGTCGAGGTCGTCGGCGGTGCCGTTCAGTGCGGGGATGTTCACGTCGTTGATCGCGATGTTGACCTCGGTGACCTCGAGCCCGACGAGCTCGGTGACGGCGCTCGTGACGGCGGCGCGCACCGCGGTGGCGACGTCCATCATCGGCGTCGGGTAGTCCACGACGATCGTCAGGTCGACGGCGACCTGGGTCTCGCCGACCTCGACGCGGACGCCCTGGCCGAGCGCGCTCGACCCGATCGCGTCGCGGATGGCGCCGAAGGCCCGGGCAGCGTTGCCGCCGAGGGCGAAGACGCCGGGGACGTCACGTGCGGCGATGCCCGCGACCTTGGCGACCACGGTGTCGTCGATGATCGTCCTGCCCTTGGCCGTGACCTGCGTGGTGGTGGTCCCGGTCGTGGTGCCGGTCGCGGTGCCGGTCGTCGCGGTCCCGTCGACGCGGTTCGTCGTCGATGCCATTGCTGCCTCCGATGCGATCGATTCCTGGTGTTCCAGCGAACACCATCGTGCCGTACCCCGGCCGAGGATGGGCGTGCCGGTAGGTTCGATCCCATGCGCGTGGCGACCTGGAACGTGAACTCCGTCCGCACCCGAGTGGGGCGGGTCGTCGACTGGCTGGTGCGCGAGGACGTCGACGTCCTCGGCATGCAGGAGATCAAGTGCAAGCCGGAGCAGTTCCCGGTGCAGGCGTTCGAGGACGCCGGCTACCACGTCGAGGCGCACGGCCTGAACCAGTGGAACGGTGTCGCGTTCGCCAGCCGCCTGCCGATGGAGGACGTGACCCGCGACTTCCCCGGCCAGCCCGGCTTCCTCAAGGGGCACGAGGGGCCGGACCTGCCCGTCGAGGCCCGGGCCATCGGCGTCACCGTCGACGGCGTGCGGCTCTGGAGCCTGTACGTGCCGAACGGGCGCGAGGTCGGCGACCCGCACTACACGTACAAGCTCGACTGGCTCGCGCAGCTGGCCGACCGCACCGCCGACTGGATCGCTGCTTCGCCGGAGACCCCGCTCGCGCTGATGGGCGACTGGAACGTCGCGCCGCTCGACACCGACGTGTGGGACGTCCGCGTGTTCGAGGGGCACACCCACGTCAGCGAACCCGAACGTGACGCCTTCCGGGCGTTCGAGACGGCGGGGCTGCAGGACGTCGTCCGGCCGATCGTCCCCGACGGTTACACCTACTGGGACTACAAGCAGCTGCGGTTCCCGCGCAACGAGGGCATGCGCATCGACTTCGTGATGGGCTCGCAGGCCTTCGCCGACGTCGTCACCGACGCCTCGATCCACCGCAACGAGCGGAAGGGCGACGCCCCGAGCGACCACGTGCCCGTGGTGGTCGACCTCGACCTGGACACGTCGCTCGACGACGACCGTCCGATGATCTTCTGAGCCCGTCCGGTTCTGTTACGTCCCGGGTCCACCCGCGTTGAGCGGGGCGGAGGCCGGACGTAGGTTTCCTGCACCGAACCCCTTCGAGAGCAGGTGAAGCCATGTCCCGTACGACGATCCTTCCCATCCAGCGCGTCATGGCGAACGCGGCCCCCGGCGCTTGGCGCGACGGCATCGTCGTCGAGACCCGTCCCGCCGACGCCGTCGTGGTGTTCCTGGACGGCGGCGTGACCCAGCTCCGGGTGGCGGACGCCGACGCCTTCCTGTCGGTCGGCGACCCGGTCGCCCACCACCCGGTGGCGGAGATCCTCAGTGCCGGCGGTCGTCAGACCACGGCGCGCAGCGCGTAGCTCGGGCTCGTCGGCTCAGGCAGACATCGAGGCGAGCATCGCCTCGCACTTCGCGACCATCTCGTCGCAGGCCATGGCGCAGTAGCGGCACGACTCGTCCATGTCCATGTGCCCCCGGCACTCGGCGGCGCACATCGTGCCCATCGTCATCACGGCCATGAGCATCGCCCGCATGCTCGGCAGGTCCATGCCGGCCGGACGCATCATCATGCGCATGCCCGTGTCGGCCATCATCGCCGTGTTGGAGCACATCGCGGCGCAGGTGGCCATCTCGCCGCCCGTGCGCATGTCGCTCGCGGAGCACATCGTCGCGGCCATCGACGCGGCGTTCATCGCCATCATCGTGTCCTGCATCAGGTCCGTGTCCATCGCCGCGGGCATGTCCGTCATCGACATGTTCTTCATCATCGCCATCGTGTCCATCGGAGGTCTCCGTCCGTCGTGGTCCCGAGGCGGGTCCGCCCCGTGGGTGTCAGCGTACGCGCGCCCCCGATGCGCTTCGTGAGCAGGAATGGTCGGGTCGGTGACCGCGACCCGACCGTTCCTGCTCACCATCCGCAGTGCGCGCGACCCCACGGCGGACGGGAGGACCGGTGCGGCCCCGCCACGGGCCTCCCGTCCGCCGCGCGGTGCGACCAGGGCCGCTACGGGTGCAGCAGCGCGGCGATCGCGACCAGGACGGGTACCGAGCCGATCGTCGAGATGAGCACGACGTCGCGGGCCACGGGCACCGCCGCACCGTAGCGCTGCGCGTAGTTGAACACGTTCTGCGCCGCGGGCAACGCCGCCAGGGTGGTGAGCACGAAGACGTCCTGGTCGCCGAGCCCGAACACGAACCGTGCGAACACGTACGCGACCGCCGGCATCACCACGAGCTTGATCGACGACGCCACGATGACGTCCGTCCGGATCGCCGGGTCCCGCAGCGGTGCGGCACCGTGCAGGCTCATCCCGAACGACAGCAGGACGACGGGCACGGCAGCCGCGCCGACCAGCGAGAACGGCTCGAGGACGGGGTCGGGCAGCGAGGTGCCGGTCGCCGAGAACACCAGGCCGACCAGCGAGGCGATGATGATCGGGTTCCGGAACGGCCCGGAGATCCGGCGTCCCCAGCCGCCGGCGCCCGACGTCGCGGCGTCGAGGATCGTCAACGCGACCGGCGCGATGACGATGAGCTGCAGCAGGATCACCGGCACGACCGCCGTCGCCTGCCCGAGCACGTAGACGGCCACCGGCAGGCCGATGTTGTTCGCGTTCACGTAGCTCGCGGCCAGGGCGCCGACCGTCGTGGTGGTGACCGGACGCCGCAGCACGAACCGGAAGACGGCCGCCGCTCCGAGTGCGACGACCGCGGCGCTCAGCAGTGAGACCCAGAGCATCGGGGACAGCAGCGACTCGATGTCGGCCGAGGCGATGGTGTGGAAGAGCAGGCAGGGCATGAGCACGAAGAACGCGAGGCGACTCATCACGAACTGCGCGTGCGGGCCGAGCAGTCCGATGCGCCCGACGACGTACCCACCGGCGATGATCGCGCCGATGATCGCGAAGCCGGTCAACACGCCACCCATCGCGTCCATCCTTGCACCATGTGACGTCGCTCAGGTCGGAAATGCGTTCGCATCGAATACCATTGCAGGCACCATGACCTCGACGAACGCCGACACCCTCACCCGGTCCACCGACTCCAGCCAGCCCCTCGTGCCCCTGCTCGAAGAGCGCTGGAGCCCCCGTTCCTACGACGAGACCGCGACGATCTCGGACGAGCAGTTCGACGCCGTCCTCGAGGCCGCCCGCTGGGCCGCGTCGGCCATGAACTTCCAGCCCCGCCGCTTCATCGCGGGCCGTCGTGGCACCGAGACGTTCCGCAAGATCAACGAGAACCTGCTCGGCTTCAACGCCGCCTGGGCCTTCCGTGCCAGCGCCCTCGTCGTCGGCGTGCTCGAGACCGTGACCGAGGACGGCGACGAGCGTCCCTTCGCGCAGTACGACCTCGGCCAGTCGCTCGCCGCCCTGACCGTCCAGGCGCACGCCGAGGGCCTGCACGTGCACCAGATGGCGGGCATCGACGCCGCCGGCCTGCGCGCAGCGTTCGACCTGCCGGAGCGTTTCCTGCCCTTCACCGTCACGGCCATCGGCACCGTCGCCCACCCGTCGCAGCTCGACGAGAAGGCGGCCGAGCGCGAGGTCGCTCCGCGCACCCGTCTGCCCCTCGACGAGGTCGTGCTCGTCAAGGAGTAGTCCTCGGCACCAACGTCCGGCCGCGTCCCTGTGGGGCGCGGCCGCTGTCGTCTCCGCTGCCGCCGCCGCGTAGTATGTAGTGACATGCAGCCCGAGATGAACTTCTACACCCGCAAGTGGGTCCGCCCCGAGGACCTCAACGCCAACGGCACCCTGTTCGGCGGCAGCCTGCTCCGCTGGATCGACGAAGAGGCCGCGGTCTACGCGATCATCCAGCTCGGCAACGGCAAGGTCGTCACGAAGTACATGTCGGAGATCGAGTTCGTGTCCTCGGCGAAGGAGGGCGACATCGTCGAGATCGGCCTCGTCGCCACCCGCTTCGGCCGCAGCTCGCTCACCATGCGGGCCGAGGCGCGCAACCTCTTCACGCACCGCAGCATCCTCACCATCGACGAGGTCGTGTTCGTGAACCTCGACGACGACGGCAACCCGGCGCCGCACGGCTACACGGACATCACGTACGACCGCGACCGGGTCCCCGCGACGCACCGCGCCTGACCCGCGTGACCCCGCAGACATCGCGCAGCAGTCGCGTGCGGTGAACACAGCACCCGGCATGTGATCGGTGGCCTCTGGCAGGATCGGGACATGACCACGCCCCGCCTCGTCGCCTTCGACCTGGACGACACCCTCGCCCCGTCGAAGTCCTCCCTCGACCCCCGCATGCTCGAGACCTTCGCGTCCCTGCTCGAGGTCGTGCCGGTCGCGGTCATCTCCGGCGGCAACTTCACGCAGTTCGAGCAGCAGCTCGTCACCCCGCTCCGCCACCGCGACGGCCTGACCCTCGACGACCTGCACCTGCTGCCGACCTGCGGCACGCGGTACTACCGCTGGTCGGACGACGACTGGGCCCTGCAGTACACCGAGGACCTCACCGACGACCAGAAGGCACGCGCCCTCGCAGCGGTCGAGTCCGTCGCGAAGGACGCCGGCTACTGGGAGTCCGAGACCTGGGGCGACATCCTCGAGGACCGCGGGTCGCAGATCACCTTCTCCGCGCTCGGCCAGGCCGCTCCGGTCGACGTCAAGAAGCAGTGGGACCCGACCGGCGCGAAGAAGGACGACCTGCGTCGCCGGGTGCAGGCGGAGCTCCCCGACCTCGAGGTCCGATCCGGCGGCTCGACCAGCGTGGACATCACCCGCAAGGGCATCGACAAGGCGTACGGCATGCAGCGTCTCGCCGAGATCACCGGCATCGCGCTCGACGACATGCTCTTCGTCGGCGACCGGCTCGACCCCGAGGGCAACGACTACCCGGTGAAGGCCCTTGGAGTGCCGTGCCACGCGGTCGAGGGCTGGGAGGACACTGACGCCTTCCTGACCGAGCTGATCCCGACCCTGCGCTGACGGCGCGTCAGCCGACGGCGCGGAAGCCGACGGCGCGTCAGCCGACGGCGCGGAAGCCGATGGCGCGTCAGCCCAGGCTGCGGACGGCCTCGACGAAGGCGCGGATCTTCGCCGGGTCCTTCACGCCGCGCTCCGACTCGACGCCGCTCGACACGTCGACGCCGTCGGGGTCGAGCGCCTCGACCGCGGCCACGACGTTGGCGGGGGTCAGGCCGCCCGCCAGGATCCAGGCCTCGTCGATCCCGCCCTCGATCACGGCGGGGTCGATCAGCCGACCGCTGCCCGGCACGGCGGCGTCGAGCAGCAGCAGGTCGTGATCGTACGAGGCGCGCTGCTCGGCAGTCTCGCGCAGGTAGTCCTCGGCTGCGAGGGCCCGGATGGTGAAGAACCCGGCGTCGCGGGCTCGGGCGAAGTCGGTCGCGGCCTCGCCCCCGTGCAGCTGCAGGGTGGTGAGCCCGACCTCGGACGCGATGCCGACGATCTCGTCGATCTTCTGGTCGCGGAAGACCCCGACGGCGTCGATGCCGTCCGGCAGCCGCTCGACGAGTTCCTTCGCCAGGTCGGCCGTCACGGTGCGGGGGCTGTTCGCGGCGAAGACGAAACCGACCGCGTCGGCGCCCGCGTCGACGGCGGCGTCCACGGTGTCGGGCGTCGACAGGCCGCAGATCTTGATCCAGCGCTGGTCGGTCATGCTGTCCATCCTGCCAGGGACCACGGACGAACGGGACGCGCGGGCGACCTCAGTGCAGCATGCCCGCGACGTAGGCGGAGCCGCACGCGACCAGCACGCCGAACGCCGCGAACGAGCCCACGAGCACGTTCCGCCGGCGCCAGCGGCGGACGGCCGAGAAGGTCCCGCGCTTCGCGTGCCGGTGGGCCGCACGGTGCATCCGGTGGTCCCGCTGGTGCTTGACCCGCTCCGGTCCGAGCGGCACCGGGCCGGTGACCTGCGTGGAGCCCCCGCGCAGGGCGTTCGCGATCGCGACCGCGGTCGGACGACGCTCCGGGTCGCGGGCGGTCATCCGGCTGAGCAGTTCACGCCACTCCGAGGCGACGTCGTCGGGGATCTCGGGGTCGTGCCGCAGGCGAGCCAGTGCCGCCTCGATCAGGGTGCCCGAGTACTCCTGCTTGCCGGTGAGGGACTCGAGCAGCACCAGTCCGAGCGAGTACACGTCGGTGGCGAAGCTGATCGGCTCACCGGCAACCTGCTCGGGGCTCAGGTACGCCGCCGTTCCGATGATCGTGCCGTCGTTCGTCAGGCGGGAGCCGTCGACGAAGTGCGCGACGCCGAAGTCGGTGAGCTTCACGGTCCGGGCGAAGCCGGACGAGCCCTCGTCGCTGATCAGGATGTTGGCGGGCTTGACGTCCCGGTGCACGATGCCCCGCGAGTGCACGTACGCCAGGGCATCGGCGAGCTGGGCGCCGAGGTCGGCCACTTCGTAGTTGTGCAGGGCCCCCTCGGACAGTCGGCGCAGCAGCGTCGTGTCGGCGATGAGCTCCATCACGATGAACCGGTGCGGGCCGTCGGGGAAGTCGTGCGTGCCGGCGTCGTAGAGCGGGATGAGCCCGGGGTGCGACAGCATGCTGAGGAGCCGGATCTCGCGCTCCTGCCGGACGCGGTCGGCCGTCGTCATCTTGTCCGGGGTCGCGAAGAGCTTCACGGCGACGGCGCGGTAGGTGTGCTCGTCGCGGGCTTCGTAGACGGTCCCCATGCCGCCCGTGCCGATGAGCTTCACCAGCCGGTACCGGCCCGACAGGACCGTCTCCGTCCGCAAGCCGTCCAGCATGGTCATGGGTTCCGTCGTTCCGTCGAGAGCCGCAGGTTCCGCGGCTGCTGCCGACGTGTTGGCTCATGAGAAACGGTACGCGTCCGACCCCGCTTTTGTGCGGGTGTTATGACATCGTGATCGGCGTACTTCCCTGTGTTCATGCGGATGCATCAGGGTACCGTTCGACCTCCGATGAGGGTGAGCGATCACGCAAGGAGGACAGCGATGGCACTGACGAAGGGTGACGAGGTGCACTGGAACACCTCGCAAGGGAAGACGACCGGGAAGCTCGTCCAGAAGCGCACCAGCGACTTCGAGTTCGACGGTCAGACGTTCAAGCCGACCGACGACGATCCGTACTGGATCGTCGAGTCGGAGAAGAGCGGCAAGCGGGCCGCGCACAAGGAGTCGGCGCTGACGAAGGCCTGACGACGAGCGGCTCAGTCGCGGGCGGGCTCGGCGCGACGACGACCTCGTGCGCCCCCGCTCGCGGCTCCGTCGCCGGTGCCGCCTCCGTCCACGCGACGGTCCGCCCGCCACCGACGGACCCGCCGGACGACGAACGTCACGACGACGACCGCGATCGCGACGTAGAGCACCCGGTCGATCCACTCGGTGTACTGCTCGACACGATCGTACTGCGAGCCGAACGCGGCGCCGAGGAGCACGAGCGCGCTGTTCCAGATGCCACTCGCGATGATCGTGAACACCGAGAAGGTGCCGAGGTGCATCCGGTCGGCTCCCGCGGGCAGGGAGATGAGGCTCCGGACGATGGGGACGAACCGACCGAAGAACACGGCGCTCTTGCCGTGCCGGTGGAACCACCCGGCGGCCTTGCGGAAGTCGTCCTCGTCGACCAGGGGGAGCTTGCCGAACCACCGCGTGGTGCGCTCGAACCCGATCTTCGCGCCGAGCCAGTAGAGCACCAACGCACCGAGGTAGGACCCGAGCGTCGCCAGCACGAGGACGAGCACGAGGTTCATCTGCCCGGCACCCGCCAGGAACCCGGCCAGCGGCAGGATGAGCTCGGACGGGATCGGCGGGAACACCGTCTCGACGAAGAGCATGAGCGCCACGCCCCACTCCCCCAGGGCGTCGATGATCTGGAGCACGAGACCGGAGAGTCCGCCCAGGTCCGAGGGAGCGGTGGAGTCGCCGGTGGCGACGGTCATGGCACGGGCGGTCACGGCAGTCGTCATGCCCCCAGCATCCCTGAGCGCCCTGTCAGGACCCGGCGCGGCACCTGGGCGTCAGCCGAGTCCCATGTGCGAGGTCCGCACGTGCGTCAACGACCGCGCGAGGGCACCGCGGGCGACGGCGTCACGACCGACCGTCGACGGGACGATCTCGACGGGGTGCCGGAGCTCGGGCGTGACCACCGCGGCGAGCGCCTCGGCGAACACCGGAGCCGCCGGCAGGACCTCGCCCCCGACGACCACGACCTCGGGATCGATCGTCGTGACGAGCTGCACGACGCCCGGTGCCACGTCGTCCGCGAAGGCGCGGACCACGTCGACCGCCGCCGGGTCCGGGCCGTCCCCGCCGCCGTGGCCCGGCGCTGCGCCCCCGCGCCCGGCCGCGACGAAGACCGACTCGAGGTCCGTGTCGGACGCGATCCGGGCCTCCAGGCGGGCCGGCGCACCGGGCCACCCGGTCGAGGCCAGCCCGCCCATCTCGCCAGCCGCACCGCGCGCTCCGCGCGCCAACACCCCGTCGATGACGTAGGCCGCACCGATCTGCCGGCCCATCACCAGGTACAGGCCGTCCTGGACGCCCCGGAAGCGCCCCCACATCGCCTCGGCGGTGGCGGCGAGCTTCGCGTCGTTGTCGAAGAACGTCGCGATGCCGGGGAAGAGGTCCTGGATCCGGCCGGGCACGCGGCGCTCGACCCACTCCGGCACGGCGACCGTGTAGTCGATCTCGCCGGCACGGTCGACGACGGCGGGGACGCCGAACGTGGCGGCGAGGACCGGGGACGCCTCCGCGTCGGCCGTCAGGCGTCGGACCACGTCCTGCACGCTCGTCCAGGCCTGCTCCGCGTCGGCGAGGTCCGCGTAGCGCTCCTCGACCCGGGTGAGGGTGTTCCCGCGCAGGTCGGCGCGGATGCCCACGATGCCGTGCAGTCCGAGGTCGACACCGAGCACGGAACCGGCGGTGGCGTCCGCCGCGAAGCGCTTGGCCCGGCGGCCGGCCTTGTTCGGGGTGGCGATCGCCTCGGCCTCCGTCACCCAGCCCTCGTCGACCAGGTCTGCGAGCGCCGCCTCGACCGTGGGGCGGGAGAGCCCGACGGTGCGGCTGAGCTCGGTCACGGTGCGCGACGCGTCGTCGCGCAGGAGCTCGTCGAGGATGGCCCGGGAGTTCATGAGTCGGAGCACGCCCGGCGTCGTCCCCACGACACTCGGGATCGTTGACACGGTCTCGCCCACGGCCATAGCCTCCACATTACGAAAGATCATTGAGGAATGGTGGACTCCGACATGCTCATCCCACGACCGCGTCGCGCCGTCCCCGGCACCGGCGCCTTCGAGATCACCCCGTCGACCCGCATCGCAGCCGACGCAGCGAGCGGATCGGTCCGACTGTACCTGCAGCAGACGCTGCGGGCGTCGACCGGCCAGCCGGTCCGGGACGCAGCGGACGACGGGGCGGCCTCCGCCGACGTGTCGGTCCGGACGGGCGTCATCTCGCTGCGTGTCACCGACGATCCCTCCCTGCCCGCCGGCCCGCCGTCGCCCGACGGCGAGCGCGCCGAGTCCTTCCGCCTGTCCGTCACACCCGACGGCGTGGACGTCGCCGGCGGCTCGGCCGCCGGCGTGTTCTACGGCGTCCAGGCGCTCCTCCAGCTGCTGCCCGCCGACGTGTACCGGAGCGGCCGCGTCGGCACCGGGCCGTGGTCCGTCCCGTCGACCATCGTCGAGGACGCGCCCGCCTTCGCCTGGCGCGGCGTCATGCTCGACGTCGCCCGGCACTTCCGCACCAAGCACGAGGTCATGCGCGTCGTCGACCAGCTCGCGGCGCACCGGATCAACCGGCTGCACTTCCACCTCACCGAGGACCAGGGCTGGCGCATCGAGATCCGGAAGTACCCGCGCCTGACCGAGGTCGGGTCGTGGCGGCGTGAGTCCCAGGTGGGCGCGCACGTCCCCGACGCCGACGGCGTGCTGCAGCCCGCAGCGTTCGACGGCCGCCCGCACGGCGGGTACTACACGCAGGACGACATCCGCGAGATCGTCGCCTACGCGGCGGACCGGTTCGTCACCGTGGTCCCCGAGATCGAGACGCCCGGACACGTCCGTGCCGCGTTGGCCGCCTACCCGTCGCTCGGCGTGCACCCCGAGACACCGGTGGAGGTCTGGACCGAGTGGGGCATCGCCGACGACGTCCTGAACGCCGACGACAGCACCGTCGACTTCTTCAAGGACGTCCTCGACGAGGTCATCGCGCTCTTCCCCTCCCGCTACATCGGCATCGGCGGCGACGAGTGCCCGAAGGTGCAGTGGGTCGAGGACCCCCGCACGCAGGAGCGCATGCGTTCACTCGGGCTCGAGGACGAAGAGCAGCTGCAGGCCTGGATCATCGGGCAGCTCGCGGCACACGTCGCCTCGCACGGGCGGCAGGCGTTCGGCTGGGACGAGATCCTCGAGGGCGGCACGCTCGACCCCTCGGCGACCATCGTGTCGTGGCGCGGTCTGACCGGCGCCCGGACGGCGGCGAAGCGCGGGCACGACGTGATCTCGTCGCCCGACGACCAGGCCTACCTCGACTACCGCCAGAGCGACCTGGCGACCGAGCCGATCCCGGTGTCGATCGTGCTGACGGTCGACGACGTGTTCGCCTTCGACCCGGTGCCGTCCGGCCTGACCGAGTCCGAGCGCGCCCACGTCATCGGCGGCCAGGGCAACATGTGGACGGAGCACGTCGACACCGCCCGGAAGCTCGACTACCAGCTGTTCCCCCGTGTGGCAGCCCTGGCCGAGGCGCTCTGGTCGGCGGACGTCACCGGTCCGCGCGACGTCGCCGAGTTCCGCGGGCGGCTGGCCGAGCACACCGCGCGGCTCGAGGCGATGGGGATCGAGTACCGGCACGAGGCCGGGCCGTTCCCGTGGGAGCAGCGTCCCGGTGTTCCGGGGCGGCCGCACTCGCGTGAGGACCGTGCCGCCTACATCGACGCGATCACGGCGAACATCGCGGAGTAGCCGGGCGCTCACGCAGCACGCGGGCGTGCTCACGCGCTCGCGCACGCACCGCGCCGAGGTTCCACGACCCGCCGCTCACTTCCGCCGAGGTTCCACGCGGGCCCCGCGTGCGGCCGTGAGGTTCCGAGATCTCGGAACCCCACGGGGTGGCCGCGGCCACGCGAGGACGGGAGGCCCGGTGCCAGCTGGCACCGGGCCTCCCGTCCGCCCCTCGTGCCGTCACCTGCGCGGGACGCCGTCGTCCGCGTGCGACGCTGTCCCGCACGCGAGACGCCGCCGTACCCGGCGGCGTCTCGGTGACTGCGCGGCGTCTCGGTGAGACGCCGTCGTCCTAGGCGGCGACCGGCGCGCGCTGTCCGACGGTCTCGCCGGCCACGGCGGCCTCGTCACCAGCCGCGGCGTCCGCCGCCGGGGCCCGACGCACCCACTTCTTCAGCCCGACCAGGACCAGCGCGGACACGATCGTGCCGGCCAGGATCGCGACGATGAACATCGCGACGTCACCGATGGCGAAGAACACGAAGATCCCACCGTGCGGCGCCCGCGAGGTCACACCGGCAGCCATCGAGATCGCACCCGTGACCGCGGCACCGACCATCGACGCCGGGATGACACGCAGCGGGTCGGCGGCCGCGAACGGGATCGCACCCTCGGAGATGAAGGACGCTCCGAGCAGCCAGGCGGCCTTGCCGTTCTCGCGCTCGGGCTTCGTGAACCCCTTGCGGTACAGGACGGTCGACGCGAGCGCCAGGGCGAGCGGCGGCACCATGCCGGCTGCCATGACGGCGGCCATGATCTCGAACGGCACGACGTTCGTGGCGGTCCCGGCACCGAGCCCGGCGACGGCGAACGCGTAGGCCACCTTGTTGACCGGGCCACCGAGGTCGAACGCCATCATCAGGCCGAGGATGATGCCGAGCAGGATCGCCGAGGCGCCGGACAGCGAGTTGAGGAACTCGGTCAGCTGTGTCATCAGCCAGGCGATCGGTCCACCGAGCACGAGCAGCATGAGGCCGGAGGCGATGATCGACGCGAAGAGCGGGATGATCACGACGGGCATCAGGCCGCGCAGCCAGCGCCAGGTCGGGATGCGCCCGATCCAGTACGCGGCGGCACCGGCGATGAGGCCGCCGATCAGGCCGCCGAGGAACCCGGCGTTCATGAACACGGCGATGGAGCCGGCGACGAAGCCGGGCGCGATGCCGGGTCGGTCGGCCATGGCGTAGGCGATGTACCCGGCGAGCGCTGCGACGAGGAAGCCGAGCGACACGGAGCCGATCTGGAACGCAGCGGCACCGAGGTAGTAGCGGAGCCCCTCCGGCGGCAGGTCGACCAGGTTGTAGTGCTGGAGCGCGAAGACCGCGTTGTTGACGCCGTCGTCACCGTGGGTGAGTGCGATGCCGTACCCGGCGAGCAGGAAGCCGAGCGCGATGAGCAGCCCGCCGCCCGCGACGAACGGGATCATGTAGCTGACGCCGGTGAGCAGCCAGCGCTTCAGCGCCTGGCCGAAGTGCTCGTTCTTCGTGTTCGTCTCGGTCGTGGCGGCACCGCCCTGGACCCGCGCGGCGTTCGGGTCGTCCGAGGCGCGGATGGCCTCGGCGATCATCTTGTCGGGCTCGTCGACGCCGCGCTTGACGGGGCCGGAGACGAGGGGCTTGCCGGCGAAGCGACCGCGGTCGCGGACGTCGACGTCGACCGCGAACACGACGGCGTCGGCGCGGGCGATGAGGGCCGGGTCGAGGGGCTCGACCTGCGAGGAGCCCTGGGTCTCGACGTGCATCTCAGCGCCGGCGCGCTGCGCCGCGGCGACGAGGGCGTCAGCCGCCATGTAGGTGTGCGCGATGCCGGTCGGGCAGGCGGTGACGCCGACGAAGACCTTGCGGCCCGGCGCCGGTGCGGCGGTCGGACTGGAGGCACTGCTCGCCTTCCCGACGCCGGCTTCGGACACCTCGCCGCTCACCTCGCGGTCGACCAGCTGGACGATCTCGTCCGGGGTCGCTGCGGCGCGCAGGGCGGCGGTGAAGTCGTCGCGGATGAGGGCCCGGGCCAGCGTCGAGAGGACCGTCAGGTGGTCCTTGTCGGCCCCCTCGGGCACGGCGATCATGAACACGATGTCGGCGTCGCCGTCCGGGGCGCCGAACGACACCTTCCGGGCGAGACGCGCGAACGCCAGGGTCGGCTCGGACACCGACGCCGAACGGGCGTGCGGGATCGCGATGCCGCCGGGCACGCCGGTGCCGACGCTGGCCTCGCGCTTGATGGCGTCCTCGGCCAGCACCCGGCCGTCGGCGGCGCGGCCGGTCGCGGCGACGCGGTCGGCGAGGACGCGGATGACGTCGGCCGAGGTGGCACCGAGGTCCTCGTCGAGGCCGACGAGCTGGGCGCTGATGAGGCGCGGACTCGAGTCTGCGGACATGTGCTTGCTCCTTCGCAATGGCGCTGGTCGCGCGGGTCGTGCAGGTGTTCGGGGAGTGGGGGTGTTCTGGCTGGGCGGGGTCAGGCGGGCTCGGGTGCCGGGTGCGTGGTGAGCACCTGGACCGAGATCGCCGTCGGGTCGGTGTGGTCGAGGGCGGGGACGTCACTGCCGGGCAGGGCTGCGGCTGCGGCTCCGGTCGCGACGGCCTGGGCGAGGCGCTGCTCGGGCGACGCTCCGGCCACCTCGGCGAGCAGGTAGCCCGCGAGCGAGGAGTCCCCTGCGCCGACGGTGGAGCGGGCGACGATCCGCGGTGCTGCGGCGGCGAAGGCACCCTCGTCCGACACCAGCACGGCGCCGGCGCTGCCGAGGGTCAGCAGGACCGAGCCGACGTTCCGGTCGCGCAACCGCTCTGCAGCGGCGACGGCGGCGTCGAGGTCCTGCTCGTAGGTGTCCGGGTCGCCGCCGACGACCTCGGCGAGCTCCTCGGCGTTCGGCTTGACCAGGTCGATCCGCTCGCCGGACTGCAGCAGTGCGGTGAACGGGACGCCGGACGAGTCGACCGCGATCCGGACGTCCTCACCGTGGCGTGCACGGACGGCACGCACGAGCACGGCGAGCGCGTCGTCGGGGAGTCCGGGCGGGAGCGATCCGGCGAAGACCACCCAGCGGGCGGCGGGTCCGGTGGCGGTCGCCGCGGCAGTGTCGGCGACCAGGTCGGCCAGGTCGTCCAGCCGACCGGCGAGCGACGGACCGGGCTCGTTGAGCTTCGTGGTGGTGCCGGTCGGCTCGGTCACGGTGACGTTCGAGCGGAGCGGCGCACCGATCGGCAGGGCGGCGGTCGGGATGCCGCGCGTGGCGAGCCCGAGCAGCACGGGGTCGAGCTCGTCGCCGGGCAGCACGGCGATGGTGTCCCCACCGCTCGCGACCACGACCCGGGACACGTTGACGCCCTTGCCGCCGGGCTCCGCGGTGGAGCGGGTGGCGCGCTGGACGGCGCCGCGCTGCAGTTCGCCGGAGAGCTCGATGGTGCGGTCGAGGCTCGGGTTCGGCGTGACGGTGACGATGCGGCGGCTCATGCGACGACGACCTCGACGTCGGCGTCGGTCAGGGCACCGGCGAGGTCGGCCGGCGGCTCCTGGTCGGTGACCACGGTGTCGATCTCGTCGAGCCGGGCGAAGCGCATCAGGGCCTCGACCCCGTGCTTCGCGGCGTCGGCGAGCACGACGGCTCGGCGGGCGGCGAGGACGTAGGCGCCCTTGACGGCGGCCTCGTACTCGTCCGGGGTGCTCAGCCCGAAGCCGGCGGACAGGCCGTTCGTGCCGACGAACGCGATGTCGGGCCGCAGGGCGCTGATCTGCTCGACGGTGGCGGTGCCGACGGCGGCGCTCGTGACCCCGCGCACCCGGCCACCGAGCAGGTGCAGCTCGACGTGCTCGCTGTGCTGCAGGGTCGCGGCGATCGGGACGGAGTTCGTGATGACGGTGAGGGTCGCGCCGGCGGTGGCGGGTTCCCACCGTGCGAGTTCAGCGGCGACGGCGGCGCAGGTGGTGCCGGCGTCGATCGCGATCGACCCGGTGAAGGTCGAGGGCACGAGGCGCATCGCGGCGCGGGCGATCTCGGACTTCGCGGAACCGTGCTGCCCCTCGCGCTCGGCGACGGAGAGTTCGACGACGCTCGAGCGGCCGATCGGCACCGCTCCCCCGTGCACGCGGCGCAGGACCCCGGCGGACTCGAGCGAGTCGAGGTCACGGCGCACGGTCTCGGTGGTGACGTCGAAGTGCTCGGCCAGGTCGGCGACGGAGACCCGGCCGGCGTCCTGCAGCGCTGCTGCGATGGCGTCGTGCCGCTCGGTTGCGTACATGCCCGAACTCCTTCGTTCCCGTGGGTTTCAGGAACCATAAGCCACAAACCCACACAAACACAACCACCCCGCCCTCGCCCGCCTCCCCGCTCCCTCCCCCGAGGTTCC
>NZ_JANZKM010000014.1:0-96318 GCF_025642935.1 Curtobacterium sp. RIT-PI-V
GGTGACGGCCCGGATGCCGGGGACCTTGTTCGCCGCGATCGCGACACCGAGTCCGGTGCCGCAGATCAGGATCGCGCGGTCCGCCTCACCCGACGCGACGAGTCGCGCTGCGTCGACGGCAACGTGCGGGTACGCGGTGTGCCCGTCCGCGTCGACGCCGACGTCGACGACCGACGCCACGCGCGGGTCGGCCTGCAGGTCCTGCTTGATGATCTCCTTGTAGTCGAACCCGGCATCGTCGGACCCGATCACGAGACGGTACGTCATACGTGTGTTCCTTCCAGTTCGTTCGCACGGGCAGCGAGGACCTCGCCGACCCGCGTGAGGATCATCCCCATCGAGGTGGCACCCGCGTCGGGTGTCCCCAGGCTCTTCTCCGCCAGCGGCCGGGCACGCCCGACCTTCGGCGTGAGGTCGGCTGTCTTGTCGGCCTCGTCACGAGCGACTTCCGCTGCAGCCTGCCACGCGTCGGTGAGCGAGGAACCAGCCGAGACCGAGGTCCGCAGTGCGTCGACGAACGGCAGCAGTGCGTCGAGCAGCGTCTTGTCCCCACGGGACGCCCCGCCCAGGTGGACGATCGAATCGGCGAAGGCCTGCGCGGCCTCGACGACGTCGGACGCCTCGTACGCGGAACGGTCGTCGCGCAGCGACCGGCCGAAGGCCTCGAGTGCCGCACCCCACAGGACGCCGGAGGTGCCGCCCGCGAACTCGGCCCACGCGTCACCGGCGCGTCCGAGGACGAAGGCGACCCCTGCCTCCCGGCCGACCCGGTCGACCGCCCTGCGGGCCGCACCGATCCCCTTGACCATGCCGCGTCCGTGGTCGCCGTCGCCGGCGACCGCGTCGATGCGGCCGAGTTCCTCCTCGTGCTCGCGCAGGAGCGCGTCGATCGCCGCGATCGCGTCGCGTGCCGTCTGCGCGGCCTGCCGGGAGGCATCACTCGCGTCCGGCACGACCGTCGCCTCGTCCTCGGCGTCGTCCACGGCGTCGGCCGGCAGCAACGCTGCGATCGGCGCCGCCGCCTTGCGGTACGCGGGCGTGTAGGTGTCGGCGCGCCACAGGGCGTCGAGCTCGTCGTCGAGCCACTGCAGGGTCAGCGAGCAGCCGCCCATGTCGAGGCTCGTGACGAGTTCGCCGACCTCGGGTTCGACGATCTCGAGGCCGGCGTCCTGCAGCAGCGGGAGGACACGTCCCCAGAGCAGGAACAGTTCCTCGTACTTCGTGTCGCCGAGGCCGTTGAGGATCGGGGCGACCCGGGTGCCCGCGTTCGCCGGTCGGTCGGCGAGCAGCCGTTCGACGAGCAGCGCCGCGAGGTCGGTCGCGCGGAGCAGTGGGACGTCCTCGATGCCGGGCTCGCCGTGGATGCCGAGCCCGAGTCCGAGGTGGCCGTTGGGAACCGTGAAGAGCGGCTCGGTCGCGCCGGGCATCGTGCACCCGGAGAACGCGACACCGATCGTGCGGGTCGCCACGTTCGATGCGTTGCCGAGGCGCTCGACCTCGTCGAGGGACGCACCTGCGGCGGCGGCCGCACCCATCGCCTTGAAGACCGAGAAGTCCCCGGCGATGCCACGGCGCTTCGACTCCTCGTCGGCGCTCGCGATGTCGTCCGTGACCACGACGATCCGGGTGTCGATGCCCTCGGCGCGCAGCCGCTCGGCGGCGAGCCCGAAGTTCATCGTGTCACCGGCGTAGTTGCCGAACGACAGCACGACGCCCTTCCCCTGGTCGGCGGCCTTGGCGACCGAGTACACCTGCGCGGTGGACGGCGAGGTGAAGACGTTCCCGACGACGGCGCCGGTGGCGAACCCTGGGCCGACGATCCCGCAGAACGCGGGGTAGTGGCCGGAGCCGCCGCCGACGACCACCGCGACCTGCGGGTCGGCGCCCTCGGTTGGCAGGGTGACGACGCCGCCGTGGACGCCGCGGACGCGGTCGGCGTAGAGCGCGAGCCAGCCGGCGAGCTGGTCCTCGGCGAACTCGTCGGGGGCGTCGTGGATCGTGGTCATGCTGGAGTCCTTCAGTGGGAGGTACGGGTGCCCTGCGGCACCTTGAGGAAGTGGATCATCACGAACGCGCAGGCGTACAGGCCGACGAACGTCCAGGTCGCGGCCTGACCGCCACCGCCGAGCGCGAAGACCGCGGCGACCACACCGGTGCCGAGGAACGCCGCTCCACCGGCTGCCGTCGTGTACATCGCCATCGCGGCGCCCTTGTGCTCGGGGGCGAGCGCCGGCATGATCGCGCCCATCGGCACGAAGCCGGCGAGCAGGCAACCGAACACGCAACCGGCGACGACGGAGAGCACGTAGCCCCAGTCCGACCCGGCGGGGACGAGCTGCGGGACGTACCACCAGGCGATGAGGCCGAGGGCGGACCCGACGATGCCGAACCACTTGACGGTGCGCTGCCAGCCGATCTTGTCGCCGACCCAGCCGAACAGGGCGTTCACCAGGATGTTCGTCGCGTAGACGCACACGGTCATGAGCAGCCAGCGGCTCTGGCCCCACCCGCGCTCGTTCGCGATCACGGCGGGCAGGACGACGAACATGCCGAACTCGGGCGCGGTGTTGATCAGGCGGACCAGGAAGCCCATCAGGATCTTCGGCCGGGTGATGGTGAGGCGGATGCCGCTCGTCAGCACCTGCCAGGTGCTCTCACCGGCCGGGGCGATGCGGGAGAACCCGTTCGGTAGCCGGACGCCGAACAGCATGATGAGGAAGCCGATCACGACCAGGCCGATCGAGGCGACCATCGCGCCGGTCTCACCGATCGTGCCGCCGCCGAACACCGGGATGGCACCGATCGCGAAGAGGGAACCGAGCGTCGGCAGGCCACCCGTGAAGGCGACGTAGAACCAGCCGACGGCCGAACCGTTCCGCTCGACCGGAGTGGTGATGTTCACCCAGACCAGGAACGCGAAGGCGAAGAGCGGGTAGCCGAAGCCCCGGACGGCGTAGGCGACGGCCGCGAACGGCACGCTGCCGATGTTCAGAGCGAGCAGGAACAGCACCTCGAAGACGACCCAGACGGCGAACCCGAGGATCATCACCCGGCGCGGCCCGATCAGGTCGGAGAGGGCGCCGGAGACGTAGCTGCCGATCAGGGCGGCGAGGCTGTAGAAGGTCACGATGGTCGCGACGGTGGCCTCGGGGCTGCCGAGGACCGCGACCATGTGCGGGGTGATGAAGTTCGACTCGACGCCGTTCCCGGTCATGAAGACCAGGACGGCGACGAACCCGAGGGCGAGCGGGCGGGGGATCCCCATCCGGTCGAGGCGGCCCTCGGCGCGGGGGGTCGTGGGCGCACCGGTGGCGCGCTGTGTCGTCGTTGACATGCTTGCTGACTCCAGGGGTCGGCGGGCTCAGGCCTGCAGGGACGGGAGGATCGAGACCTTGACGCTCGCGCCGGCGGAGTCGCCGACCAGGTCGAGGGCCTCTTGGAACCGCTCGAGCGGGAACTGGTGTGTGCAGATCTCCGACATCGGCAGGGTCTCTGCCTCGAGCAGCTTGATCGCCGCCGGCCAGGTGTGCGGGCCGAGGTGGGCACCCCGGACGTCGAGCTCCTTGTCGTCCGAGATGATCGACCAGTCAACGGAGACGGCGTCCTTGAACACCGAGTACTCGACGAAGGTGCCGAGCTTGCGCAGCAGGTTGAGGCCCTGCGGCACCGCGGACGGGTGGCCGGTCGCCTCGATGTAGACGTCGGCGCCGTACCCGTCGGTGAGCTCCTTGACCCGGGCGACCGCGTCGTCCTCGGCGATGTTGATCGTCAGGTCCGCGCCGACCTTGCGGGCCAGCTCGAGCTTCGCCTCGACCACGTCGAGCGCGATGATCCGGAGCGGGTTCTTCTGTCGAGCACCGGCGATCGCGGAGAGGCCGATCGGTCCGGCGCCGGCGATCACGACGGTGTCGCCGAACTTGATGTCGCCGCGCTCGACGGCGTGGAACGCGCAGGACAGCGGCTCGGCGAACGCGGCGACCTGACCGGGCAGGGCGCTCGACACCGGGTGGGTCAGGGCCTTGGCGGGGACGAGCACGTACTCGGCCATCGCGCCGTCGTAGCCCTTGAACCCGAACATGTCGTGGACGTTGCACATCCAGTACGCGCCCTCGAGGCAGTAGCGGCACTCCCAGCACGGCACGATCTGCTCGCACGCGATGCGGTCGCCGAGCGAGACCTTCCGCTTCGCCAGGGTGTCGTCGTCGCCGGACACGACGGTGCCGACGAACTCGTGCCCGGGGATGCGGTCCGTCTCGGCCCAGGCGGCGCGGTTCTCGTCACCCCAGAACTTCGCGGCGCCGTGGTAGCACTTCAGGTCGCTCGCGCAGATGCCGACGGCGTCGGTGCGGAGGAGGAGCTCGCCGGGGCCGGGCGTCGGTACGGGGCGTTCCTCGAGCCGGTAGTCGCCCGGGCCGTGGACGACGACGGCTCGCATTGTCGTGGGGATGGTCGTGGTGGCGGTCGTGGCCGCGTTCTCGGTCGTCGTCGACATGCGCTGCTCCTTCGTTGGATGGCTTCGGCGACGACTGTACACCTCGCAGAACGTTTGTCCTGAACACAATTTCTGCTAGGTTCGACCCGACGCAAAGGAGCGAACATGACGATCAGCACCACCACCGACTTCGCCGCAGCCCTGCGCTCGGGCCCGGACGCCGTCGACCTGGCGAACGACTTCACCGGCCGCACCGCGGTGGTGACCGGCGGCGCCTCCGGCATCGGGAACGCCATCGCTCGGGCGCTCGCCGCACGGGGTGCACGGGTCGCGATCGTCGACGTCCGTGCGGACGGCGCCACCACGGCGGCGGCCGATCTGCCGGACGCGACCGACGCACCGGACGCGACCGACGCACCTGGCGCGGCCGAGGCGCCGGGTGCGGCCACGGGCCTCCATGCCGGGTTCGGCTGCGACGTGACGGACGAGACGTCCGTGGCGCGCACCATCACCGACGTCGTCGCGCACTTCGGTCGCGTCGACGTGCTCGTCAACTGCGCCGGGATCGCCGCGCTCGCTCCGGCGGACGAACTGTCCGCCGAGACCTGGTCGAGGACGATCGACGTCAACCTGACGGGCACCTTCCGCGTCGCCCAGGCCGCCGGTCGGCACATGCTCGCCGCCGGGTACGGGCGCGTGGTGAACATCGCCTCGCAGGCCGCGCACGTGGGCATCGACGGGCACGCCGCCTACTGCGCCTCGAAGGCGGGCGTCATCGGACTCACCCGGGTCCTCGCGCTCGAGTGGGGCGGGCGGGGCGTCACCGTGAACACCGTGTCGCCGACCGTCGTGCTCACCGACCTCGGCCGTGCCGCGTGGGCGAACGAGAACGGCATCCGGCACCAGGACGAGATCCCCACCGGCCGCTTCGCCACTCCCGACGAGATCGCCGCCGCGGTGCTGTTCCTGGCGGGGGAGTCGAGCGCCATGGTGAACGGCGCCGACCTCCGGGTGGACGGCGGGTTCACGATCCGCTGAGGTGTGCCAGGGATACGATCGGCGCATGTCCGCCGAGAACCCTGCCGCCGAGGGTGCCCGGACCCGGTTCCCGCTCGACACCGTGTACCAGGCGGCGCGGATGTACTACCTCGAGGACGCCACCCAGGTCGAGATCGCGTCGCGCCTCGGTGTCTCGCGTCCGACGGTGTCGCGGCTCGTGGCCGAGGCGCGCAAGGCCGGACTCGTCCGCATCGAGGTCGTCGACCCGTTCCAGGACGAGACCGTCGCGCTCGCCGAACGGCTGCAGGTCGTGCTCGGCATCCGAGCGGTGCACCTGGCCGCCGTCACGCACACCGCCACGCTCGGCGCCGACCTCGCCGCACCCCTGGCCGCTGCGGTCGAGGGCATGGGACTCGTCCCGGGTGACGCCGTCCTGATGTCGTCGGGCCGCACGGTGTACGACGTCGCACACGCCGGGATGCCGAGCCTGCCCGGCGTGCAGCTCGTCCCGACGGTGGGCGGCCAGGCCGACCCGATGCCGTGGTTCCAGACGAACGAGATCACCCGGACGGCCGCGGAGCACTCCGGAGCGATCCCCGCCTTCCTGTTCGCGCAGGCGCTGCCGTCGCCCGCGATGCGCTCCTCGCTCGACGAGGACCCGGCCTTCCAGCACGTCGTCGGGCTCTGGGGTCGGGCGAAGGGGGCGATCCTCGGCATCGGGGCCCCGACCCCGACGCGCGATGCGCTGGCACGGGGCGTCCCAGTCGAGGACGCCGCGTTCGACCACGCCGCTGGTGACGTCTGCCTCAACTTCTACGCCGCGGACGGCTCGCCCATCGAGTTCCCCGGCAGCGACCGGATGGTCCGGACCTCGCGCGAGGTCCTGTCCGGGGTGCCGCACGCCGTCGGCGTCGCCGTCGGCAGTGCCAAGGTCGGCAGCATCGTCGGCGCGGTGCGCGGGGGACTCGTCAACGAGCTGGTGTCGGACGCCGCGACGGCCCGCGCCCTGCTCGACGCGCTCGCCTGAGCGGTCTGCCGCGACCACGAGGCGGACGGGAGGCGCGGGGCAGCGCCGCCCCGCGCCTCCCGTTCGCCCGTCGCCGCGTCTAGTGCGTGCGCCGCACGTCCCACAGGTGGTGGACGGGGTCGTGCGCGTAGTAGGTGGCAAGCGTCGCGACGGTGAAGGCGCTGCCGTCCGACCGCAGCCCGGTGCGCTCGAGCTGGTCGTCACGGACCTCGTCGAACGCCCGCGCTGCCCGGTGTGCGGCCTCGCCGAGCTCCCGGACGACGACGGCCGGGTCCTGCTCGCCGTACTGGTCCTGGACCGCGGTGGCGTCCTGGTCCCAGTTCGGGAACGTCGGGGCGTCCTCGGCGAGCATCAGGGCGAGCCGCTCGGTCATCTTCCGGTGCACGTCGCGCACGTGGGCGCCGTACTCGAGTGCCGACCAGGTGTGGTCGTCGGGACGCTCACGCACGTCGTCCCGGCCGAGTTCGGTCGGCCACGCGGTCGTGTTCGCGTCGATGATCCCCGGCACGTCGCGGATCGACACCGTGGTGCCGTCGTAGCCGCACTCGGGGCAGATGCCCTCGATGACCCAGGTCCAGCTCTTCGTCTCGGGTTCGATCGCCATGCGCCGATGTTATGTCCTCGTTACTCAGCCTTGCGGATCCGCAGACGCACGGGGATCGGGCCCTCCCCCCGTTCGGGTGACACGCCGTTGCCTGAGAATCACCGGCCAATGACATTTCGGTTGCTCGGTAACGTCGCTCGCTGTTCCTGTGCCGGTCTCCACCGGCCCGAGCCGGTCCCTGCCGGCTCGTCACGATCCTCGAGGAGAGACATGGGCTCCGATCCCAGCCGTACCCCGACCCGGCCGCACCGACGCCTGCGCGAGAGCGACGTCACCGTGGTCGACAAGAGCATGATGCGCCGCGCGGTGAGCGGCATGGTCGTCGGCAACACGATGGAGTGGTACGACGTCGGTGTCTACGGCTACCTGGCGGTCACGATGGGGAAGGTCTTCCTGCCGACCGCCGAGCCCGCCGTGCAGATCCTGTTCAGCCTCGGTGTCTTCGCTGCGACGTACATCGCCCGTCCGCTCGGTGGCATCGTCTTCGGCCGTCTCGGCGACCGCATCGGGCGCCAGAAGGTGCTCGCGACGACGCTCATCATGATGGCGGCGTCGACGTTCCTCATCGGTGCGCTGCCCGCCTACGCGACGATCGGGGTGTTCGCACCGATCGTGCTGGTCGTGCTGAAGCTGGCGCAGGGGTTCTCCACCGGTGGTGAGTACGCCGGCGCGACGACCTTCGTGACCGAGTACGCCCCGGACCGTCGCCGCGGGTTCTTCGCGAGCATCCTGGACTTCGGCAGCTACCTGGGCTTCGCGCTCGGTGCGACCGTGGTCTCGGTGCTGCAGATCACCCTCGGCGAGGACGCGATGGTCGCCTACGGCTGGCGCTTCCCGTTCCTGGCAGCCGGGGTGATCGGCGTCGTCGCGATCTGGTTCCGTCTGCGCATCGAGGAGTCGCCGGTGTTCCAGGCGACCCAGGCCGCGCAGGAGGCCGCGTCCGAGACCCGCGCGTCCTTCGACGGGGAGCGTCCCGCGAACGTGCTCGTGATGGTGCGCGACCACTGGCGGCCGATCGTCATCGCGATCATGCTCGTCGCGGCGTCGAACACCGTCGGGTACGCCCTGACCTCGTACATGCCGACCTACCTGACCGACTCGCTCGGGTACTCCCCGCTCGACGGCACACTGCTGACGATCCCGGTGCTCCTGCTGCTGGCGGTCATGCTCCCGCTCACCGGCAAGCTGTCCGACAAGCTCGGTCGACGCGTCGTGATGTGGATCGGTGCCGCGACGACCGTGGTGCTCGTCGTGCCGGCGTTCATGCTGATCGGGCACGGTGCGCAGTGGTCCACGCTGGCCGGACTCGCGCTGCTCGCACTGATGACCGCGCTGTGGGTGTCGAACCAGGCTGCGTCGCTGCCGGCGCTGTTCCCGACCTCGACGCGGTACGGCGGCATGGGCTTCGCCTACAACATCGCCATCGCGGTCTTCGGTGGGACCACGCCCCTGATCGTGCAGGCGCTGCTGACCGTGACCGGGGACGAACTCGCTCCCGCGTACTTCCTGATGGCGATGAGCGTGGTCGGTGCGATCGGTGTCTTCTGCATGAAGGAGTCCTCGCGCCGTCCGCTGCCGGGCTCGATGCCGGCGGTCGAGACCGAGGCCGAGGCGAAGGAGCTCGTGCTCACGCAGGACACGAACCCGCACCTGGATCTGGGGGACCTGCCGTTCGCCGCGCAGGACGCCGCAGCCCGGGCCGCGCGCGACGCCGCCGATGCTGAGGTCGTGCCGGCGCGCTGACGCTGGGGCGCTCGCGACGCGACCACGGGCGGGAGGCGCGGTGCAGGTCCGACCTGCACCGCGCCTCCCGTCTGTGCGTGCGCATGCTGCGACGATCCACGCGTCGATCGACTTGTGTTCTGTCGAAAGATGCGCACGCACCGGATGCGTGCGCATGGTGCGACGATCCACGCGTCGATCGACTCGTGTTCTGTCGGAAGATGCGCACGCACGCACGCACGCACGCACGCGCCCAGTCGCTCCCGCCCTCACTCGTGCCGGTGCTCGGACGCCGGGTCCACCGCCGGCCACACGGGGAACGGGTCCGCCCACCCGCGCCACAGGTCCGGCCCGGCCAGCAGCTCCGGCGGCGTGAGCAGCGCGCCGTCGAGGGCTCGTACGATCGCCCGCACGTCGAGCCGCTCGCCGACGAACCACAGCGCCTGCCCGATCGGGGCGTCGGCGTCCCACGACGGGTTCGCGGTGGGGTCGAGCGCGAGCATCGCCCCGAAGCTCGACCACGAGCCGACGTGGTCCGGGCGTGAGGCGAGCCGGAAGAACCCCTTCGAGCGCAGCACCCGGCCCGAGCTGCCGGCGGCCAGGTCCCGCTCGATCACGGTGGCCAGTCGCCCGGGGTGGAACGGCAGCGGCTCCCGGTAGCGCATCGCGACCAGGTCGTCGCGGGCGTCCCGGCCGGTGTCGGCGCCGCTCGACAGGGCGCGCATCCACCCGGCGCCCGAGGCCAGGACCCGAGCGGCTCCGCCGTTCGACGCGGGCAGGTCGCGCGCGGTCCGGAGTGCGGGGAGTGCCACGATCACGGCGTGGGGCGCGAGCCGGTGCAGCAGTGCGACCAACGCGCGACGGCGGCGCAGGGACAGCGGCGCGAGACGGTCGAGCGCGATGACGGTCGCGTACTCGACGAGTGACACGACCCGGTCGGCGGCCACGAACGCGTCGTCGACGTCGGACCACAGCAGGTGGGCGACGTCGTCGGCCCGCAACACCCCGACCACGTGTCGGAGCACCCGGTCGTCGCCGGTCTCGCTCCGGGCGGCGTTCGCGAGCATCATGCCCACGGCGCGGGCGTCGGCGCCGGGTCGCAGGGTGACGACGAGGCCGTGGTCGGCGTCGGGGCCGCACACGCGGTCGAGGTGGTCGGCCCGTTCGGCGACCGCGCGGGCCGCTGCGAACGCGCTCCCGTCGACGTGCATCCGGTGCCCGGTGGTGATCCGGGCGGCGACGCGGTCGGCGTCGACCTCGTGGAGGGCGGTGACGAGGGTGATGGCAGCAGCACGCATGTCGGGTACCCTACCTGAAAACCGTTCTCAACAAGAGAGCGCCGACGGAGGAGAACCATGAAGGTCCGCAACTCGCTCAAGGCACTGAAGAAGATCCCCGGCTCGCAGGTCGTCCGGCGCCGCGGCCGGGTCTACGTCATCAACAAGCAGAACCCCCGCTGGAACACCCGCCAGGGCTGACGTCGGCGGCCTTCCGTAGGGTGGATCCATGCGACTGCTGCTCATCCGCCACGGCCAGACCCCCGCGAACGTGAACGGTGTCCTCGACGCCGTGGTGCCCGGACCCGGACTGACCGAGCTCGGCCAGCAGCAGGCAGACGCCCTGCCGGCAGCCCTGGCCGACCGGGGGATCGAGCGGCTCTTCGCCTCGACCATGGTGCGGACGCAGATCACCGCGGCACCCCTGGCGGCGTCGCTCGGGCTCGAGCCCGTCGTGCTCCCGGGGCTCCGTGAGATCGAGGCCGGCGACACCCAGGGCAAGAGCGACACGGTTTCCGTGCAGCTGTACATCTCCACCGTGCACGGCTGGTCCGGCGGGGACCGCAGCACGCGGATGCCGGGCGCGGAGAGCGGGCTCGAGTTCTTCGAGCGGTACGACGACGCCGTGCGGCAGATCGAGGCCACCGGCGTCGGCGTGGCGGCGGCGGTGAGTCACGGTGCGGCGATCCGTACCTGGGCGAGCGCGGCCGCCGACAACACCCCGGACCACTTCGGCACGAAGCGCCACCTCGAGAACACCGGCATCGTCGAGCTCGAGGGGTCCTTCGCCGACGGCTGGCACCTGGTCGACTGGGAGGGCGAGCCCGTCGGCGGCGAGCAGCTCATCGACCGGACCGCACTGGACCCGACCGGCGAGCGCTACTGACGCACGAGAACGCAGGCCCATGACGGACGGGAGGTGGGCCCCACCCGCCGGTACCGGCGCACCGCGCCAGCGGGGTGACGGCCGAGACGGGAGGGACGGTACCAGCTGGTACCGGGCCTCCCGTCCGTCTCGTGGTCGCGTCGACTACGCGAGCTGCGACGCCGGCGCCTGTGCTGTTGCGGACGTCAGCGGCACGATCACGCGGTGCGCCTCGCGCAGCACGTCGAGCGTGCGCTGGACCTCGTCCGCGCGCTCCTCGGGCGTCCAGTCGAGCGCTCCCGCGAGGACGTCGGCCAGCTCGTCGAGCAGGTCGATCGTGACACCGCCGACGAACGCGAGGTTCGTGCGGCGCAGCACCACGTCGACCAGGTGGACGGCCTGCTCGTGCTCGGCGAAGTACGCGACCTCGGCGCGGGTGAGCGACGGGTCGGACTCGAGGGCCTCGACAGGGCCGTCGGTCAGGACGTCCACGACCTCGGCCGCACGGGTGCCGTAGCGCTCGAGCAGGCCCTCGACCAGGGACTCGTCCAGGCCGTCACGGTGTGACGTGATCCACAGGGCGCGCTGCGCGTCGGTGGTCGGGAACTCCTTGCCACCGCCGATCGGCATGCCGGTGGTGTCGACCTTGCGGGTCATGCCGAGCTTCGTGGTGGCCTCGGTCGACAGGTGTGCGGCGAGGGCACGGAACGTCGTCCACTTGCCACCGACGAGCGACAGCACGGTCGAGTCCGGCAGCCCGGCGATCTGGGTGTCCACGATCCGGTAGTCACGCGACACGAAGCCGGGGGCGGTGTCCTCGTGGCGGGGGAGCGGGCGGATGCCGGAGTAGCTGTAGACGATGTGGTCGCGGGTGACGTCGATCTGCGGGAACACGTGCTTGACGAGCCCGAAGAAGTAGTCGATCTCCTCGTCGGTCGTCGTGACCGGCTTCGAGGGGTCGGCGTCGATGTCGGTCGTGCCGATGAGGACCCGGCCCTTGAGCGGGTAGATGAGCACGATGCGTCCGTCGTCGTTCTCGAAGAACAGCTCGCGACCCTTCGTCGCCTCGAGCAGCTCGTCGTTCTGCACGACGATGTGGGAGCCCTTCGTGCCGCCCATGAACTTCGTCTCGCCGCCGAACGCCTCGTTCGTCAGGTCGGTCCAGGGGCCGGACGCGTTGATGACGACCTCGGCGGTGAACGCGAACTCCTCGCCGGTCTCGCGGTCGCGCAGCAGCACGCCGCCGTCGCGGGTGCCGGCTGCCTCGACGTAGTTCGTCGCGCGGGCGGTCGCGGCGGAGCCGGTCCCGGTGCCCGCGGCGATGCCGTCCTTGAGGACGTCGAGGGCCAGGCGCTCGGGCTCGTGCACGCTCGCGTCGTAGTAGGTGCCCGTGTACTTCAGGTCCTTGTTGAGGGCGGGCATGTCCTCGAGCGCGGCCTTCTTGGTGCGGAAGACGTGCTTCGGGACGGAGCCGCCGTCGCGCGAGAAGGAGTCGTAGATCGTCATGCCGATCTTGATGAGCATGGCGCCGCGCTCCTTGGTGGAGCGCTGCTTGTGCGTCAGCATGCGCAGCGGAGCGTTCATGATGCCGGAGAACGTCGAGAAGATCGGCATCGTCGTCTGCAGCGGCTTGACGTAGTGCGGGGCGATGCGGATGAGGCCGTTGCGCTCCTGCACGCTCTCGCGCACCAGGCGGAACTCGCCGTTTTCGAGGTAGCGGATGCCGCCGTGGATCATGTGGCTCGACGCAGCGGACGCACCCGAGGCGTAGTCGCCGCGCTCGACCAGGGCGACGTCGACGCCCTGCAGTGCGAGGTCGCGGAACGTGGCGATGCCGTTGATGCCGCCGCCGACGACGAGGACCTGCGCGTTCGGGCGCTCGGTGAGGGCGGTCACCGTGTTCCGGGGCTGTGTCTTCTTCGACATGGTTCGTCGCTTCCTTCGTCGGTTCTCGTGGTCAGGATCGATCGTGCGCCGGTTTGGGAGGTCGGGCAACTTGCGTGCACGAACGTGCAGCACACGTGTCGTGCGCTCCGATCCGGGGGCCGGGAGGCGCGACAGGGGTTGCAGAGGCCGTGCACGTCCGTGCATGGTTGCGTTCGACAGATCGGAGCACCATGAGCGATGCGGCTCAGCCCATGCGCACGCAGCAGGCGCTGCGCGCCGCCCACCTGTACTACCTGCAGGACCTGACGATGGACGCGATCGCGGACGAACTCGCGACCTCGCGCTCCTCGGTGTCGCGGCTGCTGAAGTACGCCAGGGACACCGGTCTCGTCGACATCCAGATCCGCTCGCCCCTGGACCAGGCCGCCGCGCTGAGCCGCAGCATCCGTTCGCGGTTCGGCGTGCACGCGCACGTCGTGCCGGTGCCGGACCACACGAGCGACGTCGACCGCCTGGAACGGGTGGCCCTGTCCGCCGCCCGGATCCTGACGCAGTACGTCGAGTCGAACATGGTGATCGGGATCTCGTGGGGCTCGACGGTGAGCGCGGTCAGCCGGTACCTGGTGCCGAAGACCACGCACGGGTCGACCGTCGTGCAGATCAACGGCGCCGCGAACACCCGGACCACGGGCATCGTCTACGCCTCGGAGATCCTGCGGCGGTTCGGCGAGGCCTACGGCGCGTTCGTGCAGCAGTTCCCGGTGCCCGCGTTCTTCGACGACCCGGCCACGAAGGAGGCGCTGTTCCGGGAGCGCTCGATCCGGCGCGTGCTCGACCTGCACGAGCGGATGGACCTGGTGGTGTTCGGCGTGGGCGCCCCGCAGGCCCCGGTGCCGTCGCACGTGTACTCCGGCGGCTACCTCGACCCCGCTGACCGCGACGAGCTCACGAAGGCCCAGGTCGTCGGCGACGTCTCGACGGTGTTCTACCGGGCCGACGGGTCGTGGCGGGACATCGGCGTGAACGCACGCGCCGGCGGGCCGGACCTCGACATCATCAAGCGCGCTCCGCGTCGGGTCTGCGTCGTCGCGGGCCGATCGAAGGCAGCGTCCCTGCGGGGTGCGCTGGCCTCCGGTCTCATCACCGACCTGATCCTGGACGAGAGCGTCGGGCAGGCGATCCTGCAGCCCTGAATCGCGATGTGTCGCGAGTTGTCGGTGGTCCGTCGTAGGTTCTCGGACATGACGCTCTCCATGGACCGGCCGGGCGGTCGGTACTCCCGTCGCGTGGTCGGCACCGACGTCGACCAGGCGCTCGCCTTCTTCGGGCGCGACTACGACTTCCGGGCACCCGCGGTCCGGCGCACCCGTCCCACCGCGCACTGGGACTTCGCCGGGGTCGGCGATGACCGGATGTCGCTGCGGTCGTCGCGGTTCATGGTCGACCTGCGCAGCGAGAGCCAGGTCGACGACGAGTTCCTGGTGGCCTGGATGCGGAGTGGCTCCAGCCGGATCACCTGTGGTGGCGAGACCTGGGAGCTCGAGGCCGGCGTGCCCGTCGTGCTGCCGTTCGCCGAGCCGTACTCCCTGCACCACCGCGACATCGCGCTGAACCTCGTCCATCTGGACCGCGACTTCGTGCGGTCGCTCGTCGGCGAGGACGACTTCGCGTTCGAGTCGATGCAGCGTCCGACGGCTGCGGGCACAGCCGTGTGGCAGGACGTGGTCCGGACGTACTCGTCGACGTGGCTCGACGTCGACCACGACCTCGACCCGATCGCGCAGCGCGACATCGCCGAGGCGTTCGCGACCGCCGCGATCCGTGCGTTCCCGCAGCGCGACCGCTGGCGGTCGACCGTGGCCGGCGGCGGTCCGGAGCACGGCCGGGTCCGCCGGGCGCTCGACTTCGTGCACGAGCACGCCCGCGAGCCCATCGGCACACCCGAGATCGCCGCGGCCGCGGGCCTCAGCCCGCGCGGGCTCCAGCAGTCGCTGCGACGGCACCTCGACCAGACCCCCGGCGACCTGCTGCGCGGCGTGCGGCTCGACGGTGCGCGGGCGGACCTGCTCGGGGGTACGCGCGACGAGACCTCGGTCGCCGACGTCGCCCGGTCGTGGGGCTTCGGGCACCTCGGGCGGTTCTCGGCGACGTACCGTGCCCGCTTCGGTGAGCTGCCGAGCGAGTCACTCCGCACGCGTTGACCGCCGTGGGGCACCGAGCCGGGGGAGTCCACCCGGCGGCGGTAGCGTGACGACATGGACACCGTCGTCGCCGCGCTCCGCTCCGCCCTGCAGGACCCCGACGGCACCGTCGTCCGGACCGAACCGGGCGAGCTCGACGCCGCGCGGACCGACAAGTCCGGCTGGATCGCTCCCGGCGGTCCGGTCGCCGTCGTCGAGGCCCGCACCGTCGAGCACGTGCAGGCGACACTCCGGACCTGCTCGGCCCTGGGCGTCCCCGTCGTCCCGCGCGGCGCCGGCACCGGACTGGCGGGGGGCGCGAACGGCACCGCGGGCACGGTCGTGCTCAGCGTGGCGCGGATGGACCGCATCGTCGAGGTGTCCGTCGAGGACGAACTCGCCGTCGTCGAACCCGGGGTGCTCAACGGCGCACTGAACGCCGTCGCCGCCGAGCACGGGCTGCGCTTCGCACCGGACCCGGCGAGTGCGGCGATCGCGAGCATCGGCGGCAACATCGCCACGAACGCCGGTGGCCTTCGGTGCGTGAAGTACGGCGTCACCCGTGAGGCCGTTCTCGGACTCGACGTCGTGCTCGCGGACGGCCGGCTCGTGTCGACCGGCCACCGCACCGTCAAGGGGGTGACCGGTCTCGACCTGACGGCGTTGCTCGTCGGGTCCGAGGGCACGCTCGGCGTCATCGTCGGCGCGACGGTCCGACTCGTCCCGATCCCGGCGGGGGAGCCCGCGACCCTCGGGGCCGTCTACCCGACCGTGCAGCAGGCGGCGGCCGCGGCAGCGGCCGTGGTGGCGGGAGCGGATCGGCCGTCGACGGTCGAGCTGCTGGATGCCCTGGCCCTCGAGGGGATCGCGGCGTACCTGGGACCCGAGGTGATCGTCGAGACGGTGGGGAGCACCGCTGCGGGCGGGGTCTTCCTGCTCGTGGAGTTCGACGGCCCGGGCGCGACCGAGGCCGCGCTGGGAGCCGTGCCGCGCCTCCAGGCAGAGGGCGGAACCGTGCAGCTTGCCGGGTCGGCGGCGGAACGCGAGCGCCTGCTGACGATCCGTCGGTCCTTCCACGCCGCGATGGAGTCGCGCGGCCGGGTGCTCATCGAGGACGTCGCCGTGCCGCGGAGTCGACTCGCCGAGATGTTCGCCCGCGTGGAGGAGATCGGCCGCGAACACGGGGTCTCGATCCCGACCGTGGCGCACGCCGGTGACGGCAACCTGCACCCGAACTTCGTGTTCGACGGCGACGAGGTGCCTGCTCACGTCTGGGACGCCGCCGACGCGATGTTCCGGGCGGCGATCGAGCTGGGCGGGACCCTGACCGGCGAGCACGGCGTGGGGGTGTTGAAGCGTCGGTGGATCGGCGACGAGCTCGGCGATGACGTCCTCGAGCTGCAGCGGGGGATCCGCCGGGTGTTCGACCCGGCGGGCATTCTGAACCCGGGCAAGGTCTTCTGAGCGGTCGACAACCGAATCTCATCGCACGGATTTGCGCTGGCTCATCCGGATGTTCGGCCGTAACATCACCGCAACGAATCCGGCGCTGAATGGTGTGGACGAGAGCACCACCCACGAAGGAGTCTGCGATGCGCATCGGCGTCCCCACCGAGATCAAGAACAACGAGTACCGCGTGGCGGCCACCCCGGCGGGTGTGGCCGAGCTGGCGCTGCACGGCCACCAGGTCCTGGTCCAGGCCGGTGCGGGCACGGGTTCGGCCTTCCCCGACGACGAGTACCGCACCGCCGGCGCCGAGATCGTCGACACCGCCGCCGAGGTCTGGGCGCGCGCCGAGCTGATCCTGAAGGTCAAGGAGCCGGTGGCGTCCGAGTACCCGCTCATCCGCCCCGGCCAGGTGCTCTTCACGTACCTGCACCTGGCGGCCGACCGTCCCCTGACCGACGCACTCATCGACTCCGGGGCCACCGCGATCGCCTACGAGACCGTGCAGCTGCCGGACCGCTCGCTGCCCCTGTTGTCGCCGATGTCCGAGGTCGCCGGGCGACTGTCGGCCCAGGTCGGCGCCGACAACCTGATGCGCACGAACGGCGGACGCGGACTGCTGCTCGGTGGGGTGCCCGGCACGCCGAAGGGCCGCGTCGTCGTGATCGGCGGTGGCGTCGCAGGCGAGCACGCCGCGACGATGGCGCTCGGCATGGGGGCCGACGTGACGGTCTTCGACATCAGCCTGCCGCGGTTGCGCGCGCTCGACGCCCGGTTCGACGGACGCATCACCACCCTGCGGTCGTCGGCGCACGCCATCGCTGCAGAACTCAGAGAAGCCGACCTGGTGATCGGTTCCGTGCTCATCCCGGGGGCATCCGCACCGAAGCTCGTCACCGATGCCATGGTCGCGGACATGCGGCCGGGATCGGTGCTCGTCGACATCGCGATCGACCAGGGCGGCTGCTTCGAGGGCTCGCACCCGACCACCCACGACGACCCGACGTTCGCGGTGCACGACACCGTGTACTACTGCGTGGCGAACATGCCCGGTGCCGTTCCGCGCACGAGCACGATCTCGCTGACGAACGCGACGCTGCCGTACGCCGTCGCGATCGCCGACCACGGGTGGGAGGCAGCGCTGGCCGCCGACCCGTCGCTCGCCCTCGGGCTGAACGTGCACGCCGGCGAGGTCACGAACGAGGCCGTGGCGGCTGCGCACGGGCTCGTGGCGTCCCCGCGGTAGAGCCCGAGTCCCGAGACTCGGGCTGGGCGACAGTTCTCGCAGCCGAGCGCCCGGGAAGTGTCGCTCAGGCTGAGACTCGGGCCAGCCCACGCGCGCCGGACCAGCCCGCCCGCGCCCGCACGGCGACCGTCACCACCACGACCGCGGCGGCTGCGACGACCGCAGCGACGGCGGTCGGCGTCGACACCAGCGGACCGTCGAGTCGGGCGACCGCCACCCACGCCAGCCCCCAGGCCAGGGACAGCATCGGCGCCAGACGGCCCCGTCCCCACACCGCCAGCAGGAGCCCGACGAGCCCGGCCACCGCTGCGACGAGCACACCCCAGACGTCCTGCCCGAGGTCGAAGCCCCGGAAACCCGCTGCGGTCAGCACCGCGGCCGTGTTCGCCGCCGTCGCGACGCACACCCATCCGAGGTAGAGGCCGAACGTGCCGTCGGTGACGATCGCCTCGACGACGCCGGAGGGCTTCGTCCGCCGCAGGATCGTGAACGTCCAGACCAGCACCGCGAGCAGGGCCACGATGATCGGTTCGCTCGCCCACAGGAACCCGAACTGCACCGACAGGATCCACGCCGCGTTGAGCAGCAGCGACAGGATCGCCGGCACGGCCAGCTTCGCGTGCCGGTCGTCGTCCGACGTGCGGAAGAGCTGGCGGACGGCGTAGGCGATGAGGCCGACGTAGACGACGCTCCAGATCGAGAACGCCGGGCCGTCCGGTGCGATGGCGGTCGACGACGCGGACAGCGCGCCGCCGGCAGCGTCCTGGATCGGCGTCCCGCCGGCCGCGCCGGACCCGACGAACGCCCCGACCACCGCGACGACGGCACTCACGGCGACCGCGATGCGCTTCCAGATCCTCTTCATGACCGTTCCCTTCGTCAGCATGCTGATGACCTGCACCGTAGGCGGGCGGTCCTGTCGGGCGCGCAGCGTGCGTTCAGCCTGTGGGGGACGGCGGACGGGAGGCCCGTGGCGGGCCCGCCACGGGCCTCCCGTCCGAAAGCCGGTCACCTGCGTACGGTGGTCGCGTGAGCGTCGAGATGAACACCGTGTACGTCGATCGGATCGCCCCGATGGCGAGTCCGTCGCTGGACGACACCTTCCGGATGCTCGACGAGCAGGGTGCGAGCGCGTGCATCGTGCTGTACCAACCGGACGCGCAGGAGCTCGGCGACGTCGCGGTCGCCCTGGGCCTGCACGAGCTCGCGGTCGAGGACTCCGCCGAGGGGCACCAGCGGCCGAAGCTCGAGCGGTACGGCTCGACGCTCTTCGTGGTCCTCAAGCCCGCGCTCTACAACGACGGGCAGGAAGAGGTGGCGTTCGGCGAGGTGCACGCCTTCGTCGGCGAGGACTTCTTCCTCGTCGTGGTGAAGGCCGACCCGCGCGGCAAGCCGACCGTCCCGCGAGCGCTGCAGCGGATGAGCGGCAAGCCCGGCCTGGTGACGGTCGGGCCGCAGGCGCAGCTCTGGGCGCTCATGGACACGATCGTCGACGGCTACGTGCCGGTGATCGACGGGCTGGAAGAGGACATCAACCAGATCGAGGACCAGCTGTTCGCGGGCGAGGCCGGGGTCTCGCGGCGCATCTACGAACTGTTCGGCGAGGTCGTCGACTTCCAGCGCGCGGCCCGCCCGCTGATCCACATCATCGAGAACCTGCACCGCGGCGCCGAGAAGTACCACCTTCCGATCGAGATGCAGCGCCGGTTCCGTGACGTCCTCGACCACGCCATCCGCACGGTGGAGCGGCTGGACACGTTCCGGCAGCTGCTGCAGAACGCGCTGACCGTCGACTCCACCCTGGCGGCGCAGAAGCAGAACGACGACACGAAGCGGATCTCCGGCTGGGCGGCGATCCTGTTCGCCCCGACGCTCATCGCCGCCATCTACGGCATGAACTTCACGCACATGCCCGAGCTGACGTGGACCTGGGGCTACCCGCTGTCGATCGTCGGGATGATCCTGTTCGCCGCGATCCTGTGGGTCGTGTTCAAGGTCAAGCGCTGGTTCTGAGGAAGACTGGGGCCGTGACCTCGCACGACCTCGTCCACCTGACCGCCGGGGGCGTCTCCCTCGTCCTCGACTGCCGTGACCACGCGCTGCCCGTGGTGGTGCACTGGGGAGCAGCCCTCGGGCCACTCGACGACGACGCGCTCGTCGCACTCGCCGACGCGGACGTCGCCCCCGTGGCCCAGAACGAGATGGACGACCCCGTCCGTGTCGCCGTGCTGCCCGAGCCGAACCGCGGGTGGAGCGGACGACCCGGCCTGGCCGGACACCGCGACGGCCACGACTGGTCGCCGGCGTTCACCGTGCGGTCGCTCGACGTGACCGACTCGACCGTCACCGCCGAGGCTGCCGACGACACCGCGGGGCTCGCCGTCCGGCTGACGATCGAGGTGCTCGTCTCCGGACTCGTCCGTGCCCGGGCTGCGGTCACGAACACCGCCGACGGCGTCTACACGGTCGACGACCTGACGGTGGCGATGCCGATCCCGTCCGGTGCGCGCGAGATCCTGGACTTCGCCGGTCGATGGGGCAAGGAACGCACTCCGCAGCGCCGCGAGCTCGTCGTCGGCACCCACCAGCGCGAGAGCCGGAAGGGCCGGACCGGTGCCGACGCCGCGACCGTCCTGACGGTGGGGGAGCCCGGCTTCGGCTTCGCGGGCGGTCAGGTCTGGGGCGTGCACACCGGGTGGAGCGGGAACCACCGGCACCACGCCGAACGCCTGTCGACCGGGCGCCAGGTGATCGGCGGCGGCGAACTGCTGCTGCCGGGCGAGGTCCGGCTCGGCACGGGCGAGACGTACGAGGGGCCGTGGGTGTGGTTCGCCCACGGTGACGGGCTCGACGACCAGGCCCGACGCTTCCACCGGTGGCTCCGCAGCCGCCCACAGCACCCGACGACCCCGCGGCCGATGACGATCAACGTCTGGGAGGCCGTGTACTTCGACCACGACCTCGCCCGGCTGACCGACCTGGCGGAGCGTGCCGCGGCCCTCGGCGTCGAGCGGTACGTGCTCGACGACGGGTGGTTCCGCGGGCGCCGGAACGACCACCTCGGGCTCGGCGACTGGTACGTCGACGAGGACGTCTGGCCCGACGGGCTCGGGCCGATCGTGGACCGCGTCCGGGCCCTCGGCATGGAGTTCGGCCTGTGGTTCGAACCCGAGATGGTGAACGAGGACAGCGACCTCGCCCGCGCTCACCCGGAGTGGATCATGCAGGCGGGCGGCCGACTGCCGATGCGGTCCCGCGACCAGCAGGTGCTCGACCTGGCGATCCCCGAGGCGTACGAGTACGTGCTCGAACGGATGACGGCGATCATCGGCGAGTACGGCATCGAGTACGTCAAGTGGGACCACAACCGCGACCTGGTGGAGGCCGGATTCCCCGGTGGCGGTGCGGCGGTGCACGAGCAGACCCTGGCGACGTACCGGCTGATGGCGACCCTGAAGGATCGCTTCCCGACGCTCGAGATCGAGTCGTGCGCGTCGGGTGGCGCACGGGTCGACCTCGGCGTGATCGAGCACACCGACCGCGTCTGGGTGTCCGACGACATCGACCCCCTCGAGCGGCAGCAGATGCACCGGTGGACGCAGCAGCTCCTGCCCCCGGAACTCCTCGGCGCGCACATCGCGAGCGGCAGGAACCACTCGACGGGCCGCGTGCACGACCTGGCCTTCCGGGCCGGAACCGCGCTCGTCGGGCACCTGGGCATCGAGTGGGACCTCACCGAGGCGACGGCGGAGGAGTCGGTGTCGCTGGCGGAGTGGATCGCGCTGTACAAGGAGCTGCGCGGGCTGCTGCACGGCGGCGACCTGGTGCGGATGGACGAGGTCGACGACTCCCGGCTCGTGTACGGCACGGTCACACCGGACCGGCAGCAGGCGGTCTTCTTCCTGGCGAGCATCGGGCGGTCCGAGGTGTCCGGCACCGGTCGGGTCACGTTCCGCGACCTCGACCCGGACGTCTCGTACCGCGTCGACCCGATCGTGGTCGGTGACGGGCACGGGATCGTCCGACCGGACTGGTGGAGCGGCGCACGGGTGTTCAGCGGTCGGGTGCTCGGCACGGTCGGCCTGCACCCGCCGCTCATGCCCGCCGACTGCGTGGTCCCGTTCCGTCTCACGGCCGTCTGACGGCAGGTGGGACGACCGGGAGGCCCGGTGCCGGTGATCGGAGCCGCTAGGGTTCTCGACATGCCGCGCTCCGGACACGCGACCCCCGTCTGGGCGCTCAAGCTCGCCGTCGTCACCGCCCTGGTGGGCGTCTCCGGCGGCATCGCCGGCATCGCCGTGTGGCTCGCGTTGCAGCTCATCCAGTTCGTGGCCTTCGGGTACGGCTTCGGTGGGCACCTCGAGGCGGCGGACGCACCGTCGGCGCTGAACCGGTTCCTCGCGCTCGTGGCCGCCGGTGTCCTGACGGGCTTCGCTTGGTGGGCGCTCCGGCGCTGGGGGCGTCCGATCGTGTCGGTCACCGCGGCGGTCGGCGGCAAGCGGATGCCCGCACTCGCGACCCTGGCGAACGCCGGCGTGCAGATCCTGGCGGTCGGTCTCGGTGCCTCGATCGGCAAGGAGGTCGCTCCGCGCGAGGTCGGCGCCTGGCTCTCCCAGCTCGTCACCCGTCGTGCCGGTCTCACCTCGCGCGAGACGAAGATCCTGGTCGCCTGCGGAGCGGCGGCGGGCCTCGCCGCGGTGTACGACGTCCCGCTCGGTGGGGCGCTGTTCGCCGTCGAGGTCCTGCTCGGCGAGATCAGCTTCGCCACGGCCCTGCCCGCGTTCGCCACGAGTGCCGTCGCCGCGTTCGTCGCCCGGCTCGTGATCCCGGACGAGGTGCTCTACCACGTGCCGGCGATGCACATGTCGCCGTCACTGCTCGTCTGGGCGATCATCGTCGGGCCCGTCCTCGGCCTGGCCGGCGTCGGGTTCGTGAAGCTCACCAACCGGCTGCAGGGCATCGCGCCCAAGGGCTGGCACCTGCTCGTCGTGCTGCCGGTGGTGTTCGCGATGGTCGGGCTCATCGCGGTGCCGTTCCCCGAGATCCTCGGCAACGGGCGGGCGCTGGGCCTCGTCGCGATGAACGCCTCGCTCGACGACGGCACCGTCGCCGGCCTGGCGCCGATCGTGCTGCTCCTGCTGCTCGGCGTCGTCCGCACGATCACCACGTCGGCCACCATCGGTGCCGGCGCGGTCGGCGGCACCCTGACGCCGTCGATCGCGATCGGTTCGGCGATCGGCGGCGGCCTCGGTGGCGCGTGGCTCCTGCTCTGGCCCGCTGACGGCCCCGGCCTGGCGGCCTTCGCGTTCGTCGGCGCCGCGGCGTTCCTGGCGACCACGATGCGGGCCCCGTTCACGGCGCTCGTCCTGGTGGTCGAGTTCACGCAGGAGGGCACCGACATCCTCATCCCGTCGCTCCTCGCGGTGTCGGGGGCGGTCGCGGTCGGGTACGTCCTGGCGCGTCGACGCAGCGCCCAGATGGTGTGAACACCTCGTCACGTTCCGGGACAGACGACGGTTCTGCGGCCTACGATCTGCGGCATGACGGAGCGACGGGCTCCGCACCGAGCTGAGGAGCAGGCCATGGCGGGGTTCGACGACATCACGAAGAAGGCCCAGGACTTCCTGAAGGACAACAAGGTCCAGGACGCCCTGAAGAGCGAGAAGGCCGAGGACATCAGCGACAAGGTCCTCGGGGGTGTCGCCGACGCGGTCAAGAAGGCCACCGGTGGCAAGTACGACGACAAGATCGACGGTGCCCGCGACGCTGCGGACAAGAAGATCGGCAACGAGTAGCCCCACAGTGCGACGGCCCAGGACCCGGCGCGGTCCTGGGCCGTTGCCGTGCCGACTGGACGCCGTCGGGAACAACGGCCACCATTGACGGGTTGCTCCGGACAGCAACACCAGGAGGACGAGACGTGACAGTCGTGGCGCCGAACCAGCCGCTCACCGAGGCCGAGGTCGAGACGATCAAGTCGGACTTCCCGGTCCTCGCGCAGGACGTGAACGGGCAACCGCTGGCGTACCTGGACTCCGGGGCGACGGCGGAACGCCCGACCCAGGTCCTCGACGCCGAGCGCCGGTTCCTCGAGCACGACAACGCCGCCGTGCACCGCGGCGCGCACACGCTCGCGGCGCTGAGCACCGATGCCTACGAGGACGCCCGTGCCACCGTCGCCGACTTCATCGGCGCTGCCGGTCCGAGCGAGGTCGTCTGGACCGCGAACGCCACCGACGCCCTCAACCTCGTCGCCTACGGCATCGCGAACGCCAGTCGTGGCCGCGGTGGGGTCGACGCCGCTCGCTTCCGCATCGGACCGGGCGACGAGATCCTGGTCACCGAGGCCGAGCACCACGCGAACCTGGTGCCGTGGCAGGAACTCGCCGCGCTGACCGGTGCGACGCTCCGCTGGGTCCCGGTCGCCGACGACGGCACCTGGACCGCCGAGGACACCGCGGCCCTGATCACCGACCACACCAAGGTCGTCGCGTTCGCGCACGTCTCGAACGTCACCGGCATGGTCGCCCCCGTCGAGCAGATCGTCGGTCTCGCCCACGCCCGTGGCGCACTGGTCGTGCTCGACGCCTGCCAGTCCGCGCCGCACCGGCCGCTCGACGTGCAGCAGCTCGGCGTCGACTTCGCGGCGTTCTCCGGGCACAAGATGCTCGGTCCGAACGGCATCGGCGTGCTCTGGGGCCGCAGTGAGCTGTTGAACGCGTTGCCCCCGTTCCGCACCGGTGGGTCCATGATCACCACCGTGACCATGCAGGCGTCGGAGTTCATGCCGGCGCCCGAGCGGTTCGAGGCCGGAACGCAGCCCGTGTCGCAGGCCGTCGCCCTTGCCGAGGCCGTCCGCTACCTGCAGGGCATCGGCATGGAGCGTGTCCGCGCGCACGAGGAGCACCTCGCCCGGCGCATGCTCGACGGCCTGGCCGCCGTCCCCGGCATCCGCGTGGTCGGTCCACCGGTCGGCGTCCCGCGATCGGGCCTGGTGTCGTTCGACGTCGACGGCGTGCACGCCCACGACGTGTCGCAGTACCTCGATGCGCAGGGCATCGCCGTCCGCTCGGGGCACCACTGCGCCCAGCCCCTGCACCGCCGCCTCGGCCTGGTCGCCACCAGCCGCGCGAGCACCTACGTCTACACGACCGAGCACGACGTCGACCGGTTCATCGCGGCCGTCGGCGAGGTCCGCGGCTACTTCGGAGCGACCGCGTGAACGCCCTCGACAGCCTGTACCAGCAGGTCATCCTCGATCACGCCAAGGCCCGGCACGGCGACGGCGACCTGCCCGACGCCGACGCCTCGCACTTCGAGCGCAACCCCACGTGCGGTGACGAGATCACCGTCCGCATCCGCCTCGAACCGGGCACCGACCGGATCGCCGGTCTCGCCTGGCAGGGCGACGGCTGCTCGATCTCGATGGCCTCGGCATCGGTCCTCACCGACATGGCCGTCGGCCGCACGGTCCCGGAGCTCCTCGCACTGACCGACGAGTTCCGCACGATGATGCGCTCCCGCGGCGTCGGCGAGCCCGACGAGGACGTCCTCGAGGACCTCATCGCCTTCCACGGCGTCTCGAAGTTCGTCATGCGGGTCAAGTGCGGCATGCTCGCCTGGGTCGCGGCGGAAGCCGCCGCGCGTGAGGCGACCGCGTCCCGCTGAGCCGGGTGCGGCTCGCGATCGCGACCACGTGACGGCCAGGAGGCCCGTGGCCGGCCCGCCCCGCGCCTCCCGTCCGCAGCTGGTCGCCGACCGGGCCCGAAAAGGCCGGCGTGCGTTTCGTGGGTGCCGTCGGTGAGCTGACGAAGGTCTTCACGCTGCCGGAGCGCCGCGGTCGGGGTGTCGGATCGGCGCTCCTGCGACACGTGGAGGCGGTCTGCCGGGAGCGCGGGACCATGTCGCTGCGTCTCGGCACCCGGGCTGAGCTCGCCGAGGCCTGCGCGCTCTACGAACGGCTCGGGTTCGTACGGGTCGCACCGTTCAACGACGACCCGTACTCCGACCGGTGGTACGCCAAGGTGCTGTAGGCCCTGCTCAGGGGCGGTACTCGTCCCGCGGCTTCGTAGATCGGGTGGGTGGCTGGGCCGGGGCGGTGGCACCGCCGGAACCGATGGCACTCAGTACGGCGGCCAGGTACTGCAGCGTGGTCAGCACCACCCGGCCGATGGATCGCAGAACGTGGCTCATGCGTCGAACCTATCGTTCAGACGTGACGATGCGTCATGAAGACGTCGACATCGTCCTCGGTGTCGACGACGAAACCGTGCCGTTCGTAGAGCCGGCGCGCGGCGCTGCCCTGCAGGACGTTGAGTCGCGTCGCACCCGTGTGGGGCTCGGCCAGGACGGTCCGGAGCACTGTCGATCCGACGCCCCGCCCCTGGACCTCCGGCGCGAGGTAGAAGTGCTCGACCCAGCGGGTGTCGTCGTCGACCCGCGTGGTGATCGAGCCGACGTCGCGGCCGTCGACCGCGACGACCCGAGTGTGCTCGGGCGCGAAGGCATCACGCATCCGCCCGCGGACCCGGACCGCGTCGAAGCGGCCGAGACGCTCCAGGTCGGCACGGAGGACCTGCGCACGCAGCTCGACGAGCCACTCGATGTCCTCGGGGATGCTGTTCCGCAGTGTGACGTCCACCCGTCGAGCCTAGGAGTCGTCGGCGCGGATCCCGTGCTGGTGATCGGCTCGTACGCTGGTCCGATGGATCAGCACGGTGTCATCGACCTCGTGGCGGCACGCCGCGCCTCGGCCGGGCACCCCATCGTCGTCGGCATCTCGGGGTACTGCGGCTCCGGGAAGTCCACGCTGGCGCGCAGTCTGGCCGGGAACGTGCCGGGCGCGGTGCGGATCCGTGGAGACGACTTCCTCGATCCAGAGCGGTCCCACCGGCGGTCGGCCGACTGGGACGGCGTCGATCGGGCGCGTCTGATGTCGTCCGTCCTCGAACCGCACCGGACGGGGCGAGCGAGCACGTTCCACCGGTTCGACTGGTCGGTCCGGGCGCTCGGTCCCGCGGAGCCACTGCCGACGACGGACGTCGTGGTCGTCGACCTCATCGGCCTCTTCCACCCCGACGCGATGCCGCACATCGACGTGGCGGTCTGGTGCGACGTGGACCTCGACACCGCCGCTCGTCGCGGCATGGCGCGCGATCGCCGGCTCGGACGTGACCACCACGACCTGTGGCGGGACGTGTGGATCCCCAACGAACGCGACTTCGAAGCGCAGTTCGCCCCGAGGGACGCTGCCGACGTCCTCTTCGACGGGTGACGGGCCCTTCGCAGCGGCCGTGGTCAGACTGCTCGACCGGCGGTCGCGGCGGATCGGTCAGTGCGTCCGACGGTGATCCCGAGGGCGATCTGCACGATGCCGAACAGGATCAGGAAGCCGGCGATGGCGACGACGGCGAGCGCTGCCCCGATGGACGGCAGGTTGATGACGAGCACGCCGATGACGATGCTGAGCACCGCGGCACCGATCGTCAGGGCACGGTTCGTCGGTGTCGGGGCGTAGAGCAGGGTGATGCCCTCGACCAGCCAGGCGAAGCCGATCACGAACGCGATCCACCGCACCCCGACCGGCGGGGCGACGAGCGCCACGATGCCCCCGGCGAGGATCAGCACACCGAGGACGACCAAGCCGATGCGGCGGCCGGTGCCGATCCCGCGGGCGAACGCACGGACGACCATCGACAGGCCGGACACCAGCAGGTAGATGCCGAACACCCACGCGACCGCGAACAGCGTCGCGTGCGGGAGCACGAGCGCGGCGACACCGACGAGGACCGCCACGATGCCGACGATCAACAGCGCGGTCCGCAGTCGTCGATCCCCGCCGACGTCGGTGACGACATCGTCCTGCAGCGCCATGGTGTCCGCCCTTCCCTGAGAGGATCTGGTCCTGCGCGCTTCTGCGTCAGGGCTACTCCTCGGAACCGCCCGTGTCCGGTGCCGATGCGGACGCATCGGTCCGCGCGGGGTCGGTCCGGCCGGGCGGACGCGCCGGCCACGTGACGAGCAGCAGCACCGCGAGCGGGCCGAACAGCAGCGTCAGGAGGAACCAGGTCCACGCCGATCGGTTCCGGGTCCGCGCGAACCCACCGGCGAGCATCGCGACGCTGAGCCAGAGGCTCGACAGGTACAGGCCGGTGAAGTCCTCGTGCATGAACGGTCCCCCTCATGAAATACGACAATGTCAGTGGCAGGGTACTGCGTGGTCAGACCGAGCCGACCTCGTCGTCGGCGGTTCCACGGAGGGAGCGCACCATGCTGCGCAACGCCCCCCGCGCCGCGACCTGCTGCTCGTCCGACAGGCCGTCGAGCATCCGGACCTCGACACCACGGACGGCCGCGCTCGCCCGCTCGAGGCTCGCGCGGCCGCTCGCTGTCAACCGCGTCGGGAGCGCTTTGCCGACCGGTGCTTCGGTGGCCCGCGTCACGAAGCCGTCCCGTTCCAGCGCCTGCAGCAACACGTTCATCGACTGCCGCGTGACGAAGGCGCCGCGGGCGAGCTCGGAGTTCGACAGTCCGGGGCGCTGCGCCAGGAGTTCGAGGCACGAGTAGTGCGTCATCGTCATGCCGAGCGGACGCAGCACGGCCTCCATCGCGGCGCGGAGCGCGCTCGCGGCTTCCTTGAGCAGGTACCCGAGTGACGTCTCGAGGTCGATTCCGTCTTGACTCATGTCAGGAGTCTGACATAGATTGCTCCGTGTCAGAAAACTGACACGACACGAAGGAGTACCACATGCCCGTCACCGGCCCCGACTTCATCTCCCTGCAGACCCGCGACCTGACGGCGTCCCAGGCGTTCTACGAGCAGTACCTCGGTCTCGTCCGATCGCAGGCCGGCCCGCCGCACGCCGTCGTCTTCGAGACCACGCCGATCGCGTTCGCGCTGCGGGACGTCGTCCCCGGCACCGACCTCGACGCCGTGACCCAGCCGGGCATCGGTGCGGCGATCTGGCTGCACGCGACCGACGTGCAGGCCATCCACGACGCCCTGGTGGCCGACGGCCACACGATCGTGTCGGCACCGATCGACGGCCCGTTCGGTCGGACGTTCACCTTCGCCGACCCGGACGGCTACCAGGTCACGCTGCACGACCGCGCCTGAGCTGCGGGCGTCACGCTTCGTCACGATGGATGACGGACGCAGACCCCGCACGTAGCGTCACGGCGTGACCAGCAGCAGCGAGCCCCGGCAGATCCGCTTCAACGCGTTCGACATGAACTGCGTTGCGCACCAGTCCTCCGGGCTGTGGCGGCACCCGCGCGACCGATCGCGCGACTACCGCGACCTGACGTACTGGACGGACCTGGCGAAGACGCTCGAGGGCGGCGCGTTCGACGGCATCTTCATCGCCGACGTCCTGGGCACGTACGACGTCTACGGCGACTCGAACGAGGCCGCACTCCGCACCGGCTCGCAGGTGCCGGTCAACGATCCGATCCTGCTGGTGTCGGCGATGGCGTCGGTGACCGAGCACCTCGGCTTCGGGATCACGGCGGGCACGGCGTACGAGCACCCGTACCCGTTCGCCCGGCGGATCTCCACGCTCGACCACCTGACCAAGGGGCGGGTCGGCTGGAACGTCGTCACCGGGTACCTGCCGAGCGCCGCGCGGAACATGGGCCAGACCGACCAGCTGTCGCACGACGACCGCTACGACGTTGCCGACGAGTACCTCGAGGTCCTCTACAAGCTGTGGGAGGGCTCGTGGGAGGACGACGCGGTCGTCGCCGACCGAGCGTCCGGCGTCTTCACGGACCCGGCGAAGGTGCACCCGATCGAGCACCACGGCAAGCACTTCGACGTGCCGGGCATCCACCTGTCCGAGCCGTCGGTGCAGCGTTCGCCCGTCATCTACCAGGCGGGCGCGTCGCCGCGCGGCATCCGCTTCGCAGCGGAGAACGCCGAAGCCGTCTTCGTGGGCGCACCGACCGTCGAGCAGCTCGCGTCGACCGTCGCGAAGGTCCGTGACGCCCTGGAGGCAGCTGGTCGCGACCGCTACGCCGCTCGCGTCTACACACTGCTCACCGTGATCACGGACGCCACCGACGAGCTGGCCCAGGCGAAGTACGAGGACTACCTGTCGTACGCGTCGGAGCTCGGTGCGCTGGTGCTCAACTCCGGCTGGATGGGCGTCGACCTGTCGCAGTGGGACCTCGACGAGCCCCTCGGCGACGTGGAGTCGAACGCCATCCAGTCGGCAGCGGCGAACATCGCAGCGGCGACCGGCGAGGACGGCAGTTCGTGGACGATCCGCGACCTCGCCCGGCACACCGCGATCGGCGGCCTCGGGCCGGTCGCCGTCGGCGGGGGAGCGACCATCGCCGACCGGCTGCAGGAGATCCAGGAACGCACCGACGTCGACGGGTTCAACCTGGCGTACGCGGTGACCCCGGGCACGTGGGAGGACGTCATCGAGTTCGTGATCCCCGAACTCCGTGCCCGCGGGGCGTACCCGACCGGCTACGAGCCCGGATCGCTGCGGCACAAGCTGCACGGCCGCGGCGACCGGCTGCCCGACGAGCACCGTGGGGCGTCGTTCAGGATCGGCAGCAGCGCGGTCGTAGGCTGACCGGGTGATCGAACCGTCCGTGTCCGTGCGTCCTGCGGCCCCGGACGAGGTGTCGGCCTGTGTCGACCTGTGGGTCGCAGCGGTCGCGGCACGTGACGGCGTTCCGGAGTCAGGCGCGGTGCGTGCCCGTGCGGCGTCGAAGTTCGCCGTGGCGCGCGTCGCCCTGCTCGTCGCCACCGGAGTGGCCGGTGCGATCGACGGCTTCGCGCTCGTGACGGCGCCGGGGTCCGGACGGTCGACCGACCCGGGCGACGCCGCCTACCTGTCGCTGCTCGCCGTCCGCCCGGACGTGCAGGCGCGGGGGGTCGGGCGTGCGCTCCTGGCCGCGTCGGTCGACGCAGCAGCGGCGGCGGGACACTCCGCGGTCGTCCTGCACGCGCTCGCCGGCAACGAGCGGGCGCTGCGGCTCTACGAAGCCGGCGGGTTCCGGGCGGACGGAGTCGAGTTCCCGCATGCCCTCACCGGCAAGCCGACGCGGACCTACGTCGCCGCGGCCTCGGTGCGCTGACCGCTCAGACCCGCCACTTCGGTCGCGGGGCGTGGTCCTCGTACGACTGCCGGGTCGGGTAGGTGATCAACTCGATCGTGGATCCCCACGGCGTCCCGACGTACACGAACCGGTTGCCCGATCCGCCTTCGTTGCCGCCGAGGTCCCGCGGGTCGGCGTACCGCTGGCCGCCCGCCGTCTCGATGTGCGACAGCGCGTGGTCGATGTCGTCGACGTAGAACGCGACGTGCTGCCAGCCGAGGTCGCTGGCCCGCGCTGCCGATCGCTGGTCCGAGCCGTGGTACTCGAACAGCTCGAGCCCTGGACCGTTCGGCAGCGCGAGCATCCGCAGCGCACCCTGGGCCATGGTCTTCGGGATGCCGAGGCGGCGCTGGACGTCGGGTTCACCGCGGAGCGGTTCGCTTCGGAGGAACCGGTCGTACAGGGGGACGGCGTCGAGTCCCAGGACGAAGAAGTCGGTGGCCTGGTCGATGTCGGGCACGGTGAGCCCGATGTGGTCGATGCCGTGTGCGGTGCTGGGCGTGCCCGTCGGGGTGCTGACGGTCGGGGTGCGTGTCGCGGTGGTGCCGGATGGGCGTGGCGCAGTGGTCATGGTGCCGTCTCCCCTGAGTTCGGCTCGGACGTGATCCCACCGAGTAGAGCGCTCAGTCTGCCGCGCGACAAGCGGGCAACCAGTCGCTTGCGGAGAACCGCCGCGATCGTGCGCGATCAGTCGACGGCGGTCCATGCCGGGTACGTTGCCGAGCGTCCGTCGCCCGACGACCGTCGGGTCACGCGACGCTGCACCCACGGCAGGACGTGCTCGCGGTAGTAGCGGAGTTCCTCGGGGAGTCGGGTGCGACCGGTCGGCTCCGACACCGGCGTTCCGGGCAGGGGGCCGTCCACGATCGCGTGCAGGGCGAGGTCGGCGACGCGTTGGTGGCCGGTCGCGTTCATGTGCAGTCGGTCGTCGGACCAGAACTCGGCACGGCGCAGGTGTGGATCACGGGACACGTCGACGAATGGCAGGTCGTACCGGTCGGCGAGGTCGGCGAGCGCATCCGCCCAGGCGTCGCCGCGCGCGTTGATGAGGCGTCCGAGGGGGAGCCGGGCACTCGGGTCGGCGGGGCTCAGCAGCGCCAGGCGGACGCCGCGGCTCAGGACCGTGGCGACCGCCGCTTCGAGCGGGGCGATGAGGGCGTGGGCGTCGAACCGTGGCCGGAGCAGGTCGTTGCCGCCCGCGCAGAACGTGATCAGGGTCGGTGTGGGGTCGAGTGCGAGCGCCGCGTCGAGCTGCTCTCCGAGGACCCCGGCGAGCAGGCGACCGCGGACGGCGAGGTTGGCGTACCGGACGTCTGCGTCGTGCGCTCGGGCCATGCCGCTCGCGAGTCGGCCGGTCCAACCGGGGAACGGAACGGCGCCGGCGTCGCCGATGCCCTCCGAGAAGCTGTCGCCGATCGCGACGTAACGGATGGTGTCGGGCATGGACGCATCTTCCTGCACACGCCTGTGCAGGTTCCGCGAGTCGGAACGAGCGTTTCAGGACGGCACCCACGACACACGACCGTTACACGAGGGAAACGGCGGGCGCGAAGAGGCTCCCTAGCTTCTGTGGTGGAGGCGATCACCGCCTCCCCACCCCACTCCCTCGGAGGACGCCATGGCTACCGATCTCGTGACACCCGTCGCAGCGCCCCACGCCCCCACCACGACCGCCGCACCCGCCGGTGCCGGCGTCGTCAAGCCCGGGTACGACCCGGCGCTCACGAACGAGGACCTCGCCCCGCTGCGCAAGCAGAGCTGGACGAGCTACAACTTCTTCGCCTTCTGGATGTCCGACGTGCACTCGGTCGGCGGCTACGTCACCGCCGGGTCGCTCTTCGCACTCGGCATCGCCAGCTGGCAGGTGCTCATCGCCCTGGTGGTCGGCATCCTGATCGTGCAGGTCTTCGCCAACCTCGTCGCCAAGCCGTCGCAGCGCACCGGCGTGCCCTACCCGGTCATCAACCGTGCGGTGTTCGGGGTGCTCGGGGCGAACGTGCCCGCGATCATCCGCGGGCTGATCGCGATGGCCTGGTACGGCGTGCAGACGTTCCTCGCCGCGCAGTCGCTCAACATCATCTTCCTGAAGTTCATCCCCGCCTCGGCCGGGCTGCTCGACCACTCGTTCCTGGGGCTGTCGGCACTCGGGTGGATCTCGTACGCGATCCTGTGGGTCGCGCAGGGGGCCCTGTTCTGGATGGGCATGGAGGCCATCAAGAAGTTCATCGACTGGGCGGGCCCGGCGGTGTACGTCGTGATGATCGCCCTGGCGATCTACCTCGTCAGCCAGGCCGGCATCGGCAACATCTCGTTCACGCTGTCGGTGGGCGAGCCGCTGTCCTTCGGCGCATCGATCCCGGTCATGCTCTCCGCGGTCGCCCTGGTGGTCAGCTACTTCTCCGGCCCGATGCTCAACTTCGGTGACTTCTCGCGCTACGGCAAGTCCTTCGCGGCGGTCAAGCGGGGCAACTTCTGGGGCCTGCCGATCAACTTCCTGTTCTTCTCGGTGCTCACCGTGCTGTGTGCGAGTGCCACCGTGCCGGTGTTCGGCAAGCTCATCACCGACCCGATCGAGACCGTGCAGGCGATCGGCGCCCCGTTCGCGATCCTGCTCGGCGGCCTGACCTTCGTCACGGCGACGGTCGGCATCAACATCGTCGCGAACTTCATCAGCCCCGCGTTCGACTTCTCGAACGTCGCGCCGCGCCGGATCTCGTGGCGAGCCGGCGGCATGATCGCCGCGGTCGGCTCCGTGCTGCTGACCCCGTGGAACTGGTACGGCAACGACCAGGCCATCCTGTACACGCTCGGGGTGCTCGGTGCCCTCATCGGCCCGCTGTTCGGCATCCTGATCGCCGGCTACTACATCGTCGGGAAGCAGCGCATCGCCGTCGACGACATGTACACGAAGGACACCTCGGCCCGGTACTGGTACCGCGGCGGCTTCAACCCGAACGCCATCGGTACCCTCGTCGTCACCGGGGTGGTCTCGGTCGCCAGTGCGGTCCTGCCGCCCGCGCTCGGGATCCTGCCGGGGCTGAACAACTACAGCTGGTTCATCGGCTGCGGCCTGGGACTCGTGGTCTTCTGGGGCCTCGAGCGGATCCGGCCGAGCATGCCGGAACTCGCCTCGGACGACCCGACGGTCGACGACGGCGCCGCCATCGGGCGAGCCTGAGACGCCCCCGCACCACCAGCGACACCCGCACCGCCCGCACCACCGGAAGGACCCCGATGCGCATCCGCGTCGTCAACCCGAACACCACCGCTTCGATGACCCGCTCGATCGGCGTCGCCGCCACCGCGGTCGCCGGCCCGGGCACCATCGTCGAGGCGGTGAACCCCACGATGGGCCCCGCGTCGATCGAGAGCCACTACGAAGAGGCGCTCGCGGTGCCGGGGCTCCTCGAGCAGATCGCGCTCGGGGAGCAGGACGGCGTGGACGCCCACGTCGTCGCCTGCTTCGGTGACCCGGGGCTCGACGCCGCGCGGGAGCTCGCCTCCGGGCCGGTCATCGGGATCGCCGAGGCGGGCTTCCACGCGGCGGCGATGCTCGGGCGCCGGTTCGGCGTCGTGACGACCCTGGCGCGGACGACCGGCCGGGCCCACGAGCTCGCCGAGCGCTACGGGTTCGCCTCGCTCGTCACCGAGATCCGGGCGTGTGAGGTCGCGGTGCTCGAACTGGACGACCCCGCTTCGGGAGCACGCGCCCTGGTGATCGAGGAGTGCCGGGCCGTCATCGCCGGCGGAGCCGACGCGGTCGTGCTCGGCTGCGCGGGGATGGCGGACTTCTGCGCCGAGGTCTCGCGGGCGATCGGGGCGCCGGTCGTCGACGGCGTCGCCGCGGCGACCGTGCTCGCCGAGTCGCTCGTGCGGCTCGGGCTCTCGACGGGCAAGCACGGCGAGTACGCCACCCCGCCGACGAAGGCGATGTCGGGTCTGCTGGCGGGCTTCGAACGCCAGCCGACGGCGGGCGCGACGGTCGGGGCGGGCGCATGACGGGCCTCCCGGCCGCCGCCGGCACCATCGCGGACCTCGTCCTGCGCGCCGACCGCGCGTGGATCGACGGAGCCTTCCGCCCAGCGGCGGTCGTCGTGCGCGACGGCCGCGTCGACACCGTCCTGCCGGTCGACGCCGTGGTCCGGGCGCTCGACGACCGCACCGTGCCGGACGACCAGGTCCTGCTGCCCGGCCTCGTCGACACCCACGTGCACGTCAACGAACCCGGACGCACCGAGTGGGAGGGGTTCGCGTCCGCGACCCGGGCCGCCGCACTCGGCGGGGTCACGACCATCATCGACATGCCGCTCAATTCGATCCCCGCGACGACGACGGTCGAGGCGCTCGCCGTGAAGCGCGCGAGTGCCGAGGGGCGGGTCGCCGTCGACGTCGGGTTCTGGGGCGGGGCGGTCCCCGACAACGCCGGCTCGCTCGGCGCACTGCACGACGCGGGCGTCTTCGGGTTCAAGTGCTTCACCGCGCCGTCCGGGGTCGACGAGTTCCCGCACCTGGACGCCGACCAACTGCGCGCCGCGATCGAGGAGGTCGCCCGGATCGACGCCCTGCTCATCGTGCACGCCGAGGACCCCGAGTTCCTGGTCGACCACGCCGCGCTCGGCGGCCACTACGAGGACTTCCTCGCCACCCGGCCGGTCGACGCCGAGCGGTCCGCCATCGCGCGGGTCATCGACGGCGCACGGGCCACCGGCGCGCGGGTCCACATCCTGCACCTGTCCGACGCCGGTGCGATCCCGATGATCCGCGCCGCGAAGGACGACGGCGTCCGGATCACGGTCGAGACCTGCCCGCACTACCTGTCGTTCGAAGCGGGTTCCATCCCGGACGGCGCGACCGAGTACAAGTGCTGCCCGCCGATCCGTGACGACGCGAACCGCGACGCCCTGTGGGCCGGCGTGCTCGACGGCACGATCGACATGATCGTGTCGGACCACTCGCCGTCGACCGCCGACCTCAAGGTCGACGACTGGGGACTCGCCTGGGGCGGCATCGCCGGCCTGCAGGTCGGGTTCCGCGCCGTCTGGACCGAGGCCCTCCGCCGCGGCGTCCCGCTCGAGGCACTGCTGCCGCTGTTCACCACCGGTCCGGCGGCACTCGTCGGCTTCACCGACCGTGGGGTCATCGCCCCGGGCGCGCTCGCCCACTTCGCCGTGTTCGACCCGTCCGTCACGGCGGTCATCGACGTGGCCGGCCTCGCACACCGCAACCCGGTCTCCGCGTTCGCCGGCCTGGAGGCCCGTGGCCGCGTCACCGAGACCTGGCTGCGCGGGCGCGTGGTGGCGTCCACCGCGTCCGGCGTCACCGCCGCCCGGGGGCAGCTCGTCGCTGCTCCCGTGACCGCGGATGCCCGGGTCACCGAAACACGTCTGTAACGATCGTTCCGGTACGCTCGTGATCGGAACGGAAGGACCAACCATGCACCCCGTGAACCCGCCAGCCCGCCTCCTCATGGGCCCCGGCCCGATCACCGCCGACCCGCGTGTGCTCCGCGCCCTGTCGACCCCGCTCGTCGGGCAGTACGACCCGTGGATGACCTCCGCCATGAACGACACCCAGGAGCTCTACCGCGGTGTGTTCGGCACCACGAACGACGCCACCGTGCTCGTCGACGGCACCTCGCGCGCCGGGATCGAGGCGGTGCTCGTGTCGCTCCTCGCACCGGGTGACCGCGTGCTCGTGCCGGTGTTCGGCCGGTTCGGACACCTGCTCGCCGAGATCGCGGGCCGTGCCGGGGCCGAGGTCCACACCATCGAGACCGCGTGGGGTCAGGTCTTCACGCCGTCCGCGATCGAGGACGCCATCGTCCGTGTCCGGCCGAAGGTGTTGGCGATCGTGCAGGGCGACACCTCCACCACGATGAACCAGCCGCTCGACGAACTCGGCGCGATCTGCGAGCGGCACGGCGTGCTGTTCTACACCGACGCCACGGCGACCGTCGGCGGCAACCCGCTCGAGGTCGACGCCTGGGGCATCGACGCGGTCAGCGCCGGCCTGCAGAAGTGCCTCGGCGGGCCGTCGGGCAGTGCGCCGGTCACCGTCTCGCCGCGTGCGACCGCCGTGCTCGACGAGCGCCGCAGCGTCGAGGCGGGCATCCGCGAACCCGGTGACGACGTCGCCGACGAGCCGATCCGCTCGAACTACCTCGACCTCGCGATGATCCTGGACTACTGGGGTCCGCGGCGGCTGAACCACCACACCGAGGCCGCGTCGATGCTCTACGCCGCCAACGAGTGCGCCCGCATCCTGCTCGACGAAGGGCGCGAGCAGGCGATCGCACGCCACGAGCTCGCGGGGCGCGCGATGCTGCAGGGCGTGCAGGCGCTCGGGCTCGGGGTGTTCGGCGACGTCGCGCACAAGATGCACAACGTCGTCGCGGTGGAGATCCCGTCCGACGTCGTCGGCGACCAGGTCCGTGGTTCGATGCTCGACGACCACGGCATCGAGATCGGCACCTCGTTCGGACCGCTCCACGGCAAGGTCTGGCGCATCGGCACCATGGGCTACAACGCCCGCAAGGACACCGTCGTGACGACCCTCGCCGCCCTCGAGCACGCGCTCCGCCGGGCGGGGCACGCCGTCCCGCACGGCGGTGGGGTCGACGCGGCCCTCGACGTCTTCTCCGGTGCGCCGGTCGGGGTGCCGGCGTGAGCGCGGCCCCGGTCGTGACCGCCACCGCCCTGGGCACCGCCGATGCCGAGCTCGTGGCGCGCTGGTGCGACGAGCTGGCCCTGGTCACCGAGGAGACCGGTCGGATCACCCGCGTGTACCTGTCGCCCGAGCACGCCCGCGTCAACGGGATCGTCGCCGGGTGGATGCAGGACGCCGGACTCACCACCTGGCAGGACGCCGCCGGCAACCTGCACGGACGGGTCGACGGCGCGACGCCCGACGCCCCCGTGCTGCTGCTCGGCTCGCACCTCGACACCGTGGTGGACGCCGGCCGCTACGACGGGATCGTCGGGGTCCTGATGGCCGTCCGCACCGCTGCGCGACTGACGGCCGCGGGACCGTTGCCCGTCGCGCTCGAGGTCATCGCGTTCTCCGACGAAGAGGGGACCCGGTTCGGCAAGGCCCTGCTCGGGTCGTCCGCCGTCGCCGGGGTGTGGGACGAGTCCTGGTGGGACCTGGCGGACGGCGACGGCGTCACCCTGCGCGAGGCCTTCACCCGGTTCGGGCTCGACCCGGCCCGGGTGGGTGATGCGGCGGTCGACCCGACGACGCTCGCCGGGTACCTCGAGGCGCACATCGAACAGGGCCCGTACCTCGAGCAGGCCGGTCAGGCGCTCGGCGTCGTCACGAGCATCGCGAGCGCCCGACGCTTCTCGGTCGAGGCCGTCGGCGAGGCCCGGCACGCCGGCGGAACACCCTACGAGCGTCGCCACGACGCGCTGCTCGCCGCGGCCGAGGCCGCCCTCGCCGTCGAACGGATCTGCCGGGCGTCGCACCACGTCGGCACCGTCGGCACGATGACCGTCGAACCGGGCGCGGTGAACGTGGTCCCCGGGCTCGCGCGGTTCTCGGTGGACCTGCGCGGCGAGTTCGACGACGGCCGCGACGCGGTCTGGGACGAGCTCACGAAGGCGTTCGCGTTGATCGGGGAACGACGCGGAGTCAGCGTCACGCCGACCGAGGTGCACCGCGCGCCGGCGGTGTTCTGCGCGCCGCGGCTGATGGACGCCCTCCGCGCCGGCATCGAGTCGACGGGCGAGACCGCGCCGATGGAGCTGTTCTCGCGAGCTGGCCACGACGCCATGTCGCTCGGGCTCGTCACCGACGTCGCGATGCTGTTCCTGCGCAACCCGGACGGCATCAGCCACCACCCGGACGAGTTCGTCTCGACGCCCGACATCGCGCTCGGGCTCGACGCGCTCGCCGTCGCGGTGGAGCGGGTGGCCCGGGCATGAGCACCGCCGGACCGGACGTCCGCGCCCGCATCGACTCCGTCTGGGAGCAGCTCTCGCCCGCCGAACGACGCGTCGCCGCGATGGTCCGGCACGACCCGGAACTCCTGCTCGTCGGCACCTCGGCCGAACTCGCAGCCGAGTCGGGCACGTCGAAGGCCACGGTGTCCCGGCTCGTCCGGTCGCTCGGGTTCCAGGACGCGGCCGAGGTCCGGCAGAACCTGATGTCCGCACGCGGCTCCGGCCTGCCGTGGGTGGCGGAGGACGCCGCCCACGTCGACCAGCGCGCCGTCGAGGCCCGCAACCTCGACGCGGCCTTCGCCTCGCTGGCCCGTGCCGATCGACCGCGACTCGCGCGCCGCATCGTCCGCGCCCGTCGCGTGCTCGTGTTCGGGGAGCGTGGCGCCTACCCGGTGGCGCTGCAGCTCCGCGCGCAGCTCGCCCAGGTCCGATCCGACGTCCGGGTCGGTCCGGCACCGGGGCAGCGGCTCGGCGAAGAGGTCGCCGACCTCGACCGCCGTGACCTCGTCGTCCTGGTGACCGTGCGTCGGCACACCGCCGGGGTCGACCGGATCGTGCGGCACTGCGTGTCGACCGGCGCCGACGTCGTCGTGCTGGGCGACCCGACCGCAGCCGTCATCGCGGCACCGGCGAACACCGCGATCCTGTGCCCGGTCGACTCGCCGGCGGCGTTCGACTCGATGGCGGCCCTGTTCGCGGTCGTCGCGGCCATCGCGAACGACGTGTACGAAGCCTCGGGGCCGGCCGGCCGCGCGCGGGTCGACGCGGTGGCGAGTGCCTACGACGCGCTGGGGGAGCTCGCGGCGCCCTGACCGTCGGGGCCGTCGCGACCGTCGGCGTGCAGCTCGGTGGCGAGCGACGCGTTGCGCTGCCGGATGAGCCGCGGCAGGTAGCGCTCGAGGGCGACGACCTCGGCCAGACGACCGAGCGGGCCGAACGGTGCGCGGAACGTGATGGTGTCGACCATGCGCGTGCCGCCGGCCGACGGCTCGAACCGGTGCTCGTGGTGGAAGCGGGCGAACGGCCCACGCACCTGTTCGTCGACGAACCGGTGGGGAGCCTCCAGAGCAGTGATCCGACTCGTCATCCGCCAGACGATCCCGAAGTGCCGTGCGCGCCACGTGACCGACTCGCCCAGGCCGATCGTGCCGGACGTCGTACCGGCGACGGCGCGTTCGTCGGTCGCAGCCATCGACCGCTCGTGCGCGCCGATGTCGAGCGACAGCGCGAACGCGCGCTCGGGCGGTGTCGCGAGCTCGGTCACCACTCGGAACGTCACCGTCACGACGCGGGCCAGTCCGTCCCGGCCGAGCGGTCGTCGTCGACGAGCACCGCGGCGAGCAGTTCGTCGTGCCGGACGCCGTGGTGCAGGACCGCCGAGCGCCGTCGGCCTTCGTACCGCATGCCCAGTCGCCGGGCCACCGCGATCGAGCCGGTGTTCTCGGCCTTCGCCCGCCACTGCACCCGGACGAGTCCGAGTCCCTGCGGAGCCGGTGCGAACGCCCACTGCAGCACCCGCTCGGCCGCTTCGGTCACCAGGCCCTGACCACGGGCGTCCGGGTGCGTCGCGTACCCGATCTCGGCACCGCCACCGTCGATGCCGAAGAGCCCGACCGTGCCGAGCAGGCGCGGGTCACCGGCGCGACGGATGCCGAACTCGTAGCGGGTGTCCGTCGCCCAGCCGTCCTGCACCACCGCGGTGAGCCACCGGTGCGCCTCGGCGTGCCCGTACGGCTCGGGCATCGCGATGAACGCGATGACGTCCGGGTCGTTCGCGTAGGCGATGACGTCCTCGGTGTCGGCGGGCACCGGCACGGAGAGCACCAGGCGATCGGTCCGGAGGGTGACGGGGTCCACGCACAGAGCCTAGCCACGGGGACGTGCGCGGTAGCGTCGGGGGCATGACGTTCGACGCGATCCCGTTCCCGGTCATCGACGGCCACAACGACCTGCCGTGGGAGCGCCGCGAGACCCACGACTCCGGGGTCGAGGGCATCGACACCGAGGTCGACTCGCTGCACACCGACCTGCCGAAGCTCCGCGCCGGTGGTGTCGTCGGCCAGTTCTGGTCGGTCTTCGTGCCCGTCGACGAACCGGACCCCGTGCGGACGACGCTGCAGCAGATCGACCTGGCGCACCGGATCATCGAGCGGTACCCGGAGTCGCTCGCACTGGCCCGGACGGCGACCGAGGTCCGGGCGGCGGTCGAGTCCGGCCGGATCGCGTCGCTGCTCGGCGCCGAGGGCGGGCACTCCATCGGCGACGACCTGGCGGTGCTCCGCGACTTCGCCCGACTCGGCGTGCGCTACATGACGCTCACGCACAACGACGACACCCCCTGGGCCGACTCGGCGACGGGCTCGCGTCCGCACGGCGGGCTGACCGACCGCGGCCGCCAGGTGGTGGCCGAGATGGAGCGGATCGGCATGCTCGTCGACCTGTCGCACACCGCGCCGGCGACCATGCGGGACACCCTCGACGTCGCCACGCAGCCCGTCGTCTTCAGCCACTCGTCCACCGTCGCGGTCGACGACCACCCGCGGAACGTGCCGGACGACGTGCTCGCCCGGCTGACGGACAACGGCGGCATCGTGATGATCACGTTCGTGCCGAAGTTCGTCTCACGCGACTGGGCGGACTGGGAGGACGCCGGGTCGGTGGGGGAGCCGCCGCTCGTGACGGTGTCGGACGTGGCGGACCACGTCGAGCACGCCCGCGACCTCGCCGGCGCGGCGCACATCGGCCTCGGCGGGGACTACGACGGCACCCCGGTGCTGCCGCCGGACCTCGGCGACGTGTCGCGGTACCCGGTGCTCGCCGCCGAGCTGCAGCGGCGCGGGTGGGGTGGGGACGAGTTGCGGGCGCTCGCCGGGGGCAACGTGCTGCGGGTGCTCGAGGCGACCGACGAGCGGTTCGCGCGGACGGCGTTCGTGCGCTGACCCTGTCCGTGCCCTCACACGTGACGTCCACACCGATTCGTGGACGACGCGAGCCACCAGCCCGCACGATCGGCGGATGACTGTTGGATCGACGCTCCCAGCCGAGTACGAACGCACCTTCCGAGTGATCCGCGAACAGGTGACCGCGACGCGGCATCGCGTGCAGTTGGCAGCGAATGCGCAACTGGTGCACCTGTACTGGTCGATCGGCACGGTCCTGCTCGAGCGGTCGAAGAGCGGGCAGTGGGGGAGCGGTGTCCTGAACCGGCTCGCCGACGATCTGCGAAGCGAGTTCCCGTCGATGAAGGGGCTGTCGGCGACGAACCTCAAGTACATGCGGCAGTTCGCGGCGGCCTGGCCTGAGGAAACATCAATTAGTCAACAGGCTGTTGACCGATTGCCCTGGGGCCACATCACGCAGCTCCTCGCGGTACCGGACGAGGAATCCCGCGCCTGGTACGCCCGGTCCGCCGTGCAGGGATCGTGGTCGCGGAACGTCCTCCGGCACAACATCAAGTGCCGGGTCGCAGAGCGCCATGCGGCGGCCCCCACGAACTTCAGCCGCTTGCTCGACTCGAACGGAGACGGCCTCGCACAGCAGGTCACACGCGACCCGTACATCCTTGACTTCCTGGCGGTCGACGGTGATCGTGACGAACGTGCCCTCGAGTCAGCGATGGTGGACCGGATCGCTGACACGCTCCGTGAGCTCGGCACGGGCTTCGCATTCGTCGGGCGACAGGTGCACTTCGACGTCGATGGCAACGACTTCTTCGTCGATCTGCTCTTCTTCCACGTCGAGCAGCTCCGGTACGTGGTCGTTGAGCTCAAGACCGGGGAGTTCCGGCCGGACAACATCGGGCAGCTCTCGTTCTACGTCACCCTCGTCGACGACAGGCTGCGTCGCAACACTCACGCGGCGACGGTCGGCTTGTTGCTCGTCGCGGGCAAGAACGATGCGGTCGTCCGGTACTCGCTCGGCGCCTCGAGCGCGCCCGTCGGCGTCTCGTCGTACGAGCTCCTGCCTGCGGAGATCCAGCGAGCCCTGCCTTCGGAGGAGCAACTCCGGCGGGCGCTGCGGCCAGCAGAGGACGCTCAACCGTAGGTGGGGTACTGCGGCACCGGCTTGGCGTGCCCAGCGACAGCACGGCCGTGGACAGGACCACCTGGGGTCCGGTCGCTAGGATCGGGCGCACACCGCGCCTCCAGGAAGAGCGATGCGCGACCTGACCCGATGAGGACGGACCGGATGAGCGGCACGATCTACGACAACATCTCCCAGGCGTTCGGCAACACCCCGCTCGTCAAGCTGAACCGGCTGCCGAAGGCGGGCGGTGCCGAGGTGCTGGCCAAGCTCGAGTTCTACAACCCCGGCGCCAGCGTGAAGGACCGCCTCGGCGTCGCGATCATCGACGCGGCCGAGCAGTCCGGCGACCTGCAGCCGGGCGGCACCATCGTCGAGGGGTCGTCGGGCAACACCGGCATCGCCCTCGCGCTCGTCGGAGCGGCCCGCGGGTACAAGGTCATCATCACGATGCCGGAGACGATGAGCGTCGAGCGGCGTGCGGTGATGCGCGCCTACGGTGCCGAGATCGTGCTCACCCCGGGTCCCGAGGGCATGAAGGGCGCGGTCGAACGAGCAGCTGCGATCGTCGACGAGACGCCCGGAGCGATCCTCGCCCACCAGTTCGAGACCGCCGCCAACGCCGCGATCCACCGGAAGACCACCGCTGAGGAGATCCTGCGCGACACCGAGGAGCACGTCGACGTGTTCGTCGCCGGCGTCGGGACCGGTGGCACGATCACGGGTGTCGGCCAGGTGCTCAAGGAGCGCGTGCCCGGCGTGCAGATCGTCGCGGTCGAGCCGAAGGACTCCCCGCTCCTGACCGAGGGCAAGGCCGGACCGCACAAGATCGCGGGCATCGGCGCGAACTTCATCCCCGAGGTCCTCGACCAGTCCGTCATCGACGAGGTGTTCGACGTCGAGCTCGACGACGCCCTGCGTGTGGCGCGGGCGCTCGCGACCGACGAGGGCATCCTCGCCGGCATCTCGTCCGGCGCGATCATCCACGCCGCGCTCGAGATCGCCGCACGACCCGAGAACGCCGGCAAGCGCATCGTCGCGATCGTCTGCGACACCGGGGAGCGCTACCTGTCGACGGTGCTCTTCGAGGGACTCACTGCGTGAGTCGTCCCGTCCGACGAGGCGTGCTGCAGACGGTCCGGGAGGACCTGGCCGCAGCACGCCGCGGCGACCCCGCCGCCCGTGGTGACCTCGAGAACGCGATCGTCTACTCCGGGCTGCACGCCATCTGGACCTACCGCGTGACGCACCGGCTCTGGCTGGCCAGGGGCCTGCCCGGGTCGCGGTTCGTCGCACGCGTCATCGGCCAGGCAGCACGGTCGGTGACGGGCATCGAGATCCACCCCGGCGCCCGCATCGGCCGTCGGTTCTTCATCGACCACGGCATGGGCGTCGTGATCGGGGAGACCGCGGTGATCGGGGACGACGTCGTGCTGTTCCACGGGGTGACCCTCGGCGGGCGCGGCGGCGACCACGGCCCAGGAGCCCGACGGCACCCGGTGGTCGGCGACCGCGTCGTGCTCGGCGCGGGATCGTCCCTGATCGGGGCGATCAGCATCGGGCAGGACTCCGTCGTGGGTGCGAACACCGTGGTGACGAAGGACGTCCCTGCAGGATCGGTGGTCACCGGGGTCGCCGGGACCGCCCGCCCGAGGTCCGGGCACGAGGGCGTCCCGACGCTCTGACGGGTGCGCGCCGCTGCTGCGTGCGGCGGCTTGCTGAGACGTCGGCGTCCGCGCGGAACGCCGCCATCCCGCAGCCTCCGCTCAGCTCTTCTCGCAGGCGATGCCGTCCTTGTCGCGGTCGAGCTTCGCGTTCGCCTTGTACAGGGCGTCGTCCTTCTTCACCGTGCCCTTGAGCGCACGGGTCGTGGTCTTGCCGCCGGAGACCACCTTGTTCTTCGTGACGGACTTCTTCGCGATGCCGCCCGAGTACACCTTGTGCACCGCGGTGCAGTTGGCGTAGGTCTTCGGGGCGGCCTGCGCGGTGGAGGCCCCACCGACGACGACGGTGGTGGCGAGGACTGCGGTGGCGGCGGCGATGCCGAGGGTACGGATGATGCGCACGGGTTCCCCCTGGAACGAGTGGGTGATCGCGGGAGCGACCGCCGCGTCGGGTACGCGGCGAGCTGATCCTACGATGTGAACGACACTCATGACATGCCCCCGAACAGGTCCGGTCCGCGAGCCGTGGTGTCGGGCGTCTGGGGCATGCTGGGGGCATGGACGGCGCGCAGTTGCACGAGATCGCGAGTCGCACCGCGATGGGCCTGCCCGCGGTGTTCGAGACCGAGCCCTTCGGCGAGGGCGCCGTCGTCTACAAGGTCGTCGACAAGATGTTCGTGATGACGAGTGAGCTCCGGGGTGTGCCGATCGTCAACCTGAAGTGCGCGCCGCCGCACGGGGCAGCGCTCGTCCGCGACCACGCCGAGATCACACCGGGGTGGCACATGAACAAGCGGCACTGGATCACGCTCGCTCCCGGTGACGGCATCGACGAGACCCTGGTCGAGGACCTCGTCGCGAACGCCTACGACCTGGTCGTCGCCGGGTTGCCCCGAGCGAAGCGGCCCCTCGACCCGACGCGAGGCGACTGATCAGGAGCTGGCGGTTGCCGAAGACCGGGCGAGCACCTTCGAGACGTCCCGGACGACCTTCGGTGCGAGTCGCTCCCCGGACTCGAGCACGGCACGGGCCCGCTCTGGGGTGAGCCCCGCGAAGACCTCGCCGATCGTCACCCCGTGCTCCGGCCGGTACGTCACGACGACCGGGTTACCTGCTGCCACCGGGCCGGACTTCACGACCCGCAGGTACGCGCCCGGACGGCCTTCCTCGGTGAACCGCCGGACCCACTTGTCGACGCCCATCCGGCGCGCGAACGTGCCGCACGGGATCCGCGGGATCGTCACCTCGAGCTCCAACGTCTCGCCGATGCGCCACCGCTCGCCCGTCACGGCCCCGGTGACGTCGACGCCCGTGGTCCGCAGGTTCTCGCCGAAGAGGCCCGGCGGGATCTCGCGCTCCAGCGCCGCGGCGAAGTAGGCGGCGTCCTCGTCGGCGTAGGCGTACACGGCCTGGTCCTCGCCACCGTGGTGCTTCCGGTCGGCCTGGACGTCGGCGTACAGCCCGAGCGGTCGGACCCGGACCTTCCCGTCGACCGGACGCTTGTCGATGGCGGTGACGCCGATCGTGCCGGAGTCGGGCAGCAGGCGGTCGACGCGGCAGACGGCGGTGACGAGCGACATGCCACAACTCTGGCGCAAGTCCGTCGGCGCGTGTGACGAACCGCCGGTTCGGTGCGTCACACCGGTGAGTGACCACGTCCGGTGGTCCGACCGAGGAGTCTCCATGCTCGACGACGACATCGTTGCCGTCCGCCTGACGTCGCACGGCAGGCACGCACCGACGCACGGGTTGGCGCAGGTCCGGATCCGTTCGCTCAGCTCCCGACCGGTCGGTCCGCTGCGCGTCGTCCCCGTCCGGAAGCGCGTCCAGCGGATCACCATCCACCACCAGTAGAAGGAAAGCGTGCACCACCAGTCCCTCGCCGAGCTCGACGACGCGGTCCTCGCCGGCCGGTCGTCCGATGGCGACGTCCGGGCCTTCGAGGTCCTGATCCGCCGCTACACACCGCTCCTGCGCGCCTACGCCCGTCGGACCCTGGGATCGACCGACGAACTCGACGACGTCGTGCAGGAGACCTTCATCACCGCGTGGGACCGCCTGGACCGTCTCGAAGACCACGCCAAGGTGAAGTCCTGGCTGATGCGGATCCTCAGCCGGAAGTGCCTGGACCGCATCCGGGCCCGACGGTTCCACGACGACGTCACCGAACTCGAGGTCGCCGCACCCGCCGACGACGCACCCGACCGGGTCGCCGAGGCCCGCTCGCGCGAGGAAGCGGCGGAGACAGCGCTCGCCGAACTGCCCGAAGCCCAACGACGCTGCTGGATCATGAAGGAGGTGCTCGAGTACAGCTACGACGACATCGCCGCCGAACTCGACCTGCCCCCCTCGACGGTCCGCGGACTCCTGTCCCGAGCGAGGAAGAACATGATCCGACTCATGGAGGGATGGCGATGAGCGACCTCGACGCACTCGAACTCGACGACCTCGACGGCCACTCCATCGACGAGCTCGCCGACTACCTGGACGCCGGCATGCAGCCGCCGGACCCCAGCATCGACGGCTCACCCGCGTGCCAGAACGCCCTCGCGGCGATCCTGCGGGTGCGACACGCGTCGCTCGGGTCCCTCGAAGCTGCCGCCCGCGACGAAGCCCCGGCCGACGAGTCGTGGATCGGCGGTGTGCTCGCCAACATCTCGCTGGAGTCCCGCTCCGGACGCGACGTCCCGCTCCGCGCGCTGTCCGAGTCGGAGCGCCCGGTGATGACCGAGGGAGCGATCCGGTCGCTCATCCGCCGGACCGGCGACGGTGTTCCCGGCGTCCTGGTCGCCCGGTGCAGTCTCGACGGCGACGTCACCGAACTCGCCGCACCGATCCGCGTGGTCGTCGAGGTCGCGATCATGTCCGGCCCGTCGATCGTCGCGACGGCGGACCTGGTCCGCACCGGGGTCGCCCAGGCGCTCGCCGAGCAGACCGACCTGGTCGTCGACTCGATCGACGTGGTGGTCCGCGACCTGCTCGAACCGCAGCGCGACACCGACGCTGCCGACGACGACGACACCGACGACACCGACACGGAGGGGTCCCGATGAGCACCACAGACGACACCCTCGCTGCGGTCGAACAGGCCGTGGTCGACGTCCCCGGCGTCACCGACCTCTACCGTGCCCGCCCGACCGTGGCCAGCACGGTCAGCGCCGTCCGCGGCATGGCGTCCAGCACGTCCCCCGCACGCATCGTGGTCGACGACGGCGTCCTGCGGGTCGTCATCGGCACCGACGGACACCGCCCCGCGCCCGAGGTCGCCCGCGCCGTGCACGACGTCGCCCTGACGACGGCGTCGGCACACGGCCTGGCGCTCACGCGGGTCGACGTGCGGGTCGCGCGGGTGGGGTGACCCCGGCTCGCTGACGGACGGGAGGCCCGTGGCGGCGCCGCCACGGGCCTCCCGTCCGACACGCGGTCGCGTCCTCAGCGCACGCGGCGCGTCCCTGGTCGTCGCTCGGCGACCTCGAGCACCACGACGATCGCGGCGAGGAGCAGCGCGGTCGCGACGAGGGAGACGTCGGACACCGCGATCGTCGCGAGGATCGCGACGGCGAGCACGACGACGATCGCGTTCCACCCGGCGGACAGCGACGGCCGGAGTGCGAGCGCCCAGATCGCGAGCACGAACAGCGCGACCGGGACGGCCACGGTCGCAGCCACCGTGGCGTGCGACAGGTCGGCCTCACCGGCGTCCGCGCTGACCGCGACCTCGATCCCGGCCGGCAGCGCACCCGCAGCGGCGAAGACGAAGTAGTGGCCGTAGCCGAACACGAGCGCGCTCGGCAGGTTCCGGATGTGGTCGTGCTGCTCGCGCGAGAAGTAGATCCACCACAGTCCGGCGACGATGACGAGCCCGGCGGCGGCCAGGACGAGCAGCGACGCCAGGTGGTCGGCCTCGGCGATGCCGTCGATGACCGCGTTCGCCGAGGCGACGAGTCCCTCGCCCAGCACGATGAGGGTGAACAGCGCGTACCGCTCGGTGATGTGGTGCGTGTGCCACGGCGTCGTCTCGCCCGTGCTCTCGGCGATCGGCGGGACGAGGACCTCGAGCAGGACGAGGACGGGGAACGCCCACGCCGTCGATCCCTGCGGCAGCGCGAGCATGCCGACCCAGAGCACCTGCACGACGACGATGCCCACGGCGTACCGGAGTGCGGTGCGGCGGTACCGCGGGGACGACACGGCGACGCGGAGCCACTGCGCCACCATCGCCAGGCGCATCACGACGTAGCCGATCACCGGCACCGTGAAGTCGCCTTCGGTCATGGCGGCGTGCACCCCGGCGGCGAGCACGAGGACGCCGGCCATCTGCACGAACGTCGTGACGCGGTAGAGCCAGTCGTCGGTGTCGAACGAGGTCGCGAACCAGCTGAAGTTCAGCCACGCCCACCAGATGGCGAAGAACACCATGGCGTACGCCACCACCGCAGTGCTGACGTGTCCCTCGGCCTCGATCTCGTGCAGGTTGGTGGCGGCGAAGCCCACCGCGACGACGAACACCAGGTCGAACAGCAGTTCCAGGGGGCTCGCGGCACGGTGTCCCTCGGCGGGGTCGCGGGGCGCCATCCGGCGCAGTCCGATCGTCGTCACCCGGCATGCCTACAGGACGAACGGCCCCGGGCGGTACCCGGGGCCGTTCGACGTGCAGGTGCGTGAGTCGGCAGGCCGCTCCCGCGCCGCTCAGTAGAAGTTGTTCGCCTGCGAGTGCGCCCACGCCGAGCACGGGGTGCCGTACGCGGCGCTGATGTACTGCAGGCCCCACTTGATCTGGGTCGTGGCGTTCGTCTGCCAGTCCGAGCCGATGGTCGCCATCTTCGACCCGGGCAGCGCCTGCGGGATGCCGGTCGCCCCGCCGTTCGCGTTGACGGCCTGGTAGTCCCAGCCCGACTCCTTGGTCCACAGGTTGTCGAGGCACTGGAACTGGTCGGAGCCCCAGCCGTACTCCGAGGACGCCAGCGAGGTCGCCGTCGCCTTGGCACCCGCGACGGTGTTGCCCGCCGCCAGCTTCTGGGCGGCCTCCGCTGCTGCCGCTGCGGCGCGCTTCTCGGCGGCGGCCTTCGCGACGGCTGCTGCCTTCGCGTCGACGTCCCGCTTGTCCTGCGTGGCGCTGGCCTGCGCGACGTGCGCGGTCGACTCGACGGTCGACGAGATGCGCGTCGTGAGCGCGGCGCCGGACAGCTCCGGGTAGTCACTGAGTGCGTCGATGTGCTGCTCGAGCGAGGCCGTGTCGGTCTTGGCGTTCGCCGTCGTCATCACGGTCTTCGCGGTCGAGATGGTCGCCGCTGCCTGGGCACGGTCGAGGGCGGTGCCGCGCAGGGCGGGCTGGGCCGTCGCGGACGCACTCGCGGTGCCGGTCGGCATGCCGAGCGCTTCACCGATGGCGGGCTGGGTGCCGACCGTGACGGCACCGCCGGCGACGGCGAGGACCGCGGCACCGCCGACGATCAACGTCGCACGGTGTCGGAGCGCACGGTGGCGGAGGGCGCGGCGCACGCGCCGGCTCGGGGAGTCCAGGGCCTCACGTCGGGTCGAGGCGGTGGTGGTGGGGAGGTCGGGAGTGTGTCCTGGCATCGGTTCCGGTGGTCGGGCGGTTCGTGGTGCGGGACTCCGCGCTGCTCGGCACGTCGGGGACGGTGAGCGATGCTGCGCGCGTCGGGATGCGCGCAACAGGGGGAGTCTGGCGAACCGGGGAGGACCGGACGGTGGTGTGGGGCCCGTCCGTCCGCCGCGACCGGCCCTGGGGAGGCCGCCGTCGGGCGAAGCCGACACGATGACCCGTCAGACTGGATGACGCGTCCAGGATCGCTGGCAGAACCGTCCGTCCACCCGTTGGTAACGGTTCGGTAACGGCCGGTTCGGACCTAGAACGTGTGAGGTTCCTGGGTGCGGTCGCCCTGGGCGACGCGTTCGAGGGCGTCGAGTGCTCCGGCGATGGCGGCGACGTCGGACTCGCCGAGCTCGGCGATGAGCTCGGCGACGATCCCGGTGCGGTCCGAGCGAGCTCGTTCGACCGCCGCGATGCCCTCGTCGGTGGCCGAGACCATGAAGGCGCGGCCGTCGCGCGGATCGGCTTCGCGCGCGATGAACCCGCGCTGTTCGAGCTCGGTCAGGATCCGGGTCATCGTGGGCTTCGTGACCACCTCGATCCGCGACAGGTCGCCCGGGCGCAGGGGGCCTTCGCGCTGGATGGTGGCGAGTGCGGACACGATCCCGTACCCGAGCGAAGCCGAGTCCGTCCGTGCTCGCCGGTTGATCCGTCCGACCGCCGCGGCCAGACGTGCGGCGACCTCGGTACGGTCCGTCGATCGAGGACTCATGTGCTGCTCCGGGTGGGCGATCGGGTGGTCGCCAGCGATGCTATCGGCTCGCCGGAGCCGCAGTCTGGGAGCGTCGTGCGCGTCGGTCACGGGCCTGGACGGGGTGTCCGGGAGGCTCGTTGAGCGCGGACCGCCCGCCTCGCGTGCACGAGACGGGCGGGTTCCTGTACGGGGGTACAGCCGGACTCAGCGCTTCTCGCCCGGCAGCTGGTGGATCGCCTCGGCCGCGAGCTCGGCGGCGACGTTGTCGCCGGACTCGGTCGCCGTGCGCAGTCGACGGAAGTCCTCGGTCATCCGGTCCCAGTCGACGAGTTCGTCGAGGTTCGGCAGGCGCAGGCGGAACGCCAGGCCGTCCATGGTGTCGCGGCACACGCGCTGCAGGTTCTCGTTGCCGCACTCGGCGACGTAGAGCGCGAACACGTCGAGCGCGTCGTGGTTCACGGCGGGGACGTCGTGCGACTCGAGCTCGGCGATCGTCTTGTCGAGCTGCGCGAGGATCTTCTTCCGTGCACCGGCACCGAGGCGGGGGACGGCGAGGCGGACGACGCCGCCGAACAGCACCCCGAGGGTCTGCATCGCCTCGACGACCTCGGCCGGGTCCGGTGTCGTGACGCGCGTGTACCGGTTCGGCGCCATCTCGATCAGGCCGGCACGGGAGAGCTGGCTCAGTGCCTCGCGGATCGGCGTGCGGGAGACGCCGAGCCAGGCGATGAGCTCGTCGTCGTTGAGCCGCTCGCCGGGGACGAGCGTGCCGTCCATGATCGCGTCGTGGATCTTGTGGCGGACGGTGTCGCGGAGCAGCTGGTGCTCGGTCGGGGCGCTGCGGGGGACCGGCATGCGTTCTCCTTCGATCGGGGCGCGGTCGGTGCACGCGCACCGATCAACGTACCTGATATGAGACCGGCGTTCCGCTCGGTTCAGCGCGTGTCCCGTGGCGCTCGCCCGCCCGCGTCCAACAGGCCGACGGTGACCGGGTCCTCCGCCCCGCCGTACCACCGGTCGAGCACCGCTGCGAAGGGCTCCGGGTCGGTCGCCGCCCGGGCGAACAGCGTCATCGATGACCGGAGCTTCAGGGCGTCCGTCCCACCGAGCAGGGCCTCGGCAGACAGCGCCGGCGCAGCCGCGACGACGGCCGCGGCGGTCCGGAGCCGGTCCCCGAGCACCGGGTGCGCGAGGTACGCGCGGGCCTCGGTGAGCCCGCGCACGCCGTAGCGCTCGGCGGTGGCGCTCCGCCCGAGGCCGGCGAGCTGCGGGAAGACGAACCACATCCAGTGCGAGGTCTTCCGTCCGCGCCGCAACTCGGCGAGGGCGTCGTCGTGCACGCCGTCCTGCGCCCGCACGAAGCGGTCGAGGTCGTCCAGGGCGGCATCGTCCGCGGCGTGGTCGCTCACCGCACGACCCCGCCCCAGGCGTACCGCACCGTGGTGCCGTCGGCGACGAGCAGCGAGTCGGGCGGCCGATCGAACAGCCCCGGCATGCCGACGGCGTCCGGCAGGTCCCCCTCGAGCCGGTCGAGGTGCGCGGCCCGCACGGTGAGCGGCGGGTGCTGTCGCTGCCAGAAGAGCGTCTGGGCCAGGTACCGGGCGTGGATGCCGGCGCGGGTGGTGAGTTCGGCGGCCAGTGGCGTGTCGACGACATCGCCGGCGGTGACGCGGATCGAGGCCGCGTGCCGGGGTCTGGCCGTGCCCGAGGGGCGTTCCTGCCGCAGCGACCGCGCCCAGCGCACCGGGTGCAGTGCACGCGCGGGGTGCCGGACCGACCGGTGCGCGACGACCTCGCCGCGGCGGCGCGACCGGGCGTGCGCGAAGGTGTACGGCACGCCGAGCAGGGCGTGTGCGGCCACGATCGCCGGCACGTTCGCGGTGTCCACGGTGCGGTAGGCGACGCCGCGCCGGCCCTGGTCGTCCACGGTCAGGACCTCGATGGTGAGCTCGGTCATGCGCCCGAGGCGGCCGGCGGAGGGGAAGGGCGGCACCCGCGTCTCGTGGAAGACGTAGGCCGTCAGTCCCACCCAGGCGCTGCCGTCGACCACGTCGGGGCGCGTCCCCCGCGGCACGAGTCGCGCCAGCGGACCCGGATCGTGCCGCCAGTGCGCGAAGACGACGTCGTCCCACGCGTGCTGGGTCACCGGCCGGTGCAGCAGCGGTGCGGCCGCACGGGTCCAGGACGGCTGGGTCACCGCTTCGGTGCGTGCCGACCGACGCGCACGGCCCACAGGACGAGCGGGGCCTGCAGCGGGAGCCGCAGCACGGAGACGAGCCGCATCGCCCGGGTCGACCGCGGGCTGTCGAGCAGGTCGTTCGCCATCTTCACGTTCGCGGGGAAGACCGCGGCGAACAGGGCAGCTGCAGCCCACCCCGAGGCCCGGCGAGTGGCCGGGAACGCGAGCCCGGCGGCGATGCCGAGTTCGGCCACGCCGGACGCGACCGTCGTCAGGCGCGGTGGCAGTGTGTCCGGCACGATCCGGTCGTAGTGGCGCGGCTGGAGGAAGTGGGTGACGCCGGCCCCGCCGAGCAGCACGGCGAGCAGGGTGGCAGTCCGGGTGGCTCGTCTGATCCGCTCACGTCGTCGCATGGCCCCCATCGTGCTCGCCCGTCCTCGGAATCAGGTCAGTGCGGTCGCGACGAGGTCGAGGACCGCCGCAGCCACCTCGGCCTTCGTGCCCGAGGTCTCGCGGACCACCTCGCCGCCCGGCACCAGGACCTCGATCGCGTTCTCCTCGCGCTCGAACCCGGCGGACCAGCCGACGTGGTTCACGACGAGCAGGTCGGCGGGCTTGCGGGCGATCTTCGCGCGCCCGAGTGCGATGCGGGCGTCGCGGTCGGGTTCGGTCTCGGCGGCGAACCCGACGATGACCTGCCCGGTGCGCCGCGCCGCCACCAGGTCGGCGAGCACGTCGGGGTTCCGCACCAGCTCGAGCGTCATCCGCTCGCCCTGGGCGTCCTTCTTGAGCTTCTCTGCGAGGACCTCGGCCGGCCGGTAGTCGGCGACGGCGGCGGTCATCACGACGACGTCGGCGTCGACCGCCGCGGCGTGCACGGCCTCGGCGAGCTCGAGCGCCGACCCCACCGGCACGACGGTCGCGTCGATGCCTGCCGTCAGGCCGGCCTCGACGTTCGCGGCGACGACGGTGACGACGGCGCCGCGCGCTGCGGCATCGGCGGCGATCGCCAGGCCCTGCCGGCCGCTCGACCGGTTGCCGACGAAGCGCACCGGGTCGAACGGCTCGCGGGTGCCGCCCGCGCTGACGACCACGCGGACGCCGGACAGGTCGCCCTGTTCGCCACGGGCCCCGGCGCCGGACTGCGTCCCCCCGTCGGTGCCGGCGCGACGCCCCGCCCCCGCACCGGCAGGGCCGTCCAGCACGGCGAGCGCGGCGGTGACGATGTCCTCGGGTTCCGCCATCCGGCCGATGCCGGCGTCGTCGCCCGTCAGTGCGCCGACCACCGGTCCGACCAGGTGCACGCCCCGCTCGCGCAGGACGGCGACGTTGGCCCGGGTCGCGGGGTGCTCCCACATCTGCGGGTGCATCGCCGGCGCGACGACGACCGGGGCGTCGGTGGCGAGCAGCGTCGTGCCGAGCAGGTCGCTCGCCAGGCCGTTCGCCATCCGCGCCAGGGAGTCCGCGGTCGCCGGGGCCACCACGACCAGGTCCGCGCGACGGCCGAGGGCGACGTGGCGGACCTCGGAGACGTCGTCCCAGACGCTCGTGGTGACGGGGTTGCGGCTGAGCGCCTCGAGCGTCGGCAGCCCCACGAAGCGCAGCGCTCCCTCGGTCGGGACGACGTGCACCTCGTGCCCGCGCTTGACGAGGTCGCGGACCACGCCGACGGCCTTGTAGGCGGCGATGCCCCCGGTGATCCCCACGATGACGGTCAGGGTGCGCTCTGCTGCTGCGTTCACGCCGCTCACGCTACCGGGGGCACGTGCGAGGATCGACGGCATGTGCACCGTCGTCGTCCGCGTCGACCCCGGGTCCGCGTGGCCCGTCACCGTGCTCGCCCTGCGGGACGAGTCGCCCGAGCGTCCGTGGGACCCGCCGGCGGCCTGGTGGCCCGATCGCGACCCCGGGGTCCGCGGTGTCCGCGACCGCGCTGCCGGCGGTGCATGGCTCGCTGCCTCGGACCGCGCCGGGCTGGCGGTCGTGCTCAACCGCGGCGAACCGGTGCCGGGTGTCGACGGCACGTGGACGACCCGCGGCGTGGTGCCGGTCGACGCCGTCGCCGACGACCTGCTGCCCGGACACGACGGCACGCTGCCGACCACGCGCGCGTTCAACCTGGTGCGGGCGACCGCCGACGGCGCCGCGGTCCTGACCTGGGACGGCACACGGGTCCGCACGACCGAGCTCGGCCCCGGCGTGCACATGGTGACGCACGGCGAACCGGACGACCCGGCTGCGCCGCGCATCGGCCGGTGGCTCGAGGCCTTCCGTGCGGCGGGCGCCCCGGTCGGACCACCCGTGCTCGGGCCCTTCGACGAACTCCGGACGGTGGACGCGGGCGACGACGCCGGGGACGGGTGGGGCGGCTGGTTCGGTGTCCTGGCCGAGTCCGCTGCGCTGCCGAGCGACCACCCCGACGCGATCCTCCGCGACGCGCACGAGTCCGAGGGGCACATGACGACGCTGTCCATCGTCGCCGCGGCGATCGGTCCGGGCCGCACGGTCCTGCAGCACGCCCGCCTGACCGAACCCGGACGGCTGGACGGGTCGGTGGAGCTGCACCGCGCCTGACGCGGGCGGTGCGCCGGACGTGCCACGGGCCTCCCGGCCGCGCCCCGCGCTCAGAGGGGCGGGCGTGTCCCGGTGAGGTCCTCGGCGACGGCCCAGAGCGAGCGGGCGAGGTCGGCGCTCCGTGCCGACCCGGGGATCGAGACGGCGGTCGTCGGTCCGGTCAGGCCGAAGGGGCCGGCCGGGCCGTAGTAGGCGCCACCGACCGCGTTCGGGCCGACCGCGGCGTAGAGCAGCGGCTCGGTGCCCTGCTCGACCGCCTGCGTGAAGGGGAGTGCGCGGTTGCTGGGCCGCACCGGCTTCGCGCGTCCGAGCGAGCGTCCGGCCGACTGCAGGTTCGTGCGGGTGTAGCCGGGGTGCGCGGCGGTGCTGACGAGGGGGACGTCCGCCTCGACGGTCAGCCGGTGCAGGTGCAGTGCGAGGAGCAGGTCGGCGAGCTTCGACTGGCCGTAGGCGCGCCAGCCGTTGTACCCGCGTTCCCACTGGAGGTCGCCGAAGCGGATCCGGCCGGGGATCGCGGCGAGGCTGGACATGGTCGCGACCCGCGGTGTCTCGGCGCGCAACAGCGAGGGCAGCAGCAGGTTCGTCAGCGCGAAGGGACCGAGGAAGTTCGTGCCGAACTGCAGCTCGAAGCCGTCGACCGTCTCGAAGCGCTGTGGCGGCGCCATGACCCCGGCGTTGTTCACCAGGACGTCGACCGGGCGGTCCTCGCCGACGATGCCCTCGGCGAAGCGGCGCACGCTCGCCAGGTCCGCGAGGTCGAGTTCGCGCACCTCGACGTCGGCGTTCGGGTGGGCTGCGCGGATCTCGGCCGCGGCGGCATCGCCCTTCGCGGTCGTGCGCACGGCGAGCACGACGCTCGCGCCGGCGGCCGCGAGACGGGTCGCGGCTTCCTTCCCGGTGCCACTGTTGGAGCCGGTGACGACGATCCTGCGTCCGGTCTGGTCAGGGAGCTTCGGCATGCGGGCGACCGTACACGCGGGCGCTGGCCGTGCCGGCCTTGCCGTGGTAGTTTGATGCAAACGCATGGAAGTGCGATCAGGAGGAACCATGAGCAACGCATTCGGCACCGACCGCCCTTCGGACGTCCCGCCGCCCGCACCCGAACGGATCGGCCCCGTGGAGCTCGGCATCGACACCTTCGGCGACGTCACCGAACTCGCCGACGGCAGTCTCAAGTCCGACGCACAGAGCATCCGCGACGTCGTCGCCCAGGCCGTCCTCGCCGACCAGGTCGGCATCGACTTCATCGGCGTCGGTGAGCACCACCGCGCCGACTTCGTGGTGAGCGCACCCGAGGTCGTCCTCGCCGCGATCGCCGCCTCGACCTCCCGCATCCGGATGGGCTCTGCCGTCACGGTGCTGTCGTCCGACGACCCCGTGCGCGTCTACGAGCGCTTCGCCACCGTCGACGCGATCTCGGACGGTCGTGCCGAGGTCATCCTCGGGCGTGGCTCCTTCACCGAGTCGTTCCCGCTGTTCGGCTACGAGCTGTCCGACTACGAGGTCCTGTTCGAGGAGAAGCTGCAGCTCTGGGCGGCCCTGCGCGGCGGCGACGCCGTGACCTGGTCCGGCACGAAGCGCGCGAGCCTGGTCGACCAGGACGTGTTCCCGAAGCTCGAGCACGGCGCCATCCCCACCTGGATCGGCGTCGGCGGCTCGCCGCAGTCGGTGATCCGTGCGGCGTCCTACGGCCTGCCGCTCTTCCTCGCCATCATCGGCGGGCAGCCGGCGCAGTTCGCCCCGTTCTCACGGCTGTACCGTCAGGCGCTCGCCCAGCTCGACCTGCCGCAGCAGCCCATCGCGATGCACTCGCCGGGCTTCGTCGCGGCGACCGACGAGGAAGCCGCCGAGCGCTACTGGCCGTACCACAAGGCCGTCACCGACCAGCTCGGCCGGGAGCGCGGCTGGCCGCCCCTCGACGTCGCCGGGTACCACGCGGGCCTGTCCGCCGGTGGCTCGCTGTACGTCGGGTCGCCGGAGACCGTGGCACGGAAGATCGCCCGGAACATGCGGATCCTCGGCGCCTCGCGGTTCGACATGCGGTACGCGACCGGTCGCCTGCCGCACGAGGACATGCTGCGGTCCATCGAGCTCTACGGCACGAAGGTCGCGCCGCGCGTGCGCGAGCTGCTCGCCGAGCCCGTCCCCGTCCCGTAGACGGTCACCCCGGGCCCACCCCGCGAGAGCGACAGATCGCCGTGGAACGTTCGCGGCGATCCGTCGCTTTCGCGAACCCGTCAGCCGGGATGCGCGGGTCAGCTCCGTCGGTCCGCCTCACGGGCGCGCCGGGTACGGTCCACGGCATGCCGTCACGTCCCAGCACCCCTCCCGTCGAGCGCCGGTTCCGCGGCCGGATCATGGGCGTCGGCACCACCTCGGGTGTCCGGATCGTCGTCGGGATGTGGGACCGCTCGCCCTTCGGAGCGTTCACGGACGTGTTCCTCGAGCTGCCCGACGGCACCAGCGTGCTGCTCGCGCCGGACGAGATCGTCGCCGCCTACGTCTCCGGCACCTACCGGTTCGACACCGTGTCCGTGGTGGACGTCCGGGCGCGACGGACGGCCCGTGGCCTGGAGCTCGACGCCGGCGCCTTGCAGATGTCGGTCGACGTCGGCACGATCTCCCCGCTCGGACGCATCCTGCGCGTCGTCCCGAAGCCGATCGCCCGCGACCCCCGTTGGCTCGCCGCGATCGACCCGATCGCCCGGCTCGTCGCTCCCGGATCCGGTACCGCCGGCTCGGCGGGGAACGGTCGGCGCGAGTACTACGGCGTGACCGGGGCCCACGACGTCACCGGTGTGCGCGGGACCTGGGCGGGGGAGCCCCTCGGCACCCTGGCGCCGCTCGACCCACCCGTGGCGTTCGGCTTCGCCTCGATGCCGCGGGTGCCGCAGGTCGTCGACGTCGAGACCACCATCCGCGAGCCAGCCTGACCTGTTCCGTGCGGGCGCATCCGGTGCGTGTGCATGTTCCGACGAACCACCCGCGGATCGACTCGTGGAGTGTCGCTCGTTGCGCATGCATCCGGTGCGTGTGCATGTTCCGACGATGCACGCGGTGATCGTCTGGTGGAGTGTCGCTGTGTGCGGACGCATGGAGTGCGCCGGACCGGGCGCGGGCACTGCGGACCGGCCGCCTGCGTGGCCGGACGTGTCCGGGGGAGTCGAGACGGGCCTCCCGGTCGGGGTGGAGCTGCCGCGTGCCGGACGCGCCCAGCGTCGAGGGGCACACTGGCGGGAACGGTACGGCCCCGCCGGACCCGCTGTCGAACGTCGGGACGGGTGGGGCGCACGACGCAAAGGAGCATCATGACCGACACGCAGACGGACCAGCGCGCCGCCATCTCGGACATCGTCCACGGCGCCCACACGGCCCTGTTGACGACGGTGAGCGAGGACGGCCAGCTGCACGCCCGGCCGCTCGCCGTGCAGGACAAGGCGTTCAACGGGACCCTCCGCTTCCTGGTGCAGGACGGCAGCGAGAAGGTCGACGACATCGCCAGGAACCCGCACGTCAACGTCTCCATCGAGTCGCAGGGCGGCTACCTGTCCATCGCCGGCACCGCCACCGTGACGCAGGACAGTGCCGTGATCGACGAGCTGTGGTCGCCGTTCGCCGAGGCCTGGTTCCCGGACGGCCGCGACGACCCCTCGATCCGGCTGCTCACGGTGTCGGGCGACTCGGTCGAGTACTGGACGCAGGACACCGGTCCGGTCGGCAGCCTCGTGCAGACGCTCAAGGCAGCGTTGCGCAAGCAGAGCCAGCCGGACACCGGGGACCACGGGACCGTCGAGCTCTAGGAGCGGACGGGTCGGGCTCGGCTCGGCTCGGCTCGGCTCGGCTCGATCCGACTCCGAACGACGGGATCGATGTCGTACGACGTCGGTTCCGTCGTTCCGAGTCGGAGGTGGCGTCGGAGGTGTCCGTGGTGTCGGTGTTGCCGCCGTCCCCGCTACGGAGGCCCGAGCAGCCAGAGCACCGCGACGAGCACCGGCTGCCCGGCCAGCGCCGCGGTGACGAACGTCCACCGCATCCACGGCTTCGCGACGAGCTCCGGCGAACCGAACAACGGCGCGAGGGGCATGAGCAATCGCGGGGTCGAGGCCATCGGCAGCGACACCGCGAAGATGTAGAGCGCGTAGGCGGCCGAGTACAGCACGGTCGTCGAACCGAGCCGCTTCGTCGACCGGCGGAGCAGCCAGATCGGGAACCCGACGAGCAGGAACACCACGATCAGGATCCCGCCGACGCCGAGCCAGCGCCCGGCGATGAGGAACCACGGCGACAAGGGCACGAAGTCCACGCGGCCGATGAAGTTCACCCACCACGACATCTCGGTCTCGAGGTAGGCGTTCGGCGTGCCGGTCGCGTGCGACGCGATGACCGGCCAGGCGAGGCCCGCAAGCACCATCACGGCACCGGCGGCCACGACCTGCACCTGCTCGCGGAGCGGGAAGGTGTCGAGCACCCGCCCGGTCTCACGGCGAGCCCGGACCCACCGCACCAGGGCGATGACCCCGAGCACGAGGGGGACGGCCAGCGCCCCCGGACGGGTGAAGGCAGCAGCGACCCCGAGCACGGTGAGCAGCCCGTACCGGCGACGCTCCAGAGCGAGCAGTGCGCCGAACGTGAGCGCGAGGAACATGCTCTCCGCGTAGCCGACCTGCAACAGGAACGACAGCGGCCCGCACGTGAAGAAGAACACCGCCCACATCGCCGCGGCGTTGCCCGCACGGTCGCGGACCAGGCGGTGCAGCAGGTAGGTCGCCAGCAGACCGGCCAGCACGGAGATGAGCGGGGCGCCGACGGTGAACGGCAGCCCGGTCGAGGCGGTGAGCATCCGGATCGTGAACGGGAACGCCGGCAGGAAGGCCCAGGCGTTCTGCGCCACGTTGCCGGCGGCGTCGAGCGGCAGCACGTCGGGGTACCCGTGCAACGAGATCTGCTCGTAGTACTGGCCGTCCCAGGCGGTGAGGAACGCCGTGAACCCGTGCCCGTTGCCCCAGATGGCGTTGTCCGGCATCGCACGTCCGATGAGCGGGTACGCGAGTGCCAGCCACAGCGTCGACACGATCCGGCCGCCGGTCCAGACGAGCAGCACCGCCGCCCACGCCGGCAGGGAGGTGACGGTGTCGCGTGCGCGGCGTCGTCCGGTCGCGGCGGTCCCGGTGACCGCGCCGTCGAGCCGGCTCACGCGCGCGCTCCGCGGCGTTCGGGCAGGGAGGACGGCACCCGGCCAGGGTAGCCGCCCTCCGCCTGGGTGGTCGGTGCGGCACCCGGACGGGAGGCCCGACTCGCGTTCTGCAATGCGGAATGCGCTGGCCGGGTGGTCGGCCCCACCGCGTGGCGTCCGCCTAGCCTGGAGTCTCCGCCGACGACCGACGAACCCCAGGAGCAACCGTGCCGAACTCCACCGCGCCGAAGACCGCCATCGTGACCGACGACGCCCCGAAGCCCGCCGGGCCCTACAGCCAGGGCATCGTCGCCAACGGCTTCATCTACACCGCCGGGTTCGGCCCGCAGGACCCCGCCACGGGGGCGATCGCCGACGACGTGGCCGGTCAGACCGCGCAGGTGCTGGCCAACGTCGCAGCGGTGCTGGCCGAGCACGGTGCCACCCTCGACGACGTCGTGAAGTCCACGGTGCACCTCGAGCACTCCGACCGCGACTTCCCGGCCTTCAACGAGGAGTACGCGAAGCACTTCTCGCAGCCGTACCCGGTCCGCACGACGGTGCAGTCGCACCTGGCGAACATCCTGGTCGAGATCGACGTCGTGGCGGTGCTGCCGAGCGCTGCGTGACGCCGGTACAGGCTGTGTGAAGCCTCACCGAGGCGCGTCACCGCGCTGGGTCACCGACCCCCGGTGCCGGCTGCTCCCTGCTCGTGGTCGATCCGACCCGGGTGGCGACGCAGCCCGGCGCCGGGGGTCGCGTGCGTCAGGGCGCCGTCCGTCAGCACGGGGACACCGGCGACGAGGACGTCGTCGATGCCCTCGGCCAGGCGCATCGGTTCGTCGTAGGACGACCGCGCCGCGACCCGATCGGGATCCACGACCACGAGGTCGGCGACCGCCCCGACGGCGACCGCGCCACGTCGACCGAGGCCGAGTCGTTCGACCGCAGTGGTGGACAGGTGCCGCGAGGCCTCGAGCCACGACAGGAGCCCTGTGCGGGCGAAGTCCTGCAGGTAGCGGGCGAACGTGCCGTACGCCCGCGGGTGCGGGTGTGTGCCGACGAAGATCCCGTCGGACCCGGCCGTGTGCCCGGGCAGCCGGAAGAGCGGTGCCAGGTCGTCGGCGGTCCGGGGACGGGGCACGCGCATCACGGCGGTGACCTGCAGTGCCGAGTCGACCAGGACGTCGAGGGCCAGGTCCACCGGGTCCGTCCCGGTCGCCTCGGCGGCGTCGGCGAGGGTGCGGCCCTGCAGCGCGTGGAACTCGGCGGCGGGTACGTGTGACAGCGTGATCTGCTCCGCCCAGCCGGTGCCGAGGTCGGCGCGGGACAGCACGCGGTCGAGCACGGCCGCCCGGACCGCAGCGCGACCCTCGTCGTCGGCGATGGCGTGGGCGAGGTCCTCGGTGCCGGGGCGGGCGAGGGCCGCGGGCAGGAGCAGCATCGACAGGATCGTGCAGCCACGCGAGTACGGGTAGGCGTCGAACGACATCGGGGCGCCTTCGGCCTCGAGCTCGGCGAGTGCGGTCACCGCGAGGTCGACGGGCGCGTGCAGGTGGGAGACGTGCGCGCGGACGCCCGACGCGCGGACGATGTCGGCGATCTCGTCGAGGCCGGCACGGGCGTTCCCCTCGTACCCGCCGCGCATGTGCGACACGTAGAGGCCGTCGACGGCAGCGACCTCGGTGCAGAGTGCCGCGAGTTCCGCGGTGCCGGCGAACAGACCGGGGACGTAGTCGAGCCCCGTCGCCAGACCGACCGCACCGTCCGCGAGGCCGGTGCGCACCAGCCCTCGCATCGTGGCCAGCTGCGTGCTGTCCGCCGGTCCAGGATCGTCGCCCATGACCTGGTGACGGACCGTGCCGGCGGGTACGAGCGTCGCGACGTTGATCGGGGTCGTGCCGTCGTAGGTCGTCAGCAGGCCGTCGACCCCGCCACCGCGGTACGTCGGGTGCGGACCGTCGATGGCGGCGAAGTACGTGTCGGCGTACGACCCGTCGCCCGGAGCCGGTCCGACGCCGTCCTGTCCGGTCACGATCGTCGTCACGCCCTGGCGCAGGAGCGCGAGCTGCACGCCCTCGTCGAACACGAGCGATCCGGCGTGCGAGTGCGCGTCCACGAAGCCCGGCAGCACCAGGCGTCCGTCGCAGTCGATCACGTGCGCGTCGGCAGGGGCGCCCAGATCGGCACCGACGGCGCGGATGACGGCGTCGGTGACGAGGACGTCGGCGCGCACCGGGGACCCGTCCGCACCGAGGACCGACCCGCCGCGCAGCAGGACGACGCCGACGGCGGACTGCTCGCCGGTGGGCTGCTGCCCGGTCATCGGTCGAGTGCCGCGACGAGGCGGCCGGCCCGCCCCCGCAGGGCGTCGAGGTCGCCCGAGGTCAGCGCGTCACCGACGAGCGGGGACCCGAGTCCGACGGCGACCGCACCGGCGGCCAGGTAGTCCGGGGCGTCGTCGACGCCGATGCCACCGGTCGGGATGACGTCGACGAAGTCGAGCGGTGCCAGGACCTGCTGCAGGAACGCGGGGCCGCCGAGCTGCGCAGCCGGGAACACCTTCACCGCACGGGCGCCGAGCCGCCACGCGCGGACGATCTCGGTCGGGGTCGCGGCACCGGGGTACCAGCCGAGGCCACGCTCGTGCGCGCGCTCGCCGAGCTCGGCGTCGAGGTGGGGACTGACGGCGAACGAGGCTCCGGCAGCGGCGGCCTCGTCGAGCTGTCGGACGTCGAGCACCGTGCCGACACCGATGGAGGCCGCGGAACCGTACCGCTCGACCGCCCACGCGATGCCCTCGCGCCAGCGCGGGGTGTTCGTGGTGATCTCGATCGCCGTCACGCCGGAGTCGACCAGGGTGGCGATGACGTCCTCGACGTGGTCGCCGGTGCCGCCGCGGAGGATCGCGATCGCCGGTCCGGCCTGGTGACGGTGCCGTGCGGCGGCGTGCTCTTCGGTGCTCGTGGTGTCGTTCGTCATGGTGCGCTTCCTCGAGTGGTGGTGTTCGGCGGGCACAGTGTCGGCGGACACGGCGTCAGCGGTCGACGTGGTCGTGCACGGTGTGGTCGGTGTCCGACGGGTGCGGGGCGTGGTGCAACGCGGCTGGGTCCGGACGGCGCCAGTCGCTCTCGACGGTGCAGGCGAGTGCGCCGGCGTCGGCGGCCCGGTCGAGGGCCTCGGCGGCGTCCGCTCCACCCAGGCTCGCTGCGAGCCAGCCCGCGACGAACGCGTCACCGGCACCGACCGGGTCGACGACGCGCACCGGGGTCGCGGGCCGACGGACGAACACGCCGTCGATCGACGCCACGGCACCGCGGGAGCCGAGCTTCACGACCGCGCGGCCCCGTGCCAGTGCGGCGAGTTCGTGCGCGAGTGACTCCTCGTCGTCGTCCTGGTCGTCGCGGCCGAGCACGAGCCGGGCCTCGTCGTCGCCGGCGAACACCACGGCGGCCCGTGCTGCGACGGCCCGGTACCGGTCGCGTGCAGCGTCGGCGCCGATGAGCTTCGGCCGGTGGTTGACGTCGAACGACACCGGCACACCGGCGGCGGACGCCCGGTCGAGCGCTGCGGTCACGGTGTCGTGTGCGGACTCGGAGAGCGCGAGGGTGATCCCGGTGACGTGCACGAGCGCAGCGGTCTCGACGACGCCGCCGGGCAGGTCCGTCGCGGCCAACGCCGAGCCGGCCGAACCACGGCGGTGGTAGGTCACCCGGGTACGGCCGTCGAGCAGCCGCTCCTTCATCATGATGCCGGTGGATCGCTCGGCGTCGGGGACCGCGAGCACGTCGACGCCCTCACCACCGATGTCGGCGGCGACCCGGTCGCCGGCGGGGTCCGTGCCGACCCGACCGATCCACGTGGCCGGCACCCCGGCGCGGACGAGGCCGATCGCGACGTTGCTCTCGGCGCCGCCGGTGTCCACCCGCATGTGCTCCAGGTCCGGCACCGCGCCGACGTCGCGCCCGGTCAGGAGCAGCATCGTCTCGCCGAACGTCAGCACCGAGCCGGTCACCGGGCACCCCGCGCGAGGGCGAGCTGCGCCGACGAGGACCCGAGCGCGACGGAGATCTCGTGGGCGGTCCGCACGACGCCGTCGCCGAGTTCGCGGACCGCTGCTGCGGGGAACCGCGAGGCCAGCCCGGAAATGCTCATCGCGCCGACCACCTGGTTCGCGTGGTCGAACACCGGGGCGGCGACGCACCGGATGTCCGGCTCGTTCTCGCGGTCGTCGATGCCGTAGCCCCGTCCGTGCGTGCGGTCGACCTCGTGCCGCCAGCGGTCGTCGTCCGTGATGGTGTGCTCCGTCATGACCTGGGCCGGCTCGGCGAGCACGCGGTCGAGCAGCTCCGGTTCACCGAACGCGACGATCGCCTTGCCGGAGGCCGTGTTCCGCATCGGCAGGCGGTTCCCGATCCGGGAGCCCATGCGGACGGTGCCGCGGGTCTCGACCTTGTCGACGTAGACGATGTCCGTGCCGTCCGGCACGACGAGGTGGCACGTCAGCCCGGTCTGCTCCGCCGTCCGACGCAGGAACGGCGCGGCGGCGGAGCGCAGGTCGATCCCCTCGAGGTAGCTCTGCCCGAGCAGCAGCGCGCCGAGGCCGAGCGTGAACCCGGCGTCCGGGGTGCGGCGCAGCAGGTCGTTCTCGAGCATCGGGGCCGTCAGGCGGAGCACCGTCGACTTCGAGGCGCCGAGCTCGGTGGCCAGCACGGACAGGCTGACGGACACCGCGCCGCTGCGGGTCCGGTCGGCGATGCAGTCGAGCAGGCGGAGCCCACGACGCAGGGACAGTGCGGCGTTCCGGGCAGGACCGTCGCCGTCCGTCGGCACCGGGGCCGCGGTGGTCGCGCGCATCAGAACCACGTCGCGATCGTCCGGAGCACGGTGTCGTCGTCGGCCAGGACGTGCACCTGCCGCCACTTGTCGAACACCGTGCAGGGGTGCGAGATGCCGAACACGACGACGTCACCGGGCGTCAGCTCGGGGGCACCGTCCGCCAGCGCGAGGTAGCAGTGCTGGTCGTCGAGGCGGGTGACGGTGACCGCCCCGGGCGGCGGGACGACCTGTGTGGCGCCCGCCGGGCCTCCTGGCAGGGCCGGCCGCACCGACCGCACCACCGGCAGCCCTTCGTCGAAGGAGATGTCGCGCTTGCCCACGGCGACGAACGCGAGCCCGGGCTCCGGGCAGGACGTCACGCGTCCCCAGACCTCGATCGCGGCGACGAGCGAGCCCTCGGCCGGGTGGCGGCCGAACGGCGTGCGCTCGGCGTAGAAGCCGTCGTCGTGGGTCAGGTACGCACCCGACCGCAGCAGCACGTCGAGGTCGTCGGTGCGGTGCGCCACCGCGTCGACGACGGCGTCGAACCAGGCGCTGCCACCCATGCTGAGGAGCCCGCGACCGTCGACGAGCCCGCGGACGTCCTCGGCGACGTCGAGCACGCCGGCGACGTACTCGCGGGCAGCGTCGACGCCGGGCAGCCCGCCCTCGTACCCGGAGACACCGCGGAGCACGAGCCCGGCGTCGTGGGCGAGCAGCGCGAGGGCACGAGCGTCGTCGGGGGAGCGGACCCCGGTGCGCCCGCCCGGGAACCCGAGCTCGACCAGGACGTGCAGCTCGCCGGCGACGGTGCTCTGCGCGGCGACGGCGGCGGTGACGCCCGCTGCGGAGTCGACGTAGCAGAGGACGTCGGCGTCCGGGTCGACCGTGCGCCGCGACCCGAGCCAGGCGAGGCCGGCGGGGTCGAGGACCTCGTTCGCGACCAGGATCCGGTGCACCCCGTGCTCCCACGCGACCATCGCCTGCTGCACGGACGCGACCGTGACGCCCCACGCTCCGGCGTCGATCTGCCGCGCGGCGAGGTCGGGCGCCATGTGCGTCTTCATGTGCGGCGCGAACAGCAGCCCGTGGCGGTCGACGTAGGCCTGCATGACGGCGGTGTTGTTCGCCAGGGCGGACTCCCGCACGGTCATCACGGGCAGGTGGGCGTGGTCGAAGACGTGGTGCGGAGTCCCCGCTGCCGGGTCCCAGGCGCCCTTCGTGGTCACGGTCCCGGTCGTCGTGTCGGCGTCGGTCATCGGTGAGCCTCCTGTCGTCGCGCAGCCTCCACGCTCGCGCTCGGCGGACCCGCGGGGCAACGCACTGGTGCGCATCATTCTGCAATGCACAACACGATCGGGGAACCTCCCGACACCATCCCCGCGCGACCCGGCACCGGGCATAGCCTTTGACGCGACATGGCGACGACGATGACGACACCCAGACGGCGGACGGGCAGCACGGCGGTCGCCGTGCTCGTGGCGGGGACCTTCTTCATGGAGCTCCTCGACGGCACGATCCTGGCGACCGCGGCGCCCGCGATGGGGCGTGACCTCGGCGTCGACTCGGCCGCCGTGGGCGTCGCGATCACCGCGTACCTGGTCACCCTGGCGGTCTTCATCCCCGTCTCGGGCTGGCTCACCGACCGGATCGGGTCCCGCACCGTCTTCGCGGGTGCGATCGCGCTCTTCACGATCGCGTCGGCACTCTGCGCGATGTCGACCGGCCTCGTCGACCTGACGCTCTGGCGCATCCTGCAGGGGCTCGGCGGTGCGCTCATGGTGCCCGTCGGCCGCCTCGTGGTGCTCCGGAGCGCCGGGCGCGAGCAGCTCGTCACGGCCATCGCGATCCTCACCTGGCCCGCCCTGGCCGCGCCGATCATCGCCCCGTTCATCGGCGGCGTGCTCGTCGACACCTTGACGTGGCACTGGATCTTCCTGATCAACATCCCGCTCGGCGTCATCGCGTTCGTCGCCGCGCTCGTGCTCGTCCCGCAGGAGCGCGCCGCGCAACGCGTGCCGTTCGACTGGTTCGGATCGCTGCTCGCGTGCTTCGGCCTCGGGTCGCTCGTCGTGATGGCGTCCCTGCTCGCACTCGACGTCATCCCGGTCCTGGCCGTCGTGGTGTCCGGTGTCGTCGGGGCCGTCTGCTGCTGGTTCGCGATCCGGCACTTCCGCCGGGCACCGCACCCGATCATGGGGCTCGAGGCGTTCCGCCTCGAGACGTTCCGGGTGTCGCACGCCGGCGGCAGCCTGTTCCGCCTGGCGGTCTCCGCGGTGCCGTTCGTGCTCCCGCTGCTGTTCCAGGACGCCTGGGGCTGGAGCGCCGTGCTCGCCGGGTCCGCCGTGCTGTGGGTCTTCGTCGGCAACCTCGGCATCAAGCCGATGACGACGCCGTTCCTGCGCTGGTTCGGCTACCGCCCGGTGATCATCGTGTCGAGTGCGATCGCTGCGCTGACCGTCGTCGCGATGGCGTTCATGACCGAGGACGCCCCGTTCTGGCTGCTCGCGGTGCTGCTCGTCGTCAGCGGCGCCGCCCGCTCCGTCGGCTTCACGGCGTACAACACCATCGCCTTCGCCGACGTCGAGCAGGCCGACATGACCCCGGCGAACACGCTCTCGTCGACGCTGCAGCAGACCGCCGCCGGGTTCGGCGTCGCCGTCGCAGCGGTGGTGATCCGCGCGGCCGGCGGGCTCGGTGGCGACGGTCCGTACACCGTCGCGTTCTGGGTGATCGCGGCGCTGCTCGCCGTCGCGTGCGTCGAGGGCATCCTGATGAGCCGCACAGCGGGGGACACCGTCCGGCCCGCCCGCCGGGTCCGCGTCTGACCCGCGCGGTTCCGCGCAGCCCAGCGCCCGGCTCGCGGCTGTCCGTTTCCGTCACGGTCACACGCGCGAAACCCGACAGGCGTTACAGTCTCAGCATCCGTTTGCGAACGCCGAGTACGGTTGCCGCGGCAGGGTGACCGGACCACCCGGACAGGAAGGCAGCATGGCCGCGCCAGAACAGCAGAGCACGATCGCCACCGACGCAGGCGTGCCGCCCACTGCCCTCCGGGTCGTCAGCTACAACCTCCGGGAGCACACCGCGAACGGGGAACTCGCCGCCCTGGCCGAGGCCTCCGACGCCGACGTCCTCTGCGTGCAGGAGTGCGACAGCAACGACCTCGCGCCGTCGATCGGTGGGCTCTCGCTCGCCGCGTCGACCCGCACGAACCGCCTCGGACTCGCCATCTACAAGCGCGACGACCGCTTCGAGGTGCAGGACTTCAGCATCCACTCGCTGCAGAAGTCCCTGCACGACCGGGTCCTCGCACCCGCGCACGAACGGCTCATCGCGATGCACCTGCGCGACACCGAGGCCGATGCCGAGGTCGTCGTCGCCTCGTTCCACGCCTCACCGCTGACCGCGACGAACTCCCTCCGCCGCAAGCAGATCGAGGCGGCGCACCAGTTCCTCCGCGAGCTCGCGAAGGACGTCCCCGCGGTCATGGTCGGCGACTTCAACTACCCCTGGTTCCAGACGAACCTACGTCGCAAGATCGAGCAGGGCGGGTTCGCACTGTCGCTGTCCGACCAGCCGACGTACCTGCGCTACCGCAAGTTCACGGGCCACTTCGACTTCGCGACGAGCGTCGGGCTGCACATCGCCGGTGTCGAGACCCTACCGGCGGGCATCTCCGACCACCGTCCGATCCTGGTGCGCGCGCACTACGAGCACCCCGGAGCGACCGGCACGATCGAGACCGTGGAGTCCCCGGCCGCCTGACCCGCGCAGCCTGACCCGCGCAGCCTGACCCGCGCAGCCTGACCCGCGCAGCCTGCGCCCGCCGCGCCCTCCCCGCTGCCCCGAGGTTCCGAAATCCCGGCATCTCGGCGCTCGCAGCGGGCGTTCGTGGAACCTCGGCGGATCGCGTCCGGCGAGTCGTGGAACCTCGGCGACCGGAACCGAGCACGAAAGGCATCGAGCGGCGCCGAAGCTCCGCCTGCCACGCCCGCAGCCGCCGAGGCTCCGAGATCTCGGAACCTCGGGAGCCCCAGCATGCGTGCGTGGAACCTCGGCGGACGTGAGCGGCGCGTCGCGGACGCCCCGTGACCGCTCGGCGGACGACGCCGGGCGCGCCCGCAACGCGGCAACGCACTGGAGGCCCGGTGCCGGTTCCAGGAACCGGCACCGGGCCTCCAGGCAGTCACGACCACGGCACGTGCCGAGGTCGCAGCACACCGCGGACGGCGCGCCCGCGTCAGCGTCGCAGGGTCGCGCGCGCCAGCCGGTTGCCGACGAACTGGCCGAGCTGCACGATGACGACGATCGCCGCCACCGACACGTAGACGATCCACCAGTCGTACCGCTGCGATCCGTAGGTGATCGCGTACTCGCCGAGTCCACCGCCACCGATCAACGCACCCTGCGCCGTCATGTCGACGATGCCGATGTAGATGAACGTGTAGCCGAGGATGAGCGGCCCGAGGCCCTCGGGGATCAGGACGGTCAGCAGGATCGAGATCGGGTGCGCACCCGATGCTCGCGCCGCCTCGACGACGCCGGGGTCGACCGCGAGCAGGTTCTGCTCGACGATGCGCGACACCGCGAAGGCCGCTGCCAGCGAGATCGCGAAGGTGACCGCGGGCACGCCGATCGTGGTCTGCACCACGACGCGCGACAGCGGGGCGATCGCGGCGAGGAAGATCACGAACGGGATCGGCCGGACCAGGTTCACGACGACGTTGATGATCGTGTACGCGGTGCGGTTGCCGAGCAGGTTGCCGGGCCGGGTCGCGTAGAGCAGCAGCCCGAGGGCGAGCCCGATGACGCCGGCGATGACGAGCGACACGAGCGACATCACGATGGTGTCGCGCATGGCTGCGAGGAAGACGTCGAACGTGTCGATCACGCTCTGGAACGAGTTGTTCACGCTGCTGCCTCCTCGTCGGTCGTGACGCCGTCGGCGCGCAGTGCGGCGACGGCGCGGTCGATGGCGTCCGGCGCACCGGAACCAGAACCAGAACCAGAACCAGCACCATCGCCGGCCGTCAGCTCGTAGGTGAGCGAACCGATCCGCCGCTCGCGGATCTCGCCGACCCCGCCGTAGACGAGCTCGGCGGTGACCCCGGCGGACCGGAACACGGCGTCGATCCGGTTCTGCAGCCCGGCCTCGTCGGTGATCTGCACGGTCACCAGGCGACCGGGGTGACGCTCGCGCAGGCGAGCGAGCGTGTCGACCGAGGGGCGGTCGTGCAGCGCGGTGCGGACGAACCGCTGCGCAGCACCCGTCTTCGGCGCGGAGAACACGTCGTAGACGTCCCCGACCTCGACGACGCGACCCTGCTCCATCACGGCGACGCGGTCGGCGATCTGGCGGACGGCGTCCATCTCGTGCGTGATGACGATGATCGTGACGCCGAGTTCCTTGTTCACCCGGCGGAGCAGCCCGAGCACCTCGGACGTGGTCTCCGGGTCGAGGGCGCTCGTGGCCTCGTCGGCGAGCAGCAGGTCGGGCGACGCCGCGAGGGCCCGCGCGATGCCGACGCGCTGCTTCTGACCGCCGGACAGCTGCTCCGGGTATGCGTGGGCGCGTTCGAGGAGCCCGACGAAGTCGAGCAGCTCGGCCACGCGGCGGTCCCGCTCGTCCTTCGGCACACCGGCGACCTTGAGCGGGTACGCGACGTTGCCGGCGATGGTGCGGGACCGGAACAGGTTGAACTGCTGGAAGATCATCCCGATGTTGCGACGCGCCAGACGGCGATCCCGCTCGGGGATCGCCGTCAGTTCCTTGCCCGCCACGGTGACCGTCCCGGAGCTGGGGAGCTCGAGGGCGTTCACCAGACGGACCAGGGTGGACTTGCCGGCACCGGAGTACCCGATGACGCCGAGGACCTCTCCCTGGTGCACGTCCAGGGAGACGTCCTCGACGGCCACCACGGTCTCGCCGGTGTCGGCGCGGCGGTAGTGCTTCGAGACGCCGCGGAGTTCGACGAGGACCGGCACTACTCCGCTGCCGCCTTCGCGTCGGACTCGACCGTCGCGAGCTCCTTCTGCAGCGAGGCGGCGCTCTCGTCGCTCGGGACGGCGTCCGGGTAGTCCTTCGCGAAGACCTTCTGCACGGCGTCGTCCTGGAACAGCTTCGCCAGGTCGAGGTACGTCTTGTTGGTCTTGTCGGCGTCGCGGACGGCGAAGACGTTCACGTACGGGGCGGCGGAGGCGCTCTTCGGGTCGTCCTGGAAGATCGCGTCCTTGGTGTCGAGCCCGGCCGAGGTGGCGTAGTTCACGTTGACGATCGCGCCCTCGACGGAGCCCTGCTGCAGGGCGTTCGCGGTCTGCGAGGCGTCGAGCGTCTGCACGTCGACCTTGTGCGAGGTGATGTCGGCCGTGGTCGAGAAGGCGTTGCCGCCGCCCTTGAGCTCGAGCAGGTCGGCGGCCTGCAGGACCAGGAGCGCACGGGCCTCGTTGATGGCGTCGTTCGGGATGGCGACCTTCGCGCCGTCCTCGAAGTCCTTGACGTCGGAAACCTTCGTCGAGTAGAGCGGCAGCGGGTAGACGGCCGTCGCGCCGATCGGCTGCAGGTCGTCGTCCGAGGTGACGTTGTAGTTCGCCAGGTACTGGATGTGCTGGAACTGGTTGATGTCGATCTGCTTGTCCTTGAGCGCAGGGTTCGGCAGCGAGTAGTCCGAGAAGTTCTGGAGCTTGACGGTGACGTTGAGCTGCTCCTTGGCGGCCTTCACGTAGGTGTTCCAGTAGGGCAGCGACTTGTCCGAGACGCCGATGGTGACGGTCTTCGGGGCCGCGTCACCGGCGGCAGCGCCACCGCTGTCGCCACCGGAGCGCACGACTCCGACGATGACGGCGACGACGATCGCCACGACGACGATGACGGCGGCGATGATCCAGCCGATCGGGCGCTTGCCCTTCGGCTTCTCGGGCAGTGCGGGGGCTGCGGACATGCTGGTGCTCCTCGTGGGCCGTGCTGTGCGGGGGAGCCGCGTCGGGTACGCGGCGTGGAGTCGAGTGTGACGGGCGCGGGTCCCCGGTGCGAGTTCGGTTCCGCCGTGTTACATCGCCGTCACGGGGTGCGTTGGTTCACTCGGTACGTGCGCAGCATCGAACTCGTCCTCGACGGCCCCTCCGACGCGGCGGTCCGGGCGCTCTGGCAGGCCCTCGTCGCCGCGGAGCTGCCGAGCCTCGGCCACTCGGGCACGAACGACCCGCACGTCACCCTGGTGGCCGGCGAGGCCGTTCCCGTGCCGCCGGACCTCGACGTCGCGGTGCCCGAGACCCTGCGCGTCGCCGGTGTCCTGCTGTTCCCCGCGGGCCCTGGTCGGCACGTGCTCGGCCTCGGCGTGGTCGTCGACGAGCCACTCGCCCGCTTCCACCGCGCGGTCGACGCCGCCGCTCCCGGCTCGCTCGACTCGTCGCTGCCGGGTCGTTGGGCACCGCACGTCACCCTCGCTCGGCGGATCCGCGAAGTCGACCTGCCGGCGGCGCTCCGGGTCCTCGCTGCGGACGCGCCCCTGCCCGAGGTGCTCACCGTGGGCGGTCTCCGGCACTGGGACGGGGATGTGAAGGTGGTCACCCGACTGCGCTGACGCGCGCTGCGGACCGGCACCGGGCCTCCCGGTCGCGACGCACCTGCGGAACCAGGTTCCGGACACGGAACTGCGCGATCGCGTGGTGCTGTGTCCGGAACCTGGTTCCGGGGCAACGGGGCAACGGGGCAACGGGGCGTCGGACGGGAGGCCCGGGTCAGGCCCGCAGCACCCGCTCGCCGAACGCGGATGCGAACGTCCGGTCCGGGTCGGCTCGTGCGATCAGCGCACGGACGTCCGCCACCCGCGGGTACAGCTCCGCGATCGCGTCGCCGTCGAGCGAGCTCATCTTGCCCCAGTGCGGTCGCCCGTCGAACGGTGCGAGCCGCGCCTCGAGGTCGGGCAGCAGTGCAGCGACCGCCTCCGGGTGCTTCTGCCAGGTGAACGCGATGCAGAGCACGTCCTCGCCCTGGGTCGGGCTCAGCCAGAGGTCGTCGGCCGCCATCGTCCGGAGCTCGCACACGTGCAGGTGCGGCTGGATGCGGTCGGCCAACCCGCGCAGGGCCTCGAGCGCCGCCGCCGCGTGCCGGAGCGGGACGAAGTGCTCGCTCTGCACCTCGGACCCGTGGCTCGGCACGGACTCGATGGGGAAGTGCGGCAGCCGGTCCCACCACGGCCCCACCGAGCCGTCGCGCGCCGTGTGGTGGCCGTCGCCGGGGGAACCCGGCAGTCGGGGTGCGCCGAACAGGTCGTCCGGCACGGCGACGTCGTCGGCGCCGTCGGGCACACGGGACTTCACGAGCGCCTCGCTGATCTCGTCGCCGAACACCGTGTAGGCGCACACCGAGTACCCGGCTGCGTGGACCGCGGCGACGTGGTCGGTGAACGTGCTCCACGGGAACGGCCCGTACGAGTCCTGTCGCATCCGGTAGGTGGGTTCGAGGTCGAGCGTGACCCGGGTCACGATGCCGAACAGCCCGAGGTGCAGGGCGGTGCCGGGGAACGCCGGGTCGGTGCGGTCGACGGTCCGGAGCGTACCGTCGGGGCCGAGCAGTTCGAGGGACCGGACCGCGGTGGTCAGCGAGCCGAGGGTGGTGCCGGAGCCGTGGGTGCCGGTGGCGACCGCGCCGCCGACGGAGATGTGCGGGAGCGAGCCGAGGTTGTGCAGCGCGAACCCGGCGCGCTCGATGTCGGGAGCGACGACTCCGTAGCGGGTGCCGGCTCCGAGGGTCGCCGTCCGCTGGTCGGGGTCGACGACCAGGTCGGTGGGGATCGCGGTCAGGTCGAGCAGGACCCCCGGGGCGTCGGCGGCGTCGTTGAACGAGTGCCGGGTGCCGAGCCCGTGCACCCGGGGGGACCGCGCGACGACCTCGGCTGCTTCGTCGATCGAGCCCGGTCGGAGCACCTGCTCGGCCGTGTAGGTGACCGTGCCGGACCAGTTCAGTTCGCTCGCCGTCGACCGCATGCCGCCCACGATGCCACGTGGACCCGTGGGCGGCACCGCGGTCAGTGCGCGGGCGGGGGGCGTCGGCGCGCCCTCGGGCACCGCCGGACGGGTGACGAAGACCGATGCCAGGATGCCGAACAGCGAGATCACCGCGCCGACCAGGAACGCGGTCTTCACGCCGGAGGCAGTCGCTGCGGCCACGGCGTCCGCACCCGCGCCGGTCGCTGCCGTGGCGGCGCCGATCGTGAGCAGGGTGACGAACAGGGCGGTGCCGGCGGCTCCGGCGAGCTGCTGCGCCGTGCCGAGCACCGCGCTGCCGTGCGAGTAGAGCTTCGGGGGCAGGCCACCGAGTGCCGCCGTGAACAGCGGGGTGAAGGTGAGCGCCAGGCCGATGCTCAGGACGACGTGCGCGCCGAGGACGAACCACACGCTGGTGTCCACGCCGACCGTGGAGAGCGCCCAGAGCACCGCGCTGACGATGATCGAGCCGGGGATGAGCAGCACGCGCGGTCCGCGACGGTCGTAGATGCGTCCGACGATGGGGGAGAGGAGCCCCATGAGCAGCCCGCCGGGGAGCAGCAGCAGTCCGACGTTCAGGACCTCGAGCCCGAGGACGCGCTCCAGGTAGATCGGCAGCAGGATGAGCGTGCCGAACATCGCCATGAAGCTCAGCGCCATCGCGACGATCGGGACGGTGAAGCCGCGGGTCTGGAAGGTGCGCAGGTCGAGCAGGGCGCTGTCGGTGCGCTGCAGGCGGGTCTGTCGGAGGATGAACACCGCCAGGGCGACGGCACCGACGACGAGCGCGGTGACCGGGACGAAGAGGCCGGTGGTGCCGGCCTCGCCGATGCTGGACAGGCCGTAGACGATCCCACCGAACGCGAACGCGGACAGGATCACCGAGAACACGTCGAGCGGTGCCCTGCGGGGCGTCGAGACGTTGCGGACCTTGACCATGCCGAGGATGAGCGCGGCGATCGCGATCGGCAGGACGAAGCCGAACAGCCAGCGCCACGAGAACGCGTTGAGGATGAGCCCGGAGATCGTCGGGCCGATGGCCGGTGCGACCGAGATGACGATCGAGATGTTGCCCATGATGCGGCCACGGTGGGCCGGGTCGACGAGGGTGAGCACCGTCGTCATCAGGAGCGGCATCATGATCGCGGTGCCGCTCGCCTGGACGATGCGGCCGACGAGCAGCAGCGTGAACCCGGGTGCGAGCAGGGCGATCAGGGTGCCGGCCGAGAACAAGCCCATCGCCCAGACGAAGACGGGGCGGGTGTTGAACCGCTGCAGCAGGAACCCGGTGATCGGGATGACGACCGCCATGGTGAGCAGGAAGCCCGTGGTCAGCCACTGCCCGGTCGCCGCACTGATGTCGAGGTCGTCCATCAGCCGCGGCAGCGCCACGCCCATGATCGTCTCGTTGAGGATGACGACGAACGCGGACACGAGCAGCAGCCCGATCACGAGACGGGTCTCGGCAGCGGTCGGTTTCGAGACGCTTCCCGTGCGGGGGGCGGAATCGACGGCCTGGGTCATGCGGGAGCTCCTGGTGGATCACGACTGGTGGAACGAGGTGGCGCAGGACGCGCAGACAGGGCAACCGCCTGAGTGGATTCGATTATTCCGCTCCGCACCGACATCCGCACGGGAACGGTCGGTGCGACCGGGTCAGTGCAGGATCGCGAACCCGTCGGCGTCGCCGTGCGGTACGACCGGCCGGAGCGCGACGTCCGTCACGGTGGCCGACGGCGGCCCGCTCCGCAGGCACTCCATCAACGTCTCGACCGCGACCGACGGTCCCTCGGCCTCGACCTCGACGGTGCCGTCCCAGAGGTTCCTGGCGTACCCGACGAGGTCGAGCCCGTCGGCCTTCCGCGCCGTCCAGTACCGGAAGCCGACCCCCTGGACGGTCCCCGACACCACGGCATGCATCCTCGTCACCGTCGTCATGGTGCTCACCGTATCCACGCGGGGCCTCCCGGAGTTTTCGGCCTCGTGACGATCTGTTTCCGGTTCGTGACGACCCGGAGTCCCGCACGGGCGCAACACACCGCGCAGCGGTGATAGTGTCATCGCAACCCGAACACTTCGAGTCACACTGACATTAAGGTCCACCATGGACGAAGCAGGCATCCGCGTCGCGGTCTCGACGGTGATCGTCGCGCTGCGCCCGCACCCCGACACCGGGGCGCCGGCGCTGTGGATGCCGCTGGTGCGCCGGGTGGCCGAACCGTTCGAGGGGTCGTGGGCACTGCCCGGCGGCTGGGTCGGCGTCGACGAGGGACTCGAGGACTCCGCCGCAGCCCGCCTGCGCGAGACGACGAACGTGCAGCCCCGCTACCTCGAACAGCTCTACGCGTTCGGCGACGTCGGCCGCTCACCGAGCCGGGTGGTGTCGATCGTGTACTGGGCGCTCGTGCACCCGGACGAGGCGAACGTCGTGCCGGACGACTGGAACGTCCGCTGGTTCCTCGCCGACGAGCACCCGCCGCTCGCCTTCGACCACGACCGGATCGTGGAGTACGCGCTCTGGCGGCTCCGCACCAAGATGTCGTACTCCCGCATCGCCCAGGCCTTCCTGGGGGACCGGTTCACCCTCGCCGAGCTGCGCGGGGTGTACGAGGCGGTGCTCGGGCGCGCGCTCGACCCCGCGAACTTCCGTCGGCAGGTCGAGAAGACCGACGCGATCCTGCCGACCGACGAGACCACGAGCGGGGGTCGGCACCGTCCGGCCCGGCTGTACCGCTCGAACCCCGACCTGGCCTACGCGGACAACGGCCCGCTGCAGCAGGGCACACGACCGCAGAACCGATAGGAACCACCGTGTCCATCGCGACGACCATCGACCTCATCTCGAACGGCAAGGCCGGCGGCAGCACCTGCACGCCCGACCTCGCCATGCCCACGTGGGACTTCGACTCCCGGCCCGGGTACGGCCCGGGCTCGTCGATGACCGACGTCATCCCGACGAGCGCACCGCGGCAGGGCGTGCTGCCGGAGGAGTACAAGACCGCGCCGACCGACGAGCTGCACGCGCGCATCGAGCGGGCGAAGGCCACGCTCGGCGACCGGGTCGTCGTCCTCGGGCACTTCTACCAGCGCGACGAGGTCGTCCGGCACGCGGACTTCCTCGGTGACTCGTTCCAGCTCGCCAACGCCGCGCTGACGAAGCCCGACGCCGAGGCCATCGTGTTCTGCGGTGTGCACTTCATGGCCGAGACCGCCGACATCCTGGCCCGCGACGACCAGCGCGTCATCCTGCCGAACCTGGCCGCGGGCTGCTCGATGGCGGACATGGCCGACATCGACAGCGTCGAGGCCGCCTGGGCCGAGCTCACCGCCGTCTACGGCACCGAGCCCGACGCCGATGGCCGGGCGCCCGTCATCCCCGTCACCTACATGAACTCCGCTGCCGACCTCAAGGCGTTCTGCGGGCGCAACGGCGGCATCGTCTGCACCAGTTCGAACGCCGCGACGGTGCTCGAGTGGGCGTTCGAGCGCGGGCAGCGCGTGCTGTTCTTCCCCGACCAGCACCTCGGTCGCAACACCGCCAAGGCCATGGGGATCAGCACCGACCTGATGCCGATGTGGAACCCCCGGAAGCCCCTGGGCGGCAACGAGGAGAGCGACCTCGAAGCGGCGAAGGTCATCCTCTGGCACGGCTTCTGCTCGGTGCACCGCCGCTTCACCGTCGACCAGATCGACCAGGCCCGACGCGAGCACCCCGGCGTCCAGGTCATCGTCCACCCGGAGTGCCCGATGGCCGTCGTCGACGCCGCCGACCACGCCGGCAGCACCGACCTGATCCGGAAGACCGTCGCCGCGGCCACCGAACCGACCACGTTCGCGATCGGCACCGAGATCAACATGGTGAACCGGCTCGCCGCCGAGTACCCGCAGCACACGATCTTCTGCCTCGACCCGGTCGTCTGCCCGTGCTCGACGATGTACCGGATCCACCCGGGCTACCTCGCCTGGGTGCTCGAGGCCCTGGTGCGCGGCGAGGTCCTCAACGAGATCGTGGTCCCCGCCGAGGTCCAGGCCGACGCCAAGGTCGCGCTCGAGCGCATGCTCGCGGCGAAGCCGCGGGACTGAGGCGGAGCCACCGTGCACGTCGTCATCGTCGGCTCCGGCATCGCCGGACTGACCGCAGCGATCCGTGCCAGCGCCGTCCACGACGTCACGCTGGTGACGAAGGGTGCGCTCGCCGACAGTGCCACCGCGTACGCCCAGGGCGGAGTCGCGGTGGCGCTCGGCGCCGACGACTCGCCGACACTGCACCAGGCCGACACCCACGTCGCGGCGGCCGGCAGCGCGGACGCGCGCGCCGTCGAGGTCCTCTGCAGCGACGGACCGGCCCGCGTCCGCGACCTGCTCGCCCTCGGTGTGCCGTTCGACCGCTCGACCGACCCGTCGGCCCTCGACCGGTACGGCGACGACCTGGCCCGCGGGCGCGAAGCCGCACACGGACGCTGGCGCGTGGTGCACGCCGACGGCGACGCCACCGGCGCGGCGATCGAGCGCACGCTCATCGACGCGCTGCACCGCCAGCACGTCACGATCCTCGAGCGCACCTGCCTCACCGACCTCGTCGTGCGCGACGGTGCCGTCGTCGGCGTCGACGTCCTCGACCTGCTCGGCGAACCCAGACGGATCGACGCCGACGCCGTCGTGATCGCCTCCGGGGGAGCGGGACACCTGTACCGCGAGACCACCAACCCGCTCGTGGCGACGGGGGACGGCGTGGCCGCCGCGTGGCGTGCCGGAGCGGTGGTCGCCGACCTGGAGTTCGTCCAGTTCCACCCGACCCGCCTCGCAGTACCGGACGGCGGGCTCGTCTCCGAGGCCGTCCGCGGCGAGGGAGCCGTCCTCCGCGACGCGCGCGGACGCCGTTTCATGACGGCTGTCCACCCGGACGCCGAGCTCGCTCCGCGCGACGTCGTCGCCCGCGGCATCGCCGCCGCCGTCCGCGACCAGGGCGGCGCACCCGTGCTCCTCGACGCCACCGGGCTCGGCGCGGACTTCCTGACCGGACGCTTCCCCGGACTCACCCGGGCCACCCGCGCGGCCGGTTTCGACTGGACCCGCCAGGGCGTGCCGGTCTCGCCGGCGGCCCACTACTCGATGGGCGGCATCGCCACCGACGCCGAGGGGCGCACCAGCCTCCCGGGGCTGCTGGCCATCGGCGAGGCCGCCTGCACCGGGGTCCACGGAGCGAACCGTCTGGCCTCGAACTCCCTGCTCGAGGGACTCGTCTTCGCGGTCCGCGCAGCGGACGCGGTCGCCGCACCCAGGCCCGGCCTGCTCCGCCTGCGGGGGAACGCAGACCTGCGCGTGACCAGCGTTCCCCGCACGGCGGACGTGATCCGCGTTTCCCGTCAGACCTGGCCAGGAGGCCCGGATCACCGCGACGGGTCCACCGACGTCCGCCAGGCGGTCCAGGCCGTCATGACCGACCGCGTCGGGCTGCTGCGTGACGCGACCGGACTGGCGAGCGCCCGGTGCGACCTCGACGCGCTCACCGCGTCCGCCACCGGCGGCGTGCGCGAGCACGAGGACCGCGCACTGCTCGACCTGGCACGGCTGGTCGCGCTCGCCGCCGAGACCCGCACCGAGTCCCGCGGCGCCCACGCCCGCACCGACCACCCCGACACCGATCCAGCAGCTCCGGCCTCGTACGCCTGGGTCGCCGAGACGGTCACTCGACACATCGCCGTCCCGCAGGAGGTTCCCGCATGACCATCGACCCCGGCACCATCCCGCCGCACGCCCTGCGCCGCGTCATCGAGACCGCGCTGGAAGAGGACGCGCCCTGGGGCGACGTCACCAGCGAGACGCTCATCCCGGCCGACGCGACCGCGACGGCGACGCTCGCGGCCCGTGAACCCGGGGTGCTGAGCGGCGGGACCGTCTTCGTGGCCGTCATGCACGCGGTCGACCCGTCGATCCGGGCGACCGTGCACGCCGACGAGGGGGCCGCGTTCACCGCCGGTGACACGCTCGCCACCGTGACGGGGTCGGCGCGTTCGGTGCTCCGCGCCGAGCGGGTGGCGCTGAACCTGGTGCAACGCATGTCGGGCATCGCCACCGCCACCGCGGCCCACGTCGCGGCCGCAGCGGGCACCTCGGCGCGCATCGTCGACACCCGGAAGACCACGCCCGGCCTCCGCGCCCTCGAGCGGTACGCCGTGCGCTGCGGTGGCGGCCACAACCACCGCACGTCGCTGTCCGACGCCGTGCTCGCCAAGGACAACCACCTGGCCGTGCTGCTCGCCGGTGGCATCGGCATCGGTGATGCGATCACCGCAGCACGGCAGCGGCTCGGGCACACCGTGCACGTCGAGGTCGAGGTGGACCGCATCGACCAGATCGAGCCCGTCGTCGCGGCGGGCGTCGACACGATCATGCTCGACAACTTCACGCCGGCCGAGCTCGCGACGGGTGTCGGCATCGTCGCGGGTCGCGCGCTCGTCGAGGCGTCGGGCGGGGTGTCCCTCGACACCGTCGCGGCCATCGCCGCGACCGGGGTCGACGTCATCTCGGTCGGGGCGCTCACGCACTCGGCCCGGGCGCTCGACCTCGGGCTCGACATCGCGGTGGCGGCCGGGGACTGACCGTGTTCTACCTGGACCGGGCGGCCACGACCCCCGTCCGCCGCGAGGTCCTCGAGGCGATGTGGCCGTACCTGACCGGGGTGTTCGGCAACCCGTCGTCGACGCACGGTGTCGGGGACGCGGCCGCGCGCGGGCTCGCGGCCGCGCGGGCCACGGTCGCCGGCGTGCTCGGCTGCCGACCGGCCGAGGTCGTCTTCACCACCGGTGGGACCGAGGGCGCGAACACCGCGATCAAGGGGATCGCGCTCGCCGCCCCACGCGGACGCCACGTCGTCACCAGTGCGATCGAGCACGAGGCCGTGCTCGAGAGCTGCGCGTACCTGGCACGCTTCCACGGCTTCGACGTCACGGTGCTGCCCGTCGCGTCGGACGGTCTGGTCGACCCGTCGGTGCTGCGCGCGGCGCTCCGGCCGGACACGACCCTCGTGTCGATCGCGCACGCCGACAACGAGATCGGCACCGTGCAGGACGTCCCGGCGCTCGCTGCCGAGGCCCACGCGGTCGGCGCGCGCTTCCACACCGACGCCGTGCAGTCCGCGCCGTGGCTGCCGGTCGGGCTCGACGTCCTGGGGGTCGACGCACTGTCGCTCTCCGGGCACAAGCTCGGGGCACCGAAGGGGACCGGCGTGCTCGCGGTCCGCTCGGGGGTGCCCGTCGAACCGCTGTTGCACGGCGGCGGACAGGAGCGGGGCCGACGCTCCGGCACCGAGGACGTCGCCGGGGCGGTGGCGGTCGCGACGGCGCTCGGGCTGGCGGCCGCCGGCGGCGCTGCTGCCTCCGCCGCTGCCGCCGCGACGACCGTCCGTGACGCCGTGCTCGACGGGGTGCTCGCCGCCGTCCCCGGCGCGTTCGTGACCGGGTCGCGCGAGCACCGACTGCCCGGGCACGCGTCGTTCTGCTTCCCCGGGGTCAACGGCGAGACCGTGCTGCTCGAGCTGGAGCAGCGCGACGTCGTGTCCTCGTCCGGCAGTGCCTGCGCCGCCGGCAGCACCGAGGCGTCGCACGTGCTCACCGCGCTCGGGATCCCGGACGAGGTCGCTCGGACCGCGCTGCGACTCACCTTCGACGGTTCCCTCGGCGTCGAGGACGTGCCGGTCGTCGTCGGCGCGGTCGCGGACGCCGTGGCGACGGTCCGCGCACTCGGCTGAGGGGTCGCCCCGGGGTGTACTAGACGTTCTACTCCATGAGTGGGGTCGTGTCCCCCCTTATGCGGACACGGAATCTGCGCCAGAGTGTCCACATGGCAAACGTGACGATGACCCGGACACGACAGGACGACCGCTTCCGAGCGGTGCAGCTCCTGCCCGCGCCGGCGACCCTCGTCGCGCTCGCCCTGGCCGCGCAGCACGACCTCGGCACCGCCCCCCTCGGGCTGATCGCCGCCGTCGGAGCCCTCGCGACGGTCGGGAGTGCCCTGCTCCCCATGATCCGACCCGCTGCCGCTCGATCGATGCCCGCACCGATCGAGACGGACCGGTACCGAGAGGACACCGAACACCCTTGAGGTCCGACACCGCCCGGCTCCTCCAGTGACCCGGACGGTGCCCCAGACCGGATGTCGATACCCCTGATCGACATCCGGAGCGGGGCGCGACGTTCCCCCTGTCGTCGCGTCCCGCCGCACACCGCGACCCGCCGTGGGCCGACGTCGACCCCCCTGAACGACGTCAGTTCCCCTGCAGCCCACGGCGGGCTCCCGGTGTCTCCCGCTCCCGCTACCGTCGGGGCATGCCCTCGTACCGCGTGACCCTGGCGATCGGCGCGCTCGCCGTCGGCACCACCCCCGACGCCGTCCTGCCCGCTGCGGCCCGGCTGGTCGCCGAGCACGCCGTGGTCGAGGCCCAGGACGTCCGCCTGCTGCGCGGTGTGCCGTGCGCGGTCGTCCGGTTCGAGTCCGAGGACGACGCCACGGCCGCGGTCGTGCGCGACGCGACCGTGCACGGCCTCCGCGACGTCGTCGAGATCCGGTCCGACGTCGTCACGCGCCGCGACGGTGCGCGGTGGGTCCCGGTGGCGTGACGCCCGCCGCGCTGCCCGGTGTGACCGGGCCGTCCGGTGTGCTCGGGCCGTCCGGTGCGCCCGTGCTGTCCGGTGTGCCCGGGCTGTCCGGTGTGCCCGGCCAGACGTAGTCCAGGTCGTCGGGTGCGTCCGGGAACAGCTCGCGGTAGTGCTCCGGTGCCTTCTGCACCAGCTTCGAGCGGTGCGACTCGTGCAGGGCCTCGTCGTCGTTCCACGGCGGGATCGGCACCTCGCCACGCTCGTACGCCGCCAGGTCCTCCGGCACCCGCCCGAGGTCCAGCAACGTCTTCTCCAGGCACGTGTCCACGTGCCCGCGCTCGAGCCAGACGCGGCACGTCGCTTCCTGGTACGCCATCAGTGCCGGACGGTACCCGCGCCACATCGCGGTGACCGGGTGGTGCTGCCAGCCGTACCCCGGCAGCGTGAGGGCCCGCATCACCTGCAGGGTCTCGACGCGCTGCTTGCCGAGACGTCGGTCGTCGAGGACCTCGGCAGAGGCCCGGAAGTCGGCGTACGGCAAGAACGTCTGCATGCCGCGGACGGTACCCGCGGGCTCTGGCACCCGACACATGTCGTCACACGCCGGCCGCCTCGGTGGCAGGCGTGTGAGCATCGACCGCATGAGTGGAGAACTGGTCGTCGGTGTCAGCGGTAGCCCATCGGACCCTTCGCGGACGTCCACCCTGGTCGCCGCCACGGTGGCTCGGCTCGGGCAGGAGATCGAGGGTGCCCGCACCGAGACCGTCGAGATCGGCCCGCTGCTGGCCGATCTCGGTGCCGCGTCGTCGCGCGAGGCGATGTCCGACCGCACCCGGGCGGCACTCGAGACCGTCGAGGCCGCGGACGTGCTCGTCGTCGGCAGCCCGGCGTTCCGGGCGGCGTACTCCGGCGCGTTCAAGCTGTTCTTCGACTGGATCGGGCAGTACGACCTCGTCGACACCCCGGTCCTGCTGACCGCCACGGGTGGCAGTGACCGCCACGCCCTGCTCGTCGAGCACCAGATGCGGCCGCTGTTCGGCTTCTTCCAGTCCACGACGCTGCCGATCGGGGTGTTCGGCAACGAGCGCGACTTCACGAAGCGCGAGGGCGGCTACGACATCGGCAACGTCGACCTCGAGCTCCGCATCGACCAGGCCGTGCGCCGGGCGATCCCGATCATCCGCGGCGGCTTCGCCACGGCGGGCCTGACCGACGTGCGGCGCCCCGCCGACTTCTGAGCCGGGGCGCTCGACCGCCAGGTTCCACGACTTGCCGTCCGCGTGACGCCGAGGTTCCACTCCGGGACGGCAGCGGCGCCGAGGTTCCGAGATCTCGGAACCTCGGCGGGTCGAGAACCGCCGGTGCCGTGCCGCGGCGTCAGGCGATCAGGGACGCGACGTGCGCGACCGCCAAGCGGTACCCGTCCGCACCCGCGCCGGCGATGACCGCGGTCGCGGCGGTGGCGACGTGGTCGACGTGGCGGAAGGGCTCACGCTTCCACGTGTTCGACAGGTGCACCTCGACGACCGGGACGGAGAGCGCCTCGACCGCGTCGTGCAGCGCGACCGAGGTGTGGGCGTATGCCGCGGGGTTGATCACCACGGCGGCGAAGTCGTCGAGCGCCTCGTGCAGCCACTCGACGAGCTCGCCCTCGCGGTTCGTCTGGCGGAAGTCGGCGTCCAGCTCGTGCACTGCCGCTTCGGTGTGCACGATCGCCTCGAGCTCGGCGAGCGTCACGGTGCCGTACTGCTCCGGGTCGCGCCGACCGAGGATGTCGAGGTTCGGTCCGTTGAGGACGAGGATGCGCGCCTGGTCGGTCATGGGGCGAGCCTAGCGATTGCGGACCGCGGGGCGCTGTCGGTAGACACATGCCCCGGCTATGTGAACGGTCACAATTCGGTGTAACGTCTCCGTCCGGGTCGGCGGAGTTGTCGACTGCAACACACTGACGTGGAGATGTTGAATGGTTCTCGCTGCAGCGAACGAAGGGATCCGGCTCGACTTGGGCTGGGTCGACTACCTGATGATCATCGTGTACTTCGCGGTCGTCATCGGGATCGGGTTCACCGCCCGCAAACAGGTCCGGACGAGCATGGACTTCTTCCTGTCCGGGCGCTCGATGCCGGCGTGGATCACGGGCCTGGCCTTCGTGTCCGCGAACCTCGGCGCCACCGAGATCCTCGGGATGGCCGCCAACGGTGCCCAGATCGGCATGGCGACCCTGCACTACTACCTGGTCGGCGCGGTGCCGGCCATGGTGTTCCTCGGCCTCGTGATGATGCCCTTCTACTACGGGTCGAAGGTCCGATCGGTGCCGGAGTTCATGCTCCGCCGCTTCGGCAAGGCCCCCCACCTGGTGAACTCGATCGCATTCGCCGTGTCGAACGTGCTCATCGCGGGGATCAACCTCTACGCCATGGCCATCGTCATCGAGGCGATGCTCGGCTGGCCGGAGTGGCTGGCCATCGTCGTGTCCGCCGGCTTCGTGCTCGTCTACATCACCCTCGGTGGGCTCTCCAGCGCGATCTACAACGAGGTCATGCAGTTCTTCGTGATCATCGCCGGGCTCATCCCGCTGACGATCGTCGGTCTGCACCGCGTCGGCGGCTGGGACGGCCTCAGTAAGGCGATCACCGAGACCCAGGGCGTGCAGCACCTGCAGGCCTGGGCCGGCACCGGCTTCGGCGACGTGACCAACCCGATCGGCGCCAACTGGCTCGCGATCGTCCTCGGCCTGGGCTTCGTGCTCGGCTTCGGCTACTGGACCACCAACTTCACCGAGGTGCAGCGCGCGTTCTCGGCGAAGAACATGTCCGCCGCTCGTCGCACCCCGCTCATCGCCGCGATCCCGAAGCTGTTCATCCCGGCCATCGTCGTGATCCCCGGTCTCATCGCCGCGGCGGTCGTCGGCAACCAGTTCGCCGACGGCTCGCTCACCTACAACGACGCGATCCCGAAGCTCATCCAGATGTACCTGCCGACCGGTGTGCTCGGCGTCGCGGTGACCGGCCTGCTCGCGTCGTTCATGGCCGGCATGGCGGCCAACGTCTCGTCGTTCAACACCGTCTTCACGTACGACATCTGGCAGCGCTACATCAAGCCGAACATGCCGGACGTCCACTACCTGAAGACCGGTCGCTGGGTCACCGTCGTCGGTGTCCTGGTCGGCATCGCGACCGCGTTCATCGCGGCCCAGGCGTCGAACATCATGACCTACATGCAGACGCTGTTCTCCTTCTTCAACGCGCCCCTGTTCGCCGTGTTCATCCTCGGGCTGCTCTGGAAGCGGATGACCACCGCCGGTGCGCTCTGGGGCTACGTCCTCGGCATCGTCACGCCGACGATCACGTGGATCGCGTACCTCGTGAACCCGGACCTGTTCGCCACCGCGACCGCGGAGACCCTGTACGGCGCCATCATCTCGTTCGTGACCGTCCTGGTCGTGGGGTTCATCGTCTCGATGTTCACCACGCCCAAGGACGAGAAGGAGCTCGGCGGGCTGGTGTACGGCATCGGCAAGATCGACCTGCACAGCGACTCGGTGGCGACCGACACCGCCTGGTACCGCTCGCCCGCCCTGCTCGGCACCGTCGCACTGATCCTGTGCGTCGTCCTGTACCTCCCGTTCCTCTAGGCCCGCGAAGACCCGCGAAGGAGATCTCCCATGAGCGACACCAACACCGCCATGACCGAGGAGCAGAAGGCCGCCCTCGTCCGCTCCACCCGCCGACTCGACCTGCGTCGCATCCTCGGTGGCCTGTTCGTCCTGTACGGCGTCATCGTGACCATCGTCGGCATCGTGCACTGGAACACCGACCCCGAGAAGACCGGTGGCATCCACATCAACCTGTGGGTCGGGCTGTCGATGCTCGTCGGCGGGTTGCTCTTCTTCCTCTGGGACCGGCTGAACCCGGTGCCGGCGGAGGACATCATCGGCCAGGCCGAGGCCGAGGAGCACCAGAAGGCGGCCGGCGAAGGCCGCGACCTCGCGTGACCAGCTGAATTGATCGACGGACGGGAGGCGCGGTGCCGGCTGGCACCGCGACTCCCGTCCGTCCCCGTGCCTGTTGACGGCAGTTCGGCGCTGGTCCTAGTATTGATATGTCGACCGGGTGCTCTCGGTCGGAAGTGATCCCCGGATGTCCTGCAGCCAGCGCGGGCCCGGGGATTTGCGCTGTCCGGACCCGTGCCGCGGGGGTTCCGCGCCGTGATCAGGCCACGATCACCGGCGGCGGGATCCGTCCCGCGCCGTCACCGTGCGCCCCGCAGGCGATGTCGGCGAGCGCGAGCAGCGGCTCGTCCGACGGTCGCGCGTGTGCCCAGCGCAGTCGGAGCCCGACGCCTCGGTCGCGGAGTGTCGTGAACATGGAGCGGTCGTCACGATCCCTCGCCGGACCGCGAGACTCCAGCACGAGTGTTTCGACACCGCGCTGCTCGAGTTCCCACACCAGACGTTCCAGGCACCGCCGGCGACGCCGTTCCGCTCGTGCGACCGCGCCGTCGTAGCGGACGACCACCACCTCGACCGCGTGCCGCAGGAGATCGAGCCACGAGATGCGTTGCGCGGGCAGGCCTTCGTACCAGTGCAGCTTCCGCATGCGCGGGGGTGTGCTCCGACGCACGGCGGCTCTCGCATCGTCGGCTCCGGCATCCGCCACGATGACGGCAGCGAGCACGTAGACCGTGTGATCGAGTCCGCCGCCGGGCTCGGACTCGTCGACGTACGCCGTCTGCATCGAACCAGTATATTGCGTACCGGTTGCTTCGCGGATGAAACGGTTGCGCTTCGTCCTCGGGCGCGCCAGGTTGAGCGTGACGAAAGGAACCTCCCCGTGGACACGATGGTCTTCATCAACCTGCCCGTCACCGACCTCGACCGTTCGAAGGCGTTCTACGAGGCCCTCGGCTACTCGATCAACCCGGTGTTCAGCGACGACACCGCTGCGTGCATCGTGATCAGCGACACGATCTCCGTCATGGCGCTCACCCACGCGAAGTTCGCCGACTTCACCGACAAGACGATCGCCGACGCCGGCACCGTCGAGGTGATCAACTCGCTCACCGCCGGGTCGAAGGACGAGGTGCACCGCATCGTCGACGCCGCCGTCGCGGCCGGCGGGAGCGAGGACCGCGCGCCGATGGACCTCGGCTTCATGTTCCAGCGGAGCTTCACCGACCCGGACGGCCACCGGTGGGAGTACGTGTGGATGGACCCGCAGGCCGCCCAGGACGGCCCGCCGGCCGAGTGACCACACGGCTGGCAACGACGGTGTCGGCGGCGCACGCCAGGATGGTGCGATGAGCACCGAGCCCGCAGCCACCGAGCCCGCAGCCACCGAGCCCGCAGCCACCGAGCCCGCAGCCACCGAGCCCGCGCCCCACTCCGACCTGGTGACCGGCGACGACGGACTCGCCCGGCCGGTGTGGGCATCGACGGACGAGCTGCTCCGCGACTACTACGACACCGAGTGGGGCATGCCCGTGCGGGACGAGCGCGGGGTGTTCGAACGGCTGTCACTCGAGGCGTTCCAGTCCGGCCTGTCCTGGCGCACGATCCTGGCGAAGCGTCCGGCGTTCCGTGCGGCGTTCGCGGACTTCGACCCCGACACCGTCGCGGGCTTCGGCGAGGACGACGTCGCTCGGCTGATGGCCGACGCCGGCATCGTCCGGAACCGGGCGAAGATCCTCGCGACCATCACCAACGCGAACGCGACGGTCGCCCTGCGGCAGGACGGCGGGCTGTCCGACTTCGTCTGGTCGTTCCGTCCGGAGGCGACGCCCGAGCCGGAGACGTACGCCCAGGTCCCGACGACCTCCGACGAGTCCGTCGCACTGTCGAAGGCACTGCGGAAGCGCGGCTTCGCGTTCGTCGGTCCGACCACGATGCACGCCCTGATGGAGGCGCTCGGCATCGTCGACACGCACCTGCTCGGCAGCCACCGGCGCGGGACCTCGGGCGTCTGGAACTGACCAGGACGCCGACCCCGCCGCCGGCGACCGCACCGGGCTAGGGTCGCGGCATGAGCACCGACCAGCCGAACCCGCGCGTGCGTCCCGTCCACCCGGTCGACGCCGACGTCGTCGAGGTGCCCGTCGACGTGCCCGCCCCCACGCCGGACCCGGCCGGGGACTCGGCGACGACGCCGGACCACGACCCCACCGAGATCCGGATCGCCTTCCTGCTCTTCCCGGACCTGACGCAGCTGGACTTCACCGGCCCGGCGCAGGTGCTCTCCCGTGTGCCCGGCGCACGCGTCGAGTACGTGGCGGCGACGCTCGACCCGGTGCCGACCGACTGCGGGTTCGCGCTGGTCCCGACGACGACGATCGCCGACGCGGGTCCGGCGGACGTCCTCGTGGTCCCCGGCGGTGACGGTGCCTTCGATGCGATGCTCGACCCCGAGCTCATCGGGTTCGTGCGGCGCGAGGCCGAACGTGCCACCTGGGTGACCTCGGTCTGCACGGGTGCGTTCGTCCTCGGTGCCGCGGGACTCCTGGCCGGCAAGCGGGCGACCACCCACTGGGCGTCGAAGCCGATGCTCGAGGCGTTCGGTGCGCAGCCGGTCGACGACCGGATCGTCGACGACGGCGCGGTCGTCACGGCGGCCGGCGTCAGTGCCGGCATCGACATGGCGCTGTGGCTGGCGGCCGAGCTCGCGGGGCGGGCAGCGGCCGAGGCGATCCAGCTGCAGATCGAGTACGACCCGCAACCGCCGTTCGACGCCGGCTCCGCGGAGCGCGCCGACGCCGTCGTCGTCGCCCGTGCACGGGCCGCGGCCGAGGCAGCGCGCGGGGACCGGGTCACCCGCGCAGCAGCTGCCGTCCTGCCGTGACGACGCAGCTGCCGTGACGACGCACCTGCCGCGACGAAGCGGCAGAACCTTCAGACCAGCGGCTTCTGCATCTGCGTCGCGGTGACCTCGTACCCGAGCGAGGCGTACAGGTCCTGCGCGCCGGTGTTGTAGCCGAACACGTTGAGCCCGATGCTCGTCGCGCCGTGCTCCGCTGCCGCCCGCTGGCCGAGCTCGAGTGCACGTCGGGCGTGCCCGCGACGACGGTGCGGTTCGTCGATCTCGACGTCGAACACCCACCAGTCGGTCCCGCCCGGAGCGAACGGCCCGATCCAGAGGTAGCCGACCGCGGTGTCGTCCTGGTCGAGGACGTCCCACACCAGGTGCCCGTCGGCCGGGGACCCGTCCGGGAACCACTGGTCGAGCGACTTCTGCTTGTTCGCCTCGGCCTGTTCGCGGGTCTCGCCCGCCTGCATCCGCGACGCCACGTACTCGGCCATGGTCCGGTCGAGCCAGGCCGGGAGGCGCGTGGCCGGCATCTCCCGCAGGCGCGTGTCCGTCATCGGTTGCCCTTGGAACCCCGGCTCGGCTTGCCGCGCATCTTCCCGCGGCCGGGGGTGGGGCCCTTGCCGGTGTTGGACTTCTTGCCGCTGCCGGACTTGCCGCTGCCGGGAGACTTGGCCTTCGCCTTGCCGCCGGCGCCGGAGCCGGATCCGCCCTTGCCCGACCCGCCCTTGCCCGCAGCGCCCTTGCCGGACCCGCCGCCGGCCGTGGAGCCGCCGGCTCCCGCGCGCAGGGCCGCTTCGACGTCGCGATCGGTGCCCGTCGGCTGGGTCCGCGAACTGTTGGCGGTGCGTCCACGCACCACGCCGATGAACTCCTCGGTCGTCTCGGTGGCGTCCTCGTCACGCCAGACCAGCGCGATCTGGGTGCCGGAGGCGCCGAAGAGCGGGCGCGCGACGAGGTCCTTGCGGCTCGCCGCGCGGAAGAGCGACTGGGGGAGCACGACGACGCCGACGTTCGCCTCGACCAGGTCGAGCGCGGCGGCGATGTCGGCCGGCACCGGACCGGCGTCGACGACGTGCACCTCGGCGTCGGTGAGGTCCACCTCGGCCAGGTCGGCGAGGGGGGAGTCCTTCGGCATCGCGACCACGGCCGTCTCGGTCCAGAGCGGGATGGCGTTGTGGCGGTCGGAGACGGGCATGCGTGCGAAGACCATGTCGACCTCGCCGTCGAGCGTGTCGTCGACGTCGTCGGACCCGATCGGCCGCAGCCGCAGCTCGATCGAGGGGTGTCGATCCCGCCAGACACGGGCCCACTTGGCCGGGGAGACCCCGGGCACGAATGCGATGGTGAGTGCCGCGGTCATGCAGACGAGCATAGGGGCCGTACTCTAGGGGGCATGGCGCAGGAACAGACCATGAAGCCCGAAACGGCTGCGAAGAAGCTCGGCATCTTGCTGGCGGCCGCTCCGGAGTCCTTCCAGGGCGCTCCCGTCACACGGACCGCCTTCGACGAGCTCCGGACCGAACCCCCGACGTGGCTCGAGGACCTCCGACGCGACGGCCCGCACCCGCGACCCGTCGTGGCGCAGAAGCTCGGCGTCTCCATCTCGGGCCTGACCCGTGCGGGGATCGACGACGCGCTCACCACGGCGGAGATCAAGACGCTGCTCGAGCAGAAGCCCGAGTGGCTCGTCCGCGAGCGCGAGACCCAGGCCGCCGTGCACGCCGAGAACGCCCGTGTGAAGCAGGAGCGCGCCGCCAAGGCCGCTGCCCGCGCCGAGGACTGACCCGCCCTGCACCGCGCCGGGCGCAGCTGAGGACCCGCCGTGCACGAGACCGTCGCCGACGCCATGCTCGTCGTGCCGCAGTTCGCGTCGGTGTGCTGCATCGTCGGTGACCGCTACCGACCGCGGCCCGGCGTGATCCTGCCGGCCGCGGTGATGCTCGTCGCGATGCTCATGCCCGTGGTGCACGCGGGCGCGGTGTGGACGCTGTTCGCCGCGACGCTCCTGCTGTTGCTCGCACCGCTGCCGGTGATGCGTCGTCGCCGTGCCGACGGCCGCCGCGCCGAGCCGATGGACGTGCACCGCGCGCTGTCGGCGGTCGTGATGGCCGGCATGCTCCTGATGGGCCACGCGACCGGCGTCGCCGAGGGGCACGGCGGGCACGGCATGGCCTTGTCCGCGGTGCTCGGTGCCGGCGTGATCGGCTACTGCGCGTTCAGCGGGTGGCTGCTGCGGCACGAGTGGGCGCAGGAGGACCGTCGGGCAGTGCGCAGTGGCGAGGTCTTCGCGATGACGGTCGCCGTCGTCGGCATGACCCTCGCGATGTAGCGCTGGAGCGCCGTCGGGGCTCAGTCGGTCGTCGCCGACGAGTCGCCCGTGTGCGTGACACGGTCCTTCGCTGCGCGGAGGGTGTCCTTCGGCACCGGCGGCACGCCCCGTCGGATGCCGCGGAGCCCGACCACGAACAGGATCGCGGTGACGACGGCGAACACGACGAACGTGATCCCCGTCGCGGCCCAGATCGGCAGCGCGAGAGCCAGGAGCGCCACCACGAGGCCCGCCAGCAGCACGAGTGTGGTCAGCGCGAAGGCCACCGCGGCGCCGGTGAGCACCAGGCCGGTCTTCGCGCCGTTCGCCCGCTCGCTGATCTCCCGCCGAGCCGACGCCACCTCGTCACGGACGGCGCGCAGCACGGGCTCCAGTGCCTTCTGCACCAGGCCGGCGGTGACGGTGTCGCGGAAGGACGGCTTGCTGCTGGTCGTGGTGTCGTCGTGGTCCGTGGTGCTCATGGGTCTCCTGTCCGGGGTGCGGTGATCGCGTCCACCTCCTGTGACGCGTCCGGTCCGATGATCGTCACGCTGGCGGCGGCGTGCTCGGTCGCTTCCCAGCTTGCGGAGCCGCCGGCGGCGGTGGGCGCGACTGCCGGGAGGCCCGCCCCGCGTCGACGACGCAGGACGGGCCTCCCGGGGTGGCCGGGCCGAGGGCCCTAGTCGGCGATCTCCTCGAGGTCGTCGATGCCACGGGCCGCCGCCGCTGCGCGGCGCGCGCGCATCGACGGGGCCGCGAGGGCGGCGAGCACGGCGAGGACCGCGACGCCGGTGCACGCCCAGAACCCGATCGTGAAGGCGTCGTCCGTCGGCAGGCCCTGCGGGGTGCTGTGCGAGGTGATGAGCGCCGCGATGACCGCGGTGCCGACGCTCGAGCCGATCGTGCGGACGACGGTGTTGGCGCTGATGGCCTCGCCCGTCTGGTTCGCTGGGACGCTCTCGATGATGGCGTTCGAGCACGCTGCGAGGGCCAGGCCGATGCCGATGCCGGTCAGGATGCCGGACACGACGACCTGCCAGAGCTCGCCGTGCGCGATCGCGGGCAGCAGGAACGCGGCGACGATGGCGATCCCGCCGAGCAGCATGGGCGGCTTCGGACCGACCTTGCGGACGAGGATGCCGGCGATCGGCCCGGCGACGATCATCATCAGGACGGTCGGCAGCAGGAAGAGACCGGCCTGGGTCACGTCCTTGCCGAAGCCGTAGCCGAGTGCGCTCGGCAGCTGCAGCAGGGTCGGCACGAGCACGAAGGTGCCGAACATCGCGAAGCCGAAGACGAGCGCGACGACGTGGGCCGTCCAGACGCCGCGGACGGCGAACAGGCGGACGTCGATGAGCGGTTCGGCGACGCGGAGCTCGACCAGGACGAACGCGACCAGTGCCACGGCGCCGAGGACCAGCAGGCCGATGGTCTTGCCGTCACCCCAGCCCCAGGTCTCGCCCTCGCTGACGGCCAGCAGGATCGACACGAGCGAGACGGCGAGGACGAACGTGCCGACCATGTCGAGGCGGCCGGGCTTGCGGACCGGCGACTCCGGCATGCCGAAGATCGCGCCGAGCAGGGCGATGACGACGAGCACGGCGGGCAGCCAGAACAGCCAGTGCCACGACAGGTGCTCGACGATCGGTCCGGCGGCGACGATGCCGACGCCGGCGCCGATGCCGAAGATCGCGGAGAGCAGGCCGATCGTGACGCTGACCTTCTCCTTCGGCAGCTCGTCGCGGACGATGCCGATCGACAGCGGCATCACCGCACCGGCGGCGCCCTGCAGCGCACGGCCGACGATGAGGACGCCGAGGTTCGGTGCCAGGGCGGCGAGCACGGCGCCGACGAGCAGGATCGACAGCACGACGATCAGGACCTTGCGCTTGCCGATCATGTCGCCGAGGCGGCCGAGGATCGGTGTGAGCACCGACGCGGAGAGCAGGTAGGCGGTGAGCACCCAGCTCGTCGCGCTCGTCGAAGCGCCGAGGTCCTGTCCGATGGTCGACAGCGCCGGGGCGACGAGCGACTGCAGGACCGCGAACGACAGACCGCCGAGGGACAGGTAGACGATGATCGCCGTGCTGTTCGGCCGGTGCCCGGCGGTGGTGGGGTGCGAGCCCGTGCGAGGGCTCTGCATGGTGTCGGTCATCGTGCTCCGTGTCTCGGGTGATGTAAACAATTGCTGACTTGACGAGGGTACGCAGTTCTCACGCGATGTCAACACTTGCTTACATCCCGGGCCGGGCCGCTACGCTTCGACCATGAGCAAGGACGCCGCCGCCACCCGACTGCTGCTCGTGCGGGCGGCACGGCACCGGTTCGCGTTCGACGGGTACAAGGCGACGACGGTGCGGGACATCGCCGCCGACGCCGGGGTCAACGTCGCACTGATCAACCGCTACTTCGGGTCGAAGGAGGGGCTGTTCCGTTCCTGCCTCGACCGGGTGGTGCAGGACCTCGGGGCCGAGCAGCCCGTCGAGCGTGGCCTCGAGCGCGCGCTGTCCGGTCTGGTCTCACACGTGGTCCGTACGCCGACCGACGACGACTCCCTCCAGCTCATGCTGCTGCTCCGGTCCTCCGGGGACGACGGTGCCGACGCCATCCGCCGCGAGACCCTCCGCCGGTACGCGGAACGGCTCGCCACGGCCGTCGGCGGCGAGGCCACCGAGGAACTGCTCGTCCGGGCCGAGATCGCGTTGTCGGTGGTGCTCGGGATGACGATGCTCCGGCGGTCCACCGCGGTGGAGCCGCTCGCGTCGGCCGACGACGACGTCGTGGCCGGGGCGCTCGACGACGCGCTCCGCGCCCTGCTCGCACCGTCGCGGTAGCGTCGAGCCGTGTCCGACCGACCAGCTCGCCGTCCCGACCCCGCCCCGCGCCTCGACGAGGTCGACGAGCGCATCCTCTGGACCCTGGCCGGCGACGCCCGGATCCCGAACAACCGCCTCGCGGCCGCCGTGGGCATCGCGCCGTCGACGTGCCTGACCCGGGTCCGGGCCCTCGAGGACGCCGGGGTGATCCGCGGCTACCGGGCCGAGGTCGACATCGCGCGCCTCGGCTTCTCGATCGAGGCGATGGTCTCCGTCCGGGTCCACGCCGCGGCCCGCCACGAACTCCGCGACTTCGCGAAGCGACTGCTCCGCGTGCCCGTCGTGCAGGACGTCTCGTTCCTGGCCGGTGACAAGGACTTCCTCGTGCACATCGCGTGCGAGTCGACCGAGCAGCTTCGGGACTTCGTCGCCGACGAGCTCAGCGGTGACCCGTCGGTGGCGACGACCCAGACGAACATCGTGTTCGAGCGGCTCGTCGCCGACCGGTCCACGCAGGGCCGCTCGTTCGACGAACTCCGCCGCTGGCGCGCCTGACGCGCCGGTTCGCTCAGCGCTGCCGGGTCATCGGGACGTGCGGGATCCGGTCCTCGAGGTACTCGTCGCCGGACCGCACGAACCCGAAGCGGGCGTACCACTGCTCGAGGTGCGACTGCGCGCCGAGGGCGATGGCCGCGGAGCGGGACTCGGCGATCGCGGCCTCGATCAGCTGCCCCGACAGGCCCTGTCCGCGGGCGTGCGCCGCCGTGGCGACCCGGCCGATGCGTTCGGTGCCGTCGGGTTCGCGCAGGAGCCGGAGCGTGGCGTCCACCGAGCCCTGGCCCGCCCAGAACTGCACCGTGCCGGGCTCGAGGTCACGCCCGTCGATGTCGCCGTACGCGGCCCCCTGCTCGACGACGAAGACGTCCTGTCGCAGGCGGAGGATCTCGTGCAGCGTGACGATGTCGAGGTTGCGGGTCGGGGCGGCGAAGATCGAGACCACGGACGGCCTTTCCTGAGAATTTCTTCCAGAACGGGGTGCGTTCCGGAACGGACCGGCGTACATTGCCGGTCAACCACTCTACGTGCGCAGCCGAGATCAGGAGGTGAGCGCATGGACACGACGTCGCGCGCACCCTTGCTCGCGGTGCTCCGGATCGCCCTGGTGGGCGTCGGGACCCTCGCTGCCCTCGTGCTGCTGTCCCTGGCGTTCGGGGCCCGTCCGGCCTCGGCTGCCGACGCAGCGTCCACTCCGTCCGCCCAGACGCAGCAGCGCGGGCTCGTCAGCGGTGTGGTCGAGGGGCTCGGCGAGACCGTGCACGACGTGTCCG